>NZ_JBDFRB010000016.1:0-74347 GCF_039615075.1 Sinomonas halotolerans | reverse complement strand
TGTACCGGGTCATGACGTTGGTGGCAGGCGAGTCGTGTTGACGTAGGGAGAGCCTCCGGGTGGGGTGTGGCTTGTCGAAGGCTTTCACCTGACCCCGGAGGCTCTCTTGTCCCACGGTAACGCCCGCCTGACCTTCCATGGCCGCCTGCTGATCGTCCGCCGCCATCTCGAGGGGTGGAAGCAGGCCCACCTCGCCTCGGCGATGGGCATCTCGCGCAAGTGCGTGAAGACTTGGATCGACCGCTACGCCGAGGAGGGCGAGGACGGCCTCCACGACCGCTCCTCCCGTCCGCACAGCTGCCCGAGAAAGACCAGCGCCGAGCTCGAGCAGCGGATCATCGACCTGCGCCAGAGCGAACGGCGTGGGCCCGCTTGGATCGGGGCCCAGCTCGAGGTGCCGCCCCGGACGGTCTCGCGGTTCCTGGCCCGCAACGGCCTGCCGCCCCTGGCAGCGCTCGACCCGATGAGCGGAGAGCTGATCCGCTCCAGCAAGGCCACAGCCGTGCGCTACGAACGCAAACGGCCCGGCGAGCTGGTCCACATGGACGTGAAGAAGCTCGGCCGGATCCCGGACGGAGGAGGCTGGCGCGCCCTCGGCAGGGAAGCGACCGTGGCCCACAAGCACAAGAAGGGCCCGATCGGCTTCGACTACGTGCACTCGCTCGTGGACGACTTCTCCCGGCTGGCCTACTCCGAGATCCTCCCGGACGAGAAGGGCACCACCTGTGCCGGCTTCCTCGACCGGGCGGTCGCCTACTTCGCCGCCCACGGGATCGCCCGCATCGAGCGGCTCATGACCGACAACGCCTTCGCCTACCGGTACTCCCTGGGCGAGGTCTGCGCCAGGCATGGCATCCGCCAGAAGTTCATCCGGCCCCACTGCCCCTGGCAGAACGGCAAGGTGGAACGTCTCAACCGCACCCTGCAGACCGAGTGGGCCTACCGCCAGCCCTTCACCAGCAACGACCAACGCACCGAAGCACTTGCACCCTGGCTCGAGCACTACAACACTCAACGTAGCCACAGCGCACTCGGAGGCAAGCCCCCGACCAGCCGACTGCAACCAACCTGATGGCCGGGTACAGCTAGCCCGCGGCACCCGGTCTCTTGGGGCCAGGGAGGCCGACGAGCCCGCACCTGGCCGCCCGGCCAGGTCGCGGCACCCGGCCCTCGGCTGGTTCCGGATACAGATCTCTGCCCCCTTTTCGCCTTTCGGGTACGACGACGGCCGGCGGCTCCCCCGCGGATCCCGCCGGCCGTCGTCGTCCGTTTACCCGAAGGGGAGAGAAGGCGCCGGGAACTGTACCCGAACGGCCGAATCAGGGCTCTGATCTGTACCCGGAGGACCGAATCAGGGCTCTGATCTGTACCCGGAACGGGGTGCAACGGGGCGTCACAGAGGCCTCGGCCGTGGGCGGACGCTGGCCCGCCGCAGCGACGAGGGGCGTACGCTGGAGGGGATGAGCACGAACACCCTGCCCACCGCCCTGGCGGAGATCGTCGACGACTTCCAGGCCGTCGAGGAACGCGAGCGCCTGCAGCTCCTGCTCGAGTTCTCGCGCTCGCTGCCCGAGCTCCCCGAGCGCTTCAAGGACCACCCCGAGCTCCTCGAGCAGGTGGTTGAGTGCCAGTCCCCGCTCTTCATCGCGGTCGAGACGGAGCCTTCGCCCGAGTCCGCTCCCCAGGGGTCCGGGCCGATCGTGAGGCTGTACTTCTCGGCCCCCCCGGAGGCCCCGACGACTCGGGGGTTCGCCTCGGTGCTGCATGAGGGCCTGGACGGCCTGACCGCCGCGCAGATCCTCGCGGTCCCGGACGACATGCCCGAGGAGCTCGGCCTGACCCGGGCGGTGACGCCGCTGCGCATGAGGGGCATGGCCGCCATGCTCGCACGGATCAAGCGCAAGGTCTCCGGCGAATGCGTGCTGGGCTCCTGACCGGCCGGCGCCCTGCCGCTGGGCTCGCCTGACGTGGCGCGCAAGCGGGCAGGCGGCCAGAGGGCGCAGCACGACGGCGAGGCGCCGGGCACTCCCGCGACGACCCTGCTCGAGGCGGCGGGGGTGCGCTTCGCCGCCCACCTGTACGCCCACGATCCGGCGGCAGAGGGCTACGGGCTCGAGGCGGCCAAGGCGCTCGGTGTCGAGCCGGAGCGGGTCTTCAAGACGCTCCTGATCTCGGTCGGCGAGGCTGGCCGGCTCTGCGTTGCCGTGGTGCCTGTGACCGGGAGCCTCGACCTCAAGGCCGCAGCCGCGGCCTTCGGCGCGAAGCGTGCAGTCATGGCCGACCCGGCGGCGGCGGAGCGCCGGACCGGGTACGTCCGCGGTGGGATCTCACCGCTCGGGCAGCGGCACCGCTCCCCCACCGCGGTCGACGACTCGGCGCTCGCCCACGCCACGGTGTTCGTCTCGGGCGGCCGCCGCGGGTTCGACATCGAACTCGACCCGGCGGACCTGGTCCGGCTCACGGAAGCTGTCGTCGCCCCGGTGCGGGCTTCCTGAACCCGCACGGGCGGGGACACCGGGAACCCTCACGGGCGCGGGCACCGGGCACACGCGGGGCGCCAGGCGTGGGCCCTGGAGGGCGCGGGTCAGACGACGCGGCCGCCTGCCGCGGGCCTCGGCTCGAGCTGGTCCGCGAGCCACGAGCGGACGGTGGCCTCCCACTGCTCGCGGTCGTGGTTCCATTCCTTGGTGTGCCGGGCCTTGCGGAACGTCACGAGGGTCACCATCTCCGGATTGCGCCGGGCGAGCTCGAGCGAGGGCCCGGCCGGGACGAAGTCGTCGTCCAGACTGTGCAGGATGAGCGTGGGGGTGCGGAGCTCGACCGCGCGGGACACCCAGTCCATCTCCTTGAAGTCCAGGGGCGCGGTGAGGCCGGTGACGCGCCGGCCCCACGGGTTGGACAGGAGGAACTGGCCGAAGCGGCCGACCCTCGACGGGATCCGGTTGAGCCGGGCCTGGTACGCGAGCACGTCGACCCAGTCCACGACGGGGGCATCGAGCACGAGCGCCCGCACGTACTGGCGCAAGGTCGAGAAGTCCGCCGCGCGTAGGCTGATGGCTCCTCCCATGGACCATCCGAAGAGGACGACGTCCCGCGCCCCGTGGTCGAGCGCGTACTGGATCGCCACCTCGACGTCCCGCCATTCGGTCATGCCGAGCCCGTACCGCCCGTCCGCAGTGGCCGGCGCCTCGCCGTCGTTCCGGTAGGAGATGACGAGGCTGGTCAGGCCGAGCTCCTGGGCGGCGTGGAGCGCGCGGAGCCCCTCCATGCGGGTGGCCCCCCGCCCGTGGACCATGATCGCCCAGGTCTCGGAGGGCTTCGGCGCGGGCACGAGCCACGCCGGGGCGGCCCCGACGTCGAGCGGCAGAATGATCTCCGACGCCTCGAAGCCCGCGTCCGCCGGGGTGCTGTACACGACGCCGCTCCAGCGGGCCCGCACTGCAGCCGTGAGGTCGCCGGCGTACTCCGTGAGCACCGGGCGGGTCACAGTCATGTCCGCGGGCGGCGCCTCCTCGATCCTGCCGAGGCGTGCGTGCCCTGCCCCGCCGTGGAAGAAGATGCTGTACTCGCCGTCGACCACGGTCTCGGGGGTAGCGCGCATGATCACCCGCCGTTCGGGGCCCTCGCCCGTGACGGCGAGGATCTCCTGGTCCTCGACCTTGATCCTGTCCGGTGTGACGATCCGGCGCGCGAAGTAGGCTGCGAGTCCCGAGCTAGTGGCGGCAGCCGCGGAGGCGAGTCCGAGCGCGGCACCGGCCCCGGCGAGGGCCCAGAAGGCGCGCGGCAGCGGCTCCGCCGCGGGGGCCGGCCGGTTGAGGGGACGGATCCTGCGCGTTCCTGTGGGGCGCTCTCGCGTGACCATGCACCCATTGTCGCAAGGATCGGGCCCGCGGCCCCGGCGCACGGGCGCGCGGGCGCGTCAGGGTCCCTGCCGCTGCGGGCCCTTGCGGTCTAGTCTGGGTGCATGAGCGCCCCGATCCTGATCCTGACAGAAGTCGCCCTCGGACCGAGCGAGCGGGCCGCCGTCGAGAAGCTCCTCGGCGACGGCGGGACGCCCCTCGAGGTCCTCGTGCCTGCGGGCCGCAAGCGCCGGCTCGTGGTGGACTTCCTCGACCACCTCTCGATGCTCGAGTTCGGCAAGGCCGTGGACGGGCTCACGGACCGCGGACCGGACGCGGAGACGGCCCGCTCGACGGCGGCCGCCGCCCTCGCGGACTCCCTCGCCGCGCTCGAAGGGCTCGGCTCGCCCGTGACGGGGTCCGTGGTCGAGGGCGATCCCGTCCTCGCGCTCGCAGACCGTGCCTCGTCATCCTCTGCCGAGCAGGCGGTCGTGGTCACGCTGCCCCACGCCGTCGAGGACACGTTCCACACCGACTGGGCCAATCAGGCACAGCGCCGACTGGGCATCCCCGTGCTCCACCTCTACGCGGGGACGGGATTCATCGGCGACTCCTGAGCGTTGGAGGAGGCATGGAGAACACCCCGAGATCAGGATCCGAGTCCGCGCCCGTGAGCGGAAGCACCTCCGGGAGCGGCGGCCCCACCGCGCGAAGGACCGAGGATGAGTGGCGCGAGGCCCTCACCCCGGAGGAGTACAGGGTCCTCCGGGAAGCGGGGACAGAGCGCGCCTACACGGGCGAGTACTGGGACACCCATGTGGAGGGCAGCTACCAGTGCCGCGCGTGCGGGGCCGAGCTCTTCACGAGCCGCGAGAAGTTCGACTCCCACTGCGGCTGGCCCTCGTTCTGGGCGCCGCTCGCCAAGGACTCGGTCGTGTACGTGCATGACCGGACGCTCGGCATGGACCGCATCGAGGTCCGGTGCGCGACCTGCGACTCGCACCTCGGCCACGTGTTCGAGGGAGAGGGCTACCCGACACCCACAGACCAGCGCTACTGCATCAACTCGATCTCGCTGAGGCTCGTCCCGTCAGGGGACTAGAGGACCGCGGGACTGGGCGACCGCAGGCGTCCTCGGTCGGGACGGACCGAGGCCCAGCCGAGGGAACTCCAGCCCCGCCCGCACGGGCCGCGAGCGATAGAGTCTCTAATGTATGGGCATTCTGAGCCACAGCAATGCGTGTTGAGCGTCTAGTGTCGGAGGCACCACAGCAGACCGCCCGGGCACGGCGCCCCTCGCGCCGCGCCCCTTCGAGGAAGCGAGACGTCCATGTCCGCCATCGTCGCCGAGACCCCCGTCGCCTCCGACCCCCGCCTCCCCGTGCAGGAGGACCCGGCCTGGCTCGCCCTCAAGGCAGCCGCGGTAGCGCTCCAGGCGCTCCAGCAGCAGGACGGCTCCCTCGCCGAAGGTGCCGACGCCTCGGCCGCGGCCTCGCACGTGGGCACCCTGGCCGCCGCGATCGACGCGCTCGCGCCCCGCTTCCCGCACGACGCCGACTACCTCCGCCTCGCGGCAGTGGACTTCCGCTCGTGGGCCGCGGGCGGATTCGGCGTCCCGGACTTCCTCGACTCGCTCGTGGCGTTCCAGCCGCAGCTGAACCGGGTCGACGGGCTCGAGCACCTCGTGGTCTTCCCCATGTACACCCAGAACGGGAGCAGCAGCCGTCTCGTGGAGGCGGTGCTCGTCCAGGTGATCTGGCCCGAGTTCGTCGCCGAGCTCGAGGCCGGGGCGTACAGCAACGCGCTGTTCGTCCCCGTCCGGTTCCTGGACTTCACGCCGGGCTACGACACGAACTCGGCCGTGCTCTTCCCCGAGACCGTGGCCATGCGCGAAATCCCCACCTTCACGTGGGGCGCGATCTTCGCCGACCGCGAGGCCGCCCGCTTCCGCCGCGTCCTCGACGCCGCCGCGAAGGTCACGAGCCTCGAGCTCCCCGCGGACGCCGCAGAGCTCATCGCGGACCAGGAGCTCACGCAGGAGACGTTCGTGATGTGGGACCTCATCCACGACCGGACGCACATGCGCGGGGACCTCCCGTTCGACCCGTTCATGATCAAGCAGCGCATGCCGTTCTTCCTCTACTCCCTCGAGGAGCTCCGGTGCGACCTCACGGCGTTCCGCGAGTGCGTCAGGATCGAGCACGACCCCAAGGCCGCCCCCGCGGCGCGCCGGCACGCGAAGCTCGTCCAGTACGCCGTGGTCTTCGACCGCATCTTCCGGTTCGCAATCACCGGCACGCGCGTGCGCAACTACGACGGCCTGGGAGGCCAGCTCCTCTTCGCCTGGATGCACCAGCACCGCGTCCTGCACTGGACCGACACGAAGCTCGCGATCGACTGGGACCAGGTCCCCGTCGTCGTGAGCGCCCTCGGCGACGCGATCGACGAGCTCTACTGGCGCTCCATCGACCGCCCCAAGCTGGCGCACTGGCTCGCAGCGTACGAGCTCGTCTCCTCGGTCGTGACGCCGCACCCTGCCTCCGTGTGGGCCAAGGGCCCCGATGCCCTCCCCCTCAAGGGCACGCCGCGCGAGATCACGGACACCGTCATGGACGACGAGTTCCCGCTGTCGATGTTCTTCGAGGCACTGGAGAAGAAGATGCACGCCGTCATCGCGTCCACCGCCGGCATCACCGGCGAGACGGCCCTGCCCTCCGACGCCGCCGGCGCACCGGACGCGGCAGCATGACGGGCGGCACCGCCGAGGGCACCCCGCAGGGCGCGCAGGGCGCGGTCGTCGTCGTCGCCGGAGCCACCTCGGCCTCCGGCGTCGCGGCGGTCCGCGCCCTGCGCGCGGCGGGCGCCCTGCCCATCGCCGTGGGGAGCGACGCCGGGCGGCTCGCGGCGGCGTTCGGGGAGCCCGGGGCCGGCCCGCACGACGGCGGCGTGGCCCAGCGCGTGTGCGACCTGGCCGACTTCGAGGCGGTCCAGGCACTCGCGGCCGGACTGCGGGAGGAGTTCGGCCGGATCGACGGCGTCATCCACCTCGTGGGCGGGTGGCGCGGCGGCAAGACGCTCGCCGACCAGTCGGACGAGGACTGGGAGGCACTCTCCCGGACGTCGATAGCGACCCTGCGGAACACGAGCCGTGCCTTCTACGACGACATCGCGGACTCGCCGCGCGGCCGGTTCGTCATCGTCTCCTCGACGCTCATCGAGCACCCGCGGGCCGGCTACGCCAACTACGCCGCGGCCAAGGCGGCCGCCGAGGCCTGGGTCCGCGCCATGGCCACGGGCCTGGCCTCGGAGCAGTCCGAGCGTGCGGAAGGTCCGCGCCCCCAGGCGAGCGCCGCCGTCGTGCTCGCCGTCAAGGCCCTGCTCGACGACGCGACGCGCGCGGCCCATCCGGACCGCCGCTTCCCCGGCTATACCCCTGTGGCGGCGCTCGCCGAGCGCGTCGTGCGCCTCTTCTCCGAGGATGCGGCGGGCATCAACGGCGCGCGCCTCGACCTGACTGCCTGACGGGAACACCTCCGCGCTCCCGCCCGACGACCTAGGGAATACTGTGACTGTGACCTCATCTGCCCCTGCCGTACCCGTCCCCGCGGGCTGGCCGCTCCACGACACCTCCGTGCGCGGCTTCGCCTCCGACAACTACTCAGGCGCCCATCCCGAAGTGCTCGCCGCCCTCGCCGCGGCGAACGGCGGCCACCAGGTGGCCTACGGGGAGGACGACTACACCGCACGCCTCCAGGAGGCCATGAAGGGGCTCTTCGGCGAGCAGGCCGAGGCCTACCCGGTCTTCAACGGAACGGGGGCGAACGTCGTCTCGCTCCAGTCGCTCGTACCCCGCTGGGGCGCAGTGGTGTGCGCGACGAGCGCCCACATCAACGTGGACGAGAACGGCGCGCCCGAGCGTGTGGGCGGGCTCAAGCTCCTCTCGGTGCCCACCACGGACGGCAAGCTCACCCCGGAGCTGGTCGACCGGGAGGCCTGGGGGTGGGGAGACGAGCACCGCGCCCAGCCGCTCGCGGTCTCGATCACCCAGACGACCGAGCTCGGCACCCGCTACACCGTCGAGGAGATCCGGGCGATCGCAGACCACGCGCATGCGCTGGGCATGAAGGTGCACATGGACGGCGCGCGCCTGGCCAACGCCGCTGCCGGGATCGGAGTCCCCGTGCGCGAGTTCACCTCCGGCGCTGGGGTGGACGTGCTCTCCTTCGGCGGGACCAAGAACGGGATGCTGTTCGGCGAGTGCGTCGTGGCGCTGAGCCCTGAGGCCGCCCACGGGCTCACCTACCTGCGCAAGATGGACATGCAGCTCGCCTCCAAGATGCGCTTCGTCTCGGCGCAGTTCCTCGCGCTCCTCGAGGATGGCCTGTGGCTGCGGTCCGCTGGGCACGCAAACGCCATGGCGGCGCGGCTGCGGGCTGCCGTCGAGGGGATCGACGGCGTGGAGCCCACCCAGCCGACCGAGTCCAACGGGGTCTTCGCGATCCTTCCAGCCGGCATCGCCGACAGGCTCCGCGCCCGGTTCCGTTTCTACGACTGGGACGCGGCGCGCCGCGAGGTGCGCTGGATGTGCTCGTTCGACACGACCGAGGAGGACGTGGACTCCTTCGTCGCCCAGCTCCGCGCCGAGCTCGCGAACCGATAGCGCACGCACGGCGTGGCTTCCCGGGCCACAGGACCGGGCGAGGCGTAGGCTGGTCCGGTGACCGCACTAGCACACCTGCCTGCGGACTTCTTGAGCGCACTCCGCTCCCTCCGCAGCGCGACGAGCAGGCCGGAACTCCGGCTCAAGGAGATCCCTGCCCCGGCGCGCCTTGCCCCCTACGCTGTGGCGTTCGAGGCGGAGGTGTCCGACGCCGAGGACCGCGAGCTCGCCTCCGGGCGGTTCATCCTCCTCCACGACCCGGACCCGCCCGCAGTATGGGGTGGGGCGTTCCGCGCCGTCACGTACATCCGAGCCCAGCTCGAGCCGGACATGGGCAATGATGCGCTCCTGGGCTCGGTGGCGTGGACGTGGCTCGTGGAATCCCTCGACAAGCACGGCGCGCGCTACACAGCGGCTGGCGGGACGGCCACCCGCGTGCTCTCGGAGGGATACGGGACCCTTGCCGGCCGCAGCGACACGATCGACATCGAGCTCCGCGCATCCTGGACCCCGAGCGGGCTCGGACTGCGCGAGCACCTCGAGGCGTGGGGGGACATGGTCTGCACGTTCGGCGGCGTCCCTCCCCTCCCTGAAGGCGTCTCCGCCCTGACGCGCAGGCGGCGCCCGGGCGCAGAACCGACCCGGCGGTAGACTGGCGGGACCATGACCGCACAGCCCCATGACGCCACAGCGCACGTCGCCGGCCCCCCAGGGGCCCCGCCCTCGGACGCAGGCAGCCAGTCCCACATCACGGTCGAGGGCTTCGAGGTTCCCGTCCCCGCGGTCGTCGACCTGGATGCGCCGAGGGACGGCGTCCCGCTCGTCATCGCCACGCAGGAGGGGCTCGAGCGCTGCGCGGCAGCGATCGCCGCGGGCACCGGTCCCGCGGGGGTCGACGCCGAGCGGGCCTCGGGCTTCCGCTACGGCCAGCGCGCCTTCCTCGTCCAGGTCCGTCGCGAGGGCGCAGGGACGTGGCTGATCGACCCCGAGCCGTTCGAGGACCTCGGGATCCTCCAGGACGCGCTTCGTGGGGTCGAATGGATCCTCCACGCCTCGACCCAGGACCTCCCGTGCCTCGCCGAGCTCGGGCTCTGGCCGGACCGCCTCTTCGACACCGAGCTGGCAGCCCGCCTCGCGGGCCTCCCGCGCGTGGGGCTCGCCGCCGTCGTCGAGCAGATGCTCGGCTTCGGCCTCGCGAAGGAGCACTCGGCGGCCGACTGGTCCACGCGTCCGCTGCCCGAGCCCTGGCTCCGCTACGCCGCGCTCGACGTCGAGGTCCTCGTCGAGCTCCGCGAGGAGCTGGTCGAGCTCCTGGACTCCCAGGGCAAGCTCGCCATCGCCGAGGAGGAGTTCGCGGCGATACTCGCTGCCGGCGTCCCGGAGCCCAAGCCGGACCCGTGGCGGCGCACCTCGGGCGTGCACCAGATCCGCGACCGCCGCCAGCTGGCCGCGGTGCGCGAGCTGTGGCTCGAGCGGGACGCCCTCGCCGCCAAGCGCGACATCGCCCCTGGCAAGCTCATTCCCGACTCGGCCCTCGTCGCGGTGGCCCGTGCCATGCCGAGCACGGTCCCGCAGCTGCTGACCACGAAGGGCTTCCATGGACGGGCGGCGCAGCGCGAGGCTCCCCGGTGGCTCCGCGCCATCGCCACGGCCCGCAGGCTCGAAGAGCTCCCTCCCCTGCACCTTCCGAGCACCGCTCCCCCGCCGCCGCGCGTGTGGCAGGACCGCGACCCCGAGGCTGCCGCGCGGCTCAAGCACGCCCGGGCACGGGTCGCCGAGATCGCCGACCATCTCGGGATGCCGGTGGAGAACGTCCTGACGCCGGACCACCTGCGCCGCGTCGCGTGGCGCCCGCCGGAGCCGGTCACGGCCGACTCGCTCGGCGGCTCGCTCCGCGGCCTCGGGGCCCGCGAGTGGCAGATCTCCGCGGTCGTGTCCGGCCTGCTCGAGGCGTTCACCCTCGCGGCCGGGGCAGGCAGGGCGGAGAAGGCCGGGAAGCCCGGAGACGCAGCCCCGGCGGGAACGGAGGGCACCCACGCCGCGGCCCCGCCGGCCGGCGCCCGGGAGCACAGCGCTCCGGAGGACGGCGCCGCGGTGGACGGCCCTGCGCTGGACGGCGCCGCGGCGGACGGCGCGCAGCAGGGGCCGTCCGACTCCTAGCCATTGCCAGTGATGTTACTCACCAGTAACATGACGGCATGAGAACCAGCACCCGCATCAGGGACGTCGTCTTCATCGACGGCGTCCGCACCCCCTTCGGCAAGGCGGGCGAGAAGGGCATCTACCACGGCACCCGCGCGGACGACCTCGTGGTGAAGGCCATCCGGGAACTCCTGCGCCGCAACCCGTCGCTCCCGGCAGATCGCGTCGACGAGGTCGCGATTGCGGCCACGACCCAGACGGGCGACCAGGGCCTCACGATCGGGCGCACAGCGGCGCTCCTCGCGGGACTTCCGCGCAGCGTCCCGGGCTTCGCGGTCGACCGCATGTGCGCAGGGGCGATGACCGCGGTCACGACGACGGCGAGCAGCATCGGCGTGGGCGCGTACGACGTCGTCATCGCAGGCGGGGTCGAGCACATGGGCAACCACCCCATGGGGGCCGGCGCCGACCCCAACCCGCGCTTCATGTCCGAGCGCCTCGTGGACCCCGCCGCCCTGAACATGGGCAACACCGCCGAGAACCTGCATGACCGCTTCCCCGCGATCACCAGGGAACGCGCGGACGCCTATGCTGTCGCGTCGCAGGCCAAGCTCGCCGCCGCATACGCCGAGGGCCGGATCCAGCCGGACCTCGTGCCCGTGGCCACCCGGCGCCCGGGCGAGGGGTATGGCCTCGCAACCGCCGACGAACCGCCGCGGCCGGGCACGACGCTCGAGGACCTCGCTGCCCTCCGCACGCCCTTCCGCCCCCATGGGCGCGTCACTGCCGGCAATGCCGCCGGACTCAACGACGGGGCGACCGCGTGCGTGCTCACCTCGGCCGAGACGGCCGAAGAGCTCGGCCTGTCCCCGAAGATGCGCATGGTCTCGTTCGCCTTCGCGGGCGTCGAGCCGGAGGTCATGGGCGTAGGCCCGGTCCCCGCCACCGAGAAGGCACTGGCCAAGGCTGGCCTGGGGATAGACGAGATCGGCCTCTTCGAGATCAACGAGGCCTTCGCCGTGCAGGTCCTGAGCTTCCTCGACCACTACGGGATCGCCGACGACGATCCGCGGGTCAACCGCTACGGCGGCGCCATCGCTGTCGGCCATCCGCTCGCCTCCTCCGGAGTCCGCCTCATGACCCAGCTGGCGAGGCAGTTCGCCGAGGACCCGGGCGTGCGCTACGGGCTCACCACGATGTGCGTGGGGCTCGGCATGGGCGGCACCGTCATCTGGGAGAACCCCCACCATCCCGACTACCGGAAGGGCGAGTGAATGACCACCGCACCCGAGTCCCTCCCCGCCCCGACGCCGTCCTCACGGTTCGACCGCTTCGCCGGGCTGGCCGCCCAGGTCCCGGATGAGACCGTGACGCACTCCCTCGTCTCGGAGGTCGTGGTCCCCGGCCCCGGCGGACGCGAGGTCACGATCGCCCTCGTGACGCTCGACAACGGCCTTGACCACACGAAGCCCACGACCCTCGGACCCAATACGCTCGTCGAGCTCGGCCGCGCGCTCGAGGGCCTCCGCGAGCGGGCGGCCGCGGGCGGGATCGACGCCGTCGCCGTCACAGGCAAGCCCCACTTCCTCGTCGCGGGGGCCGACCTCTCCACCGTCAGCACCCTCCGGGACCCTGCGAGCGGCGAGCAGATGGCCCGGCTCGGCCATGCCGCGTACGACCTCCTCGCCGCAGGGACGATGGGCGTTCCCACCTTCGCGTTCATCAACGGCGTGGCCCTCGGCGGCGGCCTCGAGATCGCCCTCGCATGCACGTACCGCACGGTGTCCACGGGCGCCCAGGGCATCGGGCTCCCCGAGGCCTTCATCGGGCTGATCCCCGGGTGGGGCGGCGTGTGGCGCCTCCCGCGGCTCACGGGGCCGGAGGCGGCGATGAAGGCCATGATCGAGAACCCGCTCAACGGCAACCGGACGATCGGCGGGCGGGAGGCGTTCGAGCTGGGGATCGGGGACGCGCTCTTCGAGCCGGCCGACTTCCTCGAGTCCTCACTCGCCTGGGCGGCGTCCGTCGTCCGGGGCGAGACCGCCGTCGAGCGCGCCCACGCCGTCGAGCCGCGGACGGATCCCGCAGCCGCCGAGCGCTGGGCAGCGGCAGCTCAGGCCGCGCGCGGGACCGTTGCCGCCAAGGTGGGCGAGGCCGCCCCGGCCCCGGCCGCTGTCCTCGACGTGTTCGAGGCAGGGGCCAGCGCCACGCAGGAGGAGTCCGCCGAACTCGAGGTGGCGGCACTGACCGGCCTCATGCAGACGCCGCAGTTCCGCGACACCGTCTATGCATTCCTCGACCTGGTCCAGAAGCGCGGCAAGCGGCCTGCAGGCGCCCCGGATGCAGGGCTCGCTCGTCCCGTCACGAAGATCGGCGTGGTCGGGGCCGGGCTCATGGCGAGCCAGCTCGCGCTCCTGTTCGCCCGCCAGCTCAAGGTGCCCGTCGTCATGACAGACGTCGACCAGGAACGGGTGGACAAGGGGATCGCCTACGTCCACGGCGAGGTCGAGAAGCTCCTCGCCAAGGGCCGGATCTCACGTGACGCGGCCAACCGGACCAGAGCCCTCGTGACCGGCTCCGCCTCCAAGGCCGAGTTCGCCGAAGCGGACTTCGTCATCGAGGCCGTGTTCGAGGATCTCGCGGTCAAGAAGGCGGTCTTCGCCGAGCTCGAGGCCATCGTCAAGCCCGAGTGCATCCTCGCCACGAACACCTCCTCGCTCTCCGTGGCGGCGATGGCCGAGGACCTGGCCCACCCGGAGCGGGTGGTCGGCTTCCACTTCTTCAACCCTGTCGCAGTCATGCCGCTGCTCGAGATCGTCCGCGCGCCCCGGACGGAGGACTCCGTCCTCGCCACGGCGTTCGTACTCGCGAAGGGCCTGAAGAAGACCGCCGTGCTCGTCAAGGACTCCGCCGCGTTCGTGGTGAACCGTGTCCTCCTGCGCCTCATGGGCGAAGTCACGGCCGCGTTCGACGAGGGCACGCCCGCCGAGGTCGCCGACGGCGCGCTGCGCCCACTCGGCCTCCCCATGAGCCCGTTCACCCTCGCGGCCATGGTGGGCCTGCCCGTGGCCCAGCATGTCTCCGAGTCGCTGCACGCGGCCTTCGGCGGCCGCTTCCACGTCTCGGCGAACCAGCAGGCCCTCATCGATGCGGGGGTCAAGGGAATCTGGGCCCCGACGCCGGAAGGCGGCCAGGAGGTCCCGGCAACGACGCTCGCGCTCCTCGAGTTCGGGCACCGGCCCTCCACGGCGGAACAGGTCAGGACGCGCTGCGAGGACGCGCTCGCCGAGGAGATCGGCCTCCTGCTCTCCGAGGGGGTTGTGGCCGGCCCCGAGGACGTTGACCTGTGCATGATCCTCGGCGCTGGATGGCCCATGCATCTGGGCGGCATCACTCCCTACCTCGACCGCGTCGGTGCCTCCCAGCGCGCCAACGGACGGCTGTTCCACCCAGGCCGCTGACCTCTGGCGGAGGTGCCGCAGGACGAGGGCAACGGGCCCCGCGCGCAGCCGGGCGCGGGGCCCCCGCCTGCCGTGCCAGCAGCGGCGCCGTGACTGCAGCGGCGGCTGCGCCTAGTCCGCGCCGAACCCGTCCTGGAGGAAGGCGCGGAGACCGTCGTCGAGCCCCTCGAGGGCCTCTCCTTCGTCGGCGCAGGCGAAGGCGAGCGCCCCCGCCCAGGCGCTGCGGACCGCCCGGCCGGCGTGCAGCCAGTGGCTCGCCACACGGACCCCGCCCGCGACGATGTCGATGCGCTCGGCCGTGACGCTGCGCCCGTCGGGCAGCTCCACCGGTTCGGTCCCGGCCCGGACCGCCTCCGCCGGGGCGGCCGGCTCGTCGGGGCACCCCTCGTCCACCCGCAGGTACGCCGTGCGATCGCGACCGGACTCCTCCAGGAGCGCGACGAGGAGGTGCTCGCCGCTCGCGGGCAGGGTGTCCGGACCGAGCCCCGCCTCCGCCCGGCGCGCGCCGGCGCTCACCGACCCGGGCTCCTGGCGGTACCGGAAGGCCTGCCACGTGGTGCCGTCGTCGCTCAGCCGCACGAGGCTCTCGCTCGCGAACGGAGTCCCCGAGGCGTCGAGGAAGCCCACGCGCGTGGTGAGGAGCCCGTCGTCGAACACGCGGCGCACGGCGCCGCGGCGCCTCCCGGCGACCCAGAAGCCCTCCCATGTCTCCCACGCGGCCTGCATGCTGCCTCCTCCGGCCCGCCTCGGCAGAGGCCCCAGCGCCAGGGCCCGCCCGATGAAGGGCGGCCCGATCCGCGGGCCTGCCCGATGCGACAGACCCTACCGGATGCGGCGCGCCCTTCCGGATTTAGGCCGGCCTCCCGGATGCGGCCGCCCGTTCACGTGCCGACGATGCGGCCGCCCGAGAGCGCGAGGACCCGGTCCGCCCGGCGCCCCGCCCAGGGCAGTGCGTGGGTCGCGAGCACTACGGCGGTGCCCGCCTCCGCGGCCGCGGCGATGGTCCGCTCGAGCGCCTCCAGGCCGTCGCGGTCCAGGCCGACGGTGGGCTCGTCGAGCACGAGGACGCGTGGCCTGCGGGCGAGCACCGTGGCCAGGGCCAGGAGGCGCTGGTGGGACCCGGGAAGCTCGTACGGGTGCCGGCTGGCGGCCGCGGCGAGGCCGACGGCGTCGAGCGCCTCGAGCGCGCGCGGGCGGACCTCGCCCGGGCCGAGGCCGAGGCGGGCGAGGCCGAAAGCGACCTCGCGCTCGCACGTGCGCTCGAAGAGCTGGTCCCTGGGGTCCTGGAACAGCGTCCCGACCTGCTCGGCGATCCGTCCAGCCGGTATGCCTCCCACGTCGCGGCCCGTGATCCGGACCGTGCCGGCCTCCGGGCGCACGAGCCCGGCAAGCGTGCGCAGTAGCGTCGACTTCCCCGCGCCATTGGGCCCCGCGACGGCCACGGTCTCGCCAGCGGCGACCGCAAGGTGCGCGTCAACGAGCACGGGCACGCTGCGCGAGCGGTACGAGACACGCACCCCCTCGAGCTCGGCCGCCGCCTGTGCCGGGCTCCGCCCGTGGACGGGGGCCGCACGGACGGCGGGTGCGCCGGCAGGGACAGGCGGCTCCGCCTCCGCCGGGTCGGCCGGGAGGACCCCCGAGGAGGCGAACGCGGCGCTGGGACGGACGACGGCGGGCGGCCCCTCCGCGGCGACCGTCCCCGCCCCGAGGACGACCCAGTGGTCCGCGCTCCGGGCCAGCGGCCCCGCGCAGGATCCGACGAGGACGACAGCGGCGCCGCGCCGTCGGAGGCCCCTGACAGCCCGTCCGAGGGCGGCGACGCCGTCCGCATCGAGCGAGGACTCCGGGCTGTCGAGGACGAGGACGCGAGGGTCGTCCACGAGCGCGCACGCGAGCGCGAGCCGGCGGAGCTGGCCGCCCGAGAGGCCCTCGACCGGGTGCTCGAGCAGCGCACCGAGCCCCACCTCGGCCGCCGCCGAGGGGACCCGGCGCTCCATCTCGGCCCTCGGGACGGCACGCTGGCCGAGGGAGAACGCGATCTCCTCCCCCACGCTCGCGGAGGCGCCCGTGAGCAGGTCCGCGGCGCGTTCCGGGACGAAGGCCACCTCGCGGCCCCATGCCCCGAGGGAGAGCCGCGGCGCGTTCCCGGGCGAGAAGACGAGCGGCGCGGCCCCCTCGAGGGCGAGCGCCCCGGTGAACTCTGCATGGCCGGAGCCGAGCGCCCATCCCGACGCGATGCGCGCAAGCGTCGTCGTCCCGCTCCCGGAGGCCCCGAGGACGGCAGTCAGGCTGCCCGGCCCGAGCGCGAGCCGCACCCCTTGCAGCACAGGCGGCCCGTCGGCGTCGTGCGCGAAACGGTCCACGCGCACAGCGAGGACCGGCCCGGGAGCCGCGCTCACCGTGCGCCTCCGAGCACGGCGCCGATCTCCACGGCGACCGCGACGGCTGCCACCGCGGCCGAGGAGAGGGCGAGCACCCAGCGCGCGGCGCGCTCGAGACCGGTCCCGGGCTCGGCCACGTATGAGGTCCGCGGCCCGGGGAGCCCCTGCCCGCGCGCCTCCAGGGCCGTGCCGCGTTCGGCCGCCTCCTCCACGAGGGCGAGGACGAGGGGGACGGCCTGGAGGCGTGCCGCGGCGATCCGCGCACCCGGCGCGGTCCCGATCACGAGCCCGCGCGCCTCCTGCGCCTCGCGGATCCGCGCGAGGCGGGCGCCCACGGTGGATGCGAGGCCCAGGGTTCCGGCGAGGACGTAGCCCAGCTGGGCGGGAACGCCCCGGCGCACGAGCGCGGCGCGCAGTACCGGGACGTCGGCCCACGCCGAGAACGCGAGCATGACCACGACGAGCGCGGCCGTGCGCAGCACCGTCCTGCCCGCATGCGCGAGGCCCTCGGCCGTCACCCTGGCCGGGCCCAGCTCCGCGAGCACGGCACGGCCCTCCGGGAAGAACAGGCCGTGGATCCCGAACGCCCACAGCGCGAACGGGACGAGCACCACCGCGGCCGCCGCCGCGACCCGGCGGCCCACCCCGGCGCGCGCGGCGAGTACCGCCGCCGCCCCGAGCGCCGCGGTCCACACGGCCCAGTGGGGGAACGCCAGGCACGCCACGGCGCCGGTCCCCGCAAGCGCGAGGCCCGTGAACGGGTGGAGCCGTCCTGCCACGGGGGGCGGCTGGGGTCAGTCCTCGGACGGAGCAGCGCCAGCGCCTGCGAGGGCGTCCGCGCGCGGGCTTCCGAGGACCCTGTGGCGCCGGACGAACTCGAAGCGGCGGGCCGATCGCCGCGGCAGGGCGTAGACGAGGGCGGCGGCGAGCGTGAACGTCACGAGCTTGTCCACGAGGTCGGAGAGGATCGCCCCGGTCGTGACGGACTCGACGAGCCCCTGGCCGGTGGCGCGCGCGAGGGCGATGACGGCGCCGGTGGCCCCCGTGGCGGTGCCGCCGAACACGACGATCGCCACGGGGGTGGCGACGAGCGCGGCGACGAGGCCCGTCGCGAGGCCGGCCACCGGGACCCAGCCCCAGCGGCGCACGGCGCCGGCTCTGGCGGCGAGGCCCGCGAGCGCCCCGATCGCGGCGGCACCGGCCGCGAACGGCAGAACGGTCGGGTTGATGAAGGACCACACAAGGGTGCTCGCCAGGCCCGTCGCCGCGCCCGCGGCGGGGCCTGCGAGGAAGGCGATGAGCACGGTGCCGATCGAGTCCAGGTAGATGGGCACGAGGGCGCTTCCGACGAACTGCCCGAGCACAATGTTGAGCACGAGGGCGACCGGCACGAGGGCAAGGGTCGAGGTGGGCAGCGTGGGGAGGATCCCGGCGAAGAGGAGCACCATCGCAATGCCGTAGCCGGTCAGCGCGACGAGTGCGGAGGCGGCCGAAGGGCCGTTGATGACGTCGGCCGGCTGCGCGGCCAGGAGGAAGGCGTAGGTCGCCACGACGGCGGCTGCGCCGAGCACCGTGAGGAAGATGCGCAGGCGGGAGCGGCCGGGCGCGTCGACGGCGGATCCGGTGGTGAGGGGATACGACATGGCGGGCGTGTCCTTCGGTGGACGGCGGCGGTGCCGCCTGCGGGGTCTTCGCCTATGTCACCTCGGCGCCTGCGCCCGTCGGGGGCGCGCAGCCGAGTCTACCGCCCGGCACAGCGCTGGGCCCGTGGGACTCAGCCCCGGGCCGCCGCGAGCGCGCCGAGGGAGCGCACGACGTCGGAGAAGACCTCGGCGGGGTGGTTCGCGCTCACGATCCGCGCGGAGGGCGGCTCCCCCCACAGGCCCCGGAAGTCCGCGACGGTGGTTCCCCGCAGCCTCCCCGGGGCGGTCTCGACGTGGACGCTGGCCGCGCGGGTCGCGCAGCGCGCAGTCCCCGCCGCGACGGCCGCGGCGAACACGTCGTGGATGTGGGCCACGTAGCCCTGGTCGTAGAGCCGGTGGAACTCGAAGTAGAAGCGCAGCATGTCGCTCACGTGGCGCACGAGCGGCCGCGAGGCCCTGCTGCGCGTTCCCTCGGGGTCCTCGGGGCGGAGCAGTTCGGGCTCCGCGCAGCCTGCCGCGGCCGCGAGGGCCGCCACGTGCTCCGGGCGCATCTCGATCCGCTCGGTCGTCTCGAGAGCGCACACGATCGGGAGCCGGTCAACGGGCTGCCCCGCGAACGCCGCGAAGACCTCCGCCGCCGCATGCGGGTCCACGTGCGTGTTCCACTCCGCGGTCGGGGTCGTGTTGCCCTGGTGGTTGTAGGCGCCCCCCATGAGCACGACGCCGGCGAACAGCTCGGGCAGGCGCGGCTCGGCGCGCAGTGCGAGGGCGAAGTTGGTCAGCGGCGCGGTCACGAGTGCAGTGAGCTCGCCGGGGCGGGCCCGCGCGGCGTCGATCCAGAGCCCGACGGCGTCGCGCTCCTCGGGTGCGCGGCGCGGCGGCGGCAGCTCGGCGTACCCGATCCCCTGGGGGCCGTGCGTCTCGGGCGTCGTCACGAGCGGCACCTCGAGCGGGCGGCGGGCGCCGATGGCGACGGGAACGTCCCCGCGGCCGCACAGCTCGAGGACCGCGAGGGTGTTGCGGGCCACCTGGTCGGCGTCGACATTCCCCGGGGTGGCTGTGACGGCCACGAGCTCGACATGCCGCTGGCCCGCGAGGTACGCGAGCGCGAGGGCGTCGTCGATCCCGGTGTCGCAGTCCACCAGGAGGGAGACCGGTGCTGTCGACGGGTTCCGGGGCACGGGTCTGGACGCCTCGTTGATCGGCACGGCGGGCGGCTAGAAGAGCGCGATCTTGGGGACGGCCGGGAAGATGTCGTCGAGCTCCGCGAGGTCCTCGGGGCTCGGCTGCCACGAGGCGGCCTCGGCGTTCTCCCGGATCTGCTCGGGACGGGTGGCCCCCGCGATGACGCTCGCGACCGAGGGCTGCGCCGCGAGCCACGAGAACGCGACCTCGAGCTCGGTGAGCCCGCGCTCCTGGGCGAACGCCGAGAACCGGTCCAGCTGCTCCCAGTCGGCGTCGTGGACGAGGTGCGTGCGGGTGTGGGCCAGACGCGTCCCCTCGGGTGCGGTGCCCCGCGAGTACTTGCCGGTGAGGAGCCCGTTGGCGAGCGGGAAGTACGGCAGCAGGCCGAGCCCGTAGGCCTCTGCGGCCTGGGTGACCTCGAGCTCGGCCCTGCGGTCGAGGAGGTTGTAGTGGTTCTGGCTCGAGACGAACGGCGTCAGGCCCCGCATCCGTGCCACGTACTCGGCCTCGGCGATCTGCCATCCGGCCCGGTTGGAGTGGCCGATGTAGCGGACCTTGCCCTCGTGGACGAGGTCGTCCAGGGCGGAGAGCGTCTCCTCGATCGGCGTGTGGGGATCGGGCGTGTGGTACTGGTAGAGGTCGATCCAGTCGGTGCCGAGGCGCCGCAGGGAGGCCTCGACCGCGGTGCGGATGTAGCGGCGGGAGCCGCGCGCCCCGAAGTCCTTCCCGTTCGTCCCGTGCATGTCCATGCCGAACTTGGTCGCGATGACCACGTCCTCCCGCCGGCCTGCGAGGGCCCGCCCGAGCATCTCCTCGCTCAGGCCGGGCACCGCGCCGTAGACGTCGGCGACGTCGAACAGCGTCACGCCGGCCTCGATCGCGGCGTCCACGACAGCGTCCGTGCCCTCCTGGGTGGCGGTGGGCGTGTTTGCGCGTCCGAGGTTGTTGCAGCCGAGGCCGACGGTCGAGACGGTGAGGCCCGAGCGGCCCAGACGGCGGTAGTCAGTCATGCTGCCAGCCTAGCCATGGGGCGCACCTGCCGGGAAGCGCGACCGTCGCCGAAGCGCACCCCTCAGAGCGAGAACGAGCGCACGCCCGCCGGGGCGTGCTTGAGCCTGAAGGCCTCTGGGTCCGTGGCCGGGGCGACGGCGAGGGAGAGCTTCGTGAAGTCACTCGTCGCCTCGCGCAGGCATGTCTTGGCGGCTGCTACGGCCTTCCCGGGCTCGACGCAGCGCACGAACACGTTCAGCCGGCCCCCCGAGATCTCCGAGCCCTCGACCGTCCCGAGCCCGCGCCAGGCGAAGTGCGCGGAAAGGGCCTGCACGGCCTGGCGCTCGAGGCTCCGGTCCCGCTCGGTGCCCTGGGCGGTCTTGAGCGCGAACTGCGCCACGAGGCGCCACTGCTCGTCCTCGGGGACAGGCCCGAAGCCGTCCTCGGCGCACTGGGCCTCGAAGGCCGTCAGCAGCGCCTCGCCAGCGGCAGCGTCGACGTCGTCCGCGGAGTCCGTCGTGGACTGGTGTCCCACCGTCCCGTGGTTGACCACGAACTGGCCCGCCTCGGTGTCGTGCCAGGCCTCGCGGAACTCGAGGGTCCCGTCCTCGGTGCGGCGGTAGAGGCGTGTGTAGCTCATGGTGTCCTTCTCGTCGGTGTGCCGGTGGGAGCCGCTGGACGGCGGCCGTCAGAGCTGCGGAAGGCTGCCCGTGGTGGGAGCCGGCTGCCCGGGAAGCGGGCGCGCGAACGGCACCTTCGTGCCGAGCACCTGGGCCACGATGTCGTGGGTGATCTGGCGCGGCGTGAGGCCCACGCGCTCGAGCACCTGGGCGCGGGAGCCGTGGTCGAGGAACTCGGCCGGAAGGCCCACCTCGTTCAGCGCCGTGTCCACGCCGGCCGCGCGCATCTCCTGTCGGATCCGCGACCCGACGCCGCCCGTGCGGACCCCGTCCTCGAGGCACACGACGATCCGGTGCTGGGCCGCGAGGGAGACGACACTGCGCGGCACCGGCAGCACCCAGCGGGGGTCCACGACCGTCGAGGAGATCCCCTGGCGCTCGAGGCGCTGGGCGACGTCGAGCGCGATCTCGCTCATCGCCCCCACCGAGACGAGCAGGACGTCGGCCGAGCCGGCACCCTCGGGGCGGGGCCCGCCGTCGTGCGCGTCCGCGCCGGTGCCCACGCGGGCCAGCACGTCCACGCCGTCCTCGAGGCGCTCGACGGCCTCCGTCTCGGCGCCCACCGTTCCCTTCGAGAAGCGCACCACCGTGGGCGCGTCCTCCACGGCGACGGCCTCGCGCAGCTCCTCGCGGAGCCGGGTCGCGTCGCGGGGCGCGGCCAGGTGCAGGCCGGGGATGCTCTGGACGAGCGCCATGTCCCACTGGCCGTGGTGGCTCGCACCGTCCGGCCCGGTCACGCCGGCCCGGTCCAGCACGAGCGTGACCCCGGCCCTGTGCAGGGCCACGTCCATGAGCAGCTGGTCGTAGGCGCGGTTGAGGAACGTCGCGTAGACGGCCACGACCGGGTGGAGGCCGCCGTAGGCCAGGCCCGCCGCGCTCGCGAGGGCGTGCTGCTCGGCGATCCCGACGTCGATGACCCGCTCGGGGTGCCGCGCGGCGAACTTGTGCAGCCCCACCGGGATGAGCATGGCGCCCGTGATGCCGACGACGTCGGGACGCTCGTCCGCGATGGCCGCGATCTCGTCCGCGAACACGCTCGTCCAGCTCGTGCCGCCGCGCGACTCGGCGGGCTCGCCGGTCTCGGGGTCGATCACGCCCACGGCGTGGAACTGGTCCGCCTCGTGGTTGCGGGCGGGCGCGTAGCCGTGGCCCTTCTCGGTGATCGCATGGACGATCACGGGGCCTCCGTAGTTCTTCGCGGTGGTGAGCGCCTCCTCGAGCGCGGACTCGTCATGGCCGTCCACGGGGCCGACGTACTTGAGTCCCAGGTCCTCGAACATGCCCTGCGGCGCCCACCAGTCCTTGATGCCCTTCTTCGTGGCGTGCAGGCTCCGGTAGACGAACCGTCCGAACGGGCCGCCCTCCTGGAGGCGCCGCTTGGCGAGGTCGAGGAAGCCCTCGTACGCGGGCGCGGTGCGGACCCTGTCGATCGTGGGGCGCAGCGAGGCGAGGTAGTCGGCGAAGCCGCCCACCGTGGGCGCGTAGGAGCGGCCGTTGTCGTTGACGACGATCACGACCCGGCGGCGGGCGTCCGCCGCGATGTTGTTCAGGGCCTCCCAGGCCATGCCTCCGGTCAGGGCGCCATCCCCGATCACCACCACGGTGTACCGGTCTCCCTCGCCGGTGAGCTGGCGCGCGCGGGAGATGCCGTCCGCCCAGGACAGCGACGAGGAGGCGTGGGAGGACTCGACGATGTCGTGCTCGCTCTCGGCCCGGGACGGGTAGCCGGAGAGGCCGCCCTCCTGGCGGAGCGTCGAGAAGTCCTGCCGGCCGGTGAGGAGCTTGTGCACGTAGGACTGGTGGCCCGTGTCGAAGACGATGCTGTCCCGCGGGGAGTCGAAGACCCTGTGGATCGCGAGGGTCAGCTCGACGACCCCGAGGTTCGGGCCGAGGTGCCCGCCCGTCTGCGCGACCGTGCGGATGAGGAAGCCGCGGATCTCCTGGGCGAGGTCCGTGAGCTCCTCGTGGCTGAGGCGGGTGAGGTCCTCAGGACCTCTGACGGACTCCAAGATGCCCAAGGGCCACTCCTTGCTCGAAACGTGCACGGACCACTCTAACGCGTTCCCGCCGGTCGTCTGCCGGGCCGGGCCCGTATGCGGCAGAAGGGCCCCCACCGGTTCTGGTGGGGGCCCTTCGCGTTTTCACCCGCTCTGCCGAGTGGGCTCAGTTCGCCGAGATCTGCCGCAGCACGTACTGCAGGATGCCGCCGTTGCGGTAGTAGTCCGCCTCCCCGGGGGTGTCGATGCGCACGACGGCGTCGAAGGACTTCGCGCTGCCGTCCTCCGCAGTCGCGGTCACCTTCACGGTCTTCGGAGTCGTGCCCCCGTTGAGCGCAGTGACGCCCTCGACCGAGAACACCTCGTTGCCCGTCAGGCCCAGCGTCGCGGCCGACTCGCCGGCCGGGAACTGCAGCGGCAGGACGCCCATGCCGATGAGGTTCGAGCGGTGGATGCGCTCGTAGCTCTCGGCGATGACGGCCTTGACGCCCAGGAGCGCGGTGCCCTTCGCGGCCCAGTCGCGGGACGAGCCGGAGCCGTACTCCTTGCCCGCGAGGACCACGAGCGGGGTGCCGGCGGCCTGGTAGTTCACGGCAGCGTCGTAGACGTACGCCTGCGGCGCGCCCTCCTGCGTGAAGTCCTTCGTGAACCCGCCCTCGACGCCGTCGAGCAGCTGGTTCTTGATGCGGATGTTCGCGAAGGTGCCGCGGATCATGACCTCGTGGTTGCCGCGGCGCGAGCCGTAGGAGTTGAAGTCCTTGCGCTCCACGCCGTTGGCCAGGAGGTACTGGCCCGCGGGCGTGTCCGACTTGAAGGAGCCGGCCGGGGAGATGTGGTCGGTCGTGACCGAGTCGCCGAGCTTGAGCAGGACGCGCGCGCCCTCGATGTCGCTGACCGGGTCCGGCTGCGCCTTCATGCCCTCGAAGTACGGGGGCTTGCGGACGTAGGTGGACTTCGCGTCCCACTCGAACGTGTCGCCGGTCGGCGTCGGGAGGGACTTCCAGCGCTCGTCGCCGTCGAAGATGGTCGCGTAGGACTTGGTGAACATCTCCTGGTCGATGGAGGCGTCCATGACCTGCTGGACCTCGACCGGGTTGGGCCAGATGTCCTTCAGGAACACCGGGTTGCCGTCCTGGTCCTTGCCCAGCGGGTCGACGTCGAAGTCGAAGTCCATGCTGCCGGCCAGGGCGTAGGCGATGACCAGCGGCGGGGACGCGAGGTAGTTCATCTTCACATCCGGGTTGATGCGGCCCTCGAAGTTGCGGTTGCCGGAGAGGACGGCGGTCACGGCGAGGTCGTTGGCCTGGACGGCCTCCGAGATCTCCGCCTCGAGCGGGCCCGAGTTGCCGATGCAGGTCGCGCAGCCGTAGCCGACCGTGAAGAAGCCGAGCTTCTCCAGGTACGGGACCAGGCCGGACTTCTCGTAGTAGTCGGTGACGACCTTCGAGCCGGGCGCGACCGAGGTCTTGACCCAAGGCTTGGAGGTCAGGCCCTTCTCCACGGCGTTGCGGGCGAGGACGGCGGCCGCGAGCATCACCGAGGGGTTCGAGGTGTTCGTGCAGGAGGTGATCGAGGCGATCGTCACCGCGCCGTGGTCGAGGTCGAACTCGCGGCCGTCCTCCATCTTCACGGAGACCGGGTTGGACGTCCGGCCCGCGGCGCCGTGGGCGGCCGAGTACTTCGGCGGCTCCCGGTCCGTGTCGGTGACGTGGGTCGCGCCGGCGGTGAAGGAGGGCGCATCCGAGGCCGGGAAGGTCTCCTCGAGGGACTCGTCCAGGGTGCCGGCGTCGGCGTCGTGCGCGACGTAGTTCTTCAGGTCGTGGCGGAACTCGTCCTTGGCCTCGGAGAGCTCGATGCGGTCCTGCGGGCGCTTCGGGCCGGCGATCGAGGGGACCACGGTGGAGAGGTCCAGCTCGAGGAACTCGGAGAAGCGCAGTTCGCGGGACGGGTCGTGCCAGAGGCCCTGCTCCTTGGTGTACGCCTCGACGAGCGCGAGCTGCTCGTCGCTGCGGCCGGTCAGGCGCAGGTAGTCCAGGGTCACATCGTCGATCGGGAACATCGCGGCGGTCGAGCCGAACTCGGGGCTCATGTTGCCGATCGTGGCGCGGTTGGCCAGCGGCACCTGCGCCACGCCCTCGCCGTAGAACTCGACGAACTTGCCCACGACGCCGTGCTTGCGCAGCATTTCGGTGATCGTGAGCACCACGTCGGTCGCCGTAGCGCCGGCGGGGATCGACCCGGACAGCTTGAAGCCCACGACGCGCGGGATGAGCATCGATACGGGCTGGCCGAGCATCGCCGCCTCGGCCTCGATGCCGCCGACGCCCCAGCCGAGCACGCCCAGGCCGTTGACCATGGTGGTGTGCGAGTCGGTGCCGACGCACGTGTCGGGGTAGGCGCGCACAACCCTGCCCTGCGGCCCCTCGACCTCGCGGGTCATGATCGTGCGGGCCAGGTACTCGATGTTGACCTGGTGCACGATTCCCATGCCCGGGGGGACGACCTTGAAGTCGTCGAACGCCGTCTGGCCCCACCGCAGGAACTGGTAGCGCTCGCCATTGCGCTGGTACTCGATCTCCATGTTGCGCTCGATCGCGTTGGCGTTGCCGAACACGTCGATCTGCACCGAGTGGTCGATGACCATCTCAGCCGGCGCCAGCGGGTTCACGCGCTTCGGGTCGCCGCCGAGCTCCTTGACGGCCTCGCGCATGGTCGCGAGGTCTACGACGCACGGGACACCGGTGAAGTCCTGCATGATGACGCGGGCGGGGGTGAACTGGATCTCGGTGTTCGGCTGGGCCTCCGGGTCCCATCCGGCGAGGGCGCGGATGTGGTCCGCCGTGATGTTCGCACCGTCCTCGGTGCGGAGCAGGTTCTCCAGGAGGACCTTGAGGCTGAAGGGGAGGCTCTCGGCGCCTTCCACGGAATTCAACCGGAAAATTTCATACTCGTTGCCGCCGACGTTCAGGACGCCTTTGGCTCCGAAGCTGTCCACAGTGCTCAATGCAGGACTCCTCTCGCAACACTGCCATCTTTGTCCCGGCACCATGGCGTTGCTAGTTAGGCATGCCTAAGCCGGGCAGGGCGGCCCGAGCGGACCGCGTGCCATCGCGGCCCATCCTAGTTCGCACAGCCGTTCACGTCGCGGGTCACGCCGGGTCACGCCCCCGGGCCGGCTACCTGCCGGGCGGCAGGAGCAGACCCACCGTCCGCCCTCCCCCGGCCCTGGTCCGGGCCGGCTACCTGCCGGGCGGCAGGAGCAGACCCACCGTCCGCCCTCCCCCGGCACTGGTCCGGGCCGGCTACCTGCCGGGCGGCAGGAGCAGACCCACCGTCTCCACATGATGCGTCTGCGGGTACAGATCGAATGCCCTCAGCCGCTCCAGACGCCATCCCGCCTTGCGGAACAGCCCGACGTCCCGGGCGAAGGATGCCGGGTCGCAGGCTACGTACGCAATGGCCTGCGGCGCCGTCTCGACGAGCTGCCTCACCACCTCCTTGCCGGCGCCCGCCCGCGGCGGGTCGAGCACCACGGCGTCGAACGACCCCGCTCCCCCGTGCTGGCGCAGGACCCGCTCCACCCTGCCCTGGACGACGGCGACCTCCGGCTGCCGCTTGAATGTCCGCCGCGCGTCCCGGCTCGTGCCCGGCGCGCCCTCGACGGAGAGGACATGGCCCGCCGGACCGACTGCCGCGGCCAGCGGAGCCGTGAACAGCCCCGCGCCCGCGTAGAGGTCCGCGACCTGCGCCCCCGGCGCCAGCACGCCGTCGAGCGCCTCGAGGACAGCGCCCACGAGGGTCTCGGGAGCGCGGCGGTGGATCTGCCAGAATCCCTCCCCCGTGACGGTGTAGTGGTGCCCGAGGACATCCTCGCCCACCGCCCCGCGCCCGCGCACCGTGAGCGGCGTGCGCTCCCCGGGCGCGAGGGCACTCGCCGAGACCGCCGGATCCAGATCGGCGAGGACCTCCGTCAGGCGCGCGGGCGGGACGCCCTCTGCGAGGGTGAAGACCGCGAGCGGGGCACTGCCGGACGCAGGGGCGGCGACCTCGACGCGCTCGATCCCGCGCAGGTCCAGCTCCCACAGCCGCAGCGCGTTGACCTCCTCGGTCGCGAGCGGCATGCGGGTGACCGGGATGAGCGCGTCCGAGCGGTGGGCGTGCATCGCGAGCCGCCCGTCCGGCGTGACGTCGAAGCTGCACCGCGTCCGCCAGGCCAGCCCATCGGCGTCGCCCGCGGCCGGCCCAGCCCCCACCGGGACGGCCTCCACCACCGGGTCCCAGTCCAGCCCGGCGAGCCGCTCGAGCTGCTCTCGGACCACCGCGGCCTTGAGCGCGCGCTGCTCGCCCAGCCCGATGTGGCCGAACTCAGCTCCGCCCACGGGCAGCGTCCCGGCGGCGTGGGCGCGGAGGGAGTCCGCGAGGTCCCACACGTGCTCCCGGCGGTGCTCAGATGGCTCGAGGACCTCGACGACGTCGGCGCGCCAGAACTTTCCCTCGGGCTCCGCCTCGGTCAGGACGGCACGGACGAGCTCGCCCGGGATGCCGTGGCGGACGAAGACCACCCGGCCCTCGTGCCGTGCCACCACGTGGCCGCCGTGCGCCACACGGCCGAGCCTCAGTTCGAGCACGCTGCCCGGGCCGGCCGGTTCGCTCATGATGCTCACAGTTCCTGCAGCCTCCTGGCTTCCTCGGACGATTTGAGCTGCCACGGGACCGACGCGACCATGACGCCGGGCTCGAAGTGCAGCCGCGCCTTGATGCGCAGAGCGGTCTGGTTGTGCACGAGCTGCTCCCACCACTTGCCCACCACATACTCGGGGATGTAGACGACGATGAGGTCCCGCGGCGACTCGCTCCTGAGGTCCCGGATGTAGTCCATGAGCGGCGTGATCGTCTCACGGTATGGGCTCGCGAGCACGGTGATCGGGACCGGGATCTGGAGCTTCTCCCAGTCCGCGAGCGTCTGCGCGGTCTCATCCGGACTGATGTCCACGGTCACCGCGGTGAGCGTGGACGGGCGCGACGCGCGGGCGTAGGCGAGCGCGCGCAGCACCGGCTTGCGCACGTGCGAGACGAGCAGGACAGCGTGCACGCGGCTGGGCAGGGCACGCACCGAGACGTCGTCCCCCACCGCGAGCTCGCGCGCGACATTCGCATAGTGCCGGTGGATGCTCCACATCATGAGGAAGAGGCCCACCATGGCCAGCAGTGCGATCCAGGCACCGTACTCGAACTTCGTGACCACGACGATGACGAGGACGAGTGCCGTCATGCCGAGCCCGATCGAGTTGATGATGCGCGAGCGCTGCATCCGCACCCGCACGGGCCGGTCCTTGACCCGCTTGAGCTCGCGCGTCCAGTGGCGCACCATGCCGAGCTGGCTCGTGGTGAAGGACACGAACACGCCCACGATGTAGAGCTGGATGAGGTGTGTCACATCCGCGTCGAACACGAGGATGAGCAGGATCGCGCCCGCCGCCAGCGCGAGCACGCCGTTGCTGAACGCGAGGCGGTCACCGCGCGTGCGCAGCTGGCGCGGGAGGTAGCCGTCCTGGGCGAGGATCGAGGCCAGGACCGGGAAGCCGTTGAACGCCGTGTTGGACGCGAAGACGAGGATCAGGCCCGTTGCCGCGACCACCAGGTAGAACGGGAGGCTGCCCGAACCGAAGACGGAGCCAGCGATCTGGCCCAGCACGGGCGTCTGGATGTAGTCCCCGGGGAGGGGGCTGCCGTTGAGGAGCAGCTCGGTTGCGGGGTCCTGGACGATGTGGACCCTGGTCGCGTTCGCGAGGAAGATGATGCCGGACATGAGGGCCACGGCGATGGCGCCGAGCATGAGCAGCGTCGTGGCCGCATTCCGGCTCTTGGGCGGGCGGAAGTTGGGCACGCCGTTGCTGATGGCCTCGACGCCGGTCAGTGCCGCCGCCCCGGAGGAGAACGCCCGCAGGAGCAGGAACGCCCCCGCGAGGCCCACGAGACCCTGGTCGAACTCCGGCAGCGGCACGATCTCGAGCTCCGCGCTCTGGGAGGGCCGCAGCGTCCCGGTCATCCACTGGATGAGGCCCGTGGCGATCATCCCGAAGACCGCCGCCATGAAGACGTAGGTGGGCACCGCGAAGAGCGTCCCCGCCTCCCGCACGCCGCGCAGGTTCACGAGGGCCAGCACGAGCACGCCCCCCGCAGCGAGCAGTGCCTCCCGCCCATGCAGGGCCGGAAGGGCGGTGGTCAGGTACGTCGCCGCCGAGGAGATCGACACGGCCACGGTGAGGACGTAGTCCACGAGGAGGGCGCTCGCGACCGTGAGGCCGGCGCCTCGGCCCAGGTTCACGGTCGCGATCTCGTAGTCGCCGCCGCCCGAGGGGTAGGCATGCACGTTCTGGCGGTAGGACGCGACCACGATCAGCAGCACGAGCATGACCGCGACTCCCACGCCGGGCGAGAAGGCCACGGCGCTCACGCCCGCCAGGGCGAGGGTCAGGAAGATCTCGTCCGGGGCATAGGCGAGGGAGGACAGGGCGTCCGCGGCGAACACCGGGAGCGCGATCCTCTTGGGCAGGCGAGTGTGAACGAGTCTGTCGTTGCGCAGGGCCCGCCCCACGATGACGCGCTTTGCCGCGTTCACAATGGAGAGCACCCTGACACGGTATGCGCAAAGCAGTGCCCGTGTCATGGCGGGGTAGATTGGGAGTGCGCCCGCGTCGGGCGCGCCGTCGGGCCCGCCCCGCCGCGGACGGACCTCACGAGCACGATCGGCCAGGAAGAAGCTATGGCGCACTACGTGATCATGGGCTGCGGGCGCGTGGGCGTCACGCTCGCCCACACCCTCGAGGACGCGGGCCATTCCGTCGCCATCATCGACCAGGACGACCGTGCCTTCCGGCGGCTGCGCCGCACGTTCGGCGGGCGGAAGGTCACCGGGGTCGGATTCGACCGCGACACGATGAAGCAGGCCGGCATCGAGGAGGCCTACGCGTTCGCGGCGGTCTCGAGCGGGGACAACTCGAACATCCTCGCCACCCGCGTGGCCCGCGAGACCTTCCACGTCCCGCACGTCGTCGCCCGCATCTACGACCCGGGCCGGGCGGAGATCTACCAGCGCCTCGGCATCCCCACGGTCGCCGCCGTGCGCTGGAGCGCGGACCAGGTCCTGCGGCGCATCCTCCCCGAGTCCGGTGTCGCGGGAGACTACCGCGAGCCCTCCGGCAGGCTCGTCCTCGCCGAGGTCGAGCTCGACCCGTCATGGTACGGGCACCCCCTCAGCGCGATCGAGCGCGCGGCGCGCGTCCGGATCGCGTACCTCACCCGCTTCGGGGAAGGCCTGCTGCCCTCCCCCGGCACGAGCTACCAGGAAGGCGACACGGTCCACGCCATGATGGCCGTCTCCGACGCCTCCGAGGTGGCCCGCATCCTGTCCGCACCACCCGTCAAGGAGCCCGAGTGAAGGTCGTCATCGCGGGAGCCGGCAGCGTCGGCAGCTCGATCGCACGGGAGCTCCTCGCGCACCGCCACGACGTGCTCCTCATCGACCCCAAGCCCGAGGTGATCGGCCGCAGCGGCCTGCGGGGCGGGAAGTGGCTCGTCGGCGACGCGTGCGAGCTCGCGACGCTCAAGGAGGCCCATGTCGAGGAGGCCGACGTCGTCGTGGCCGCGAGCGGCGACGACAAGGTCAACCTTGTGGTCTCCCTGCTCGCCAAGACGGAGTTCGGCGTCGGCCGCACGGTGGGCCGTGTCAACAACCCCAAGAACGACTGGATGTTCGACGACTCGTGGGGCGTCGATGTGGCGGTCAACACGCCCCGGCTCATGACGGCGCTCGTCGAGGAGGCTGTCGAGATCGGCGACGTCGTGCGCCTGCTCACGCTCAAGACCGGCGGGTCCTCGCTCGTCGAATTCACCGTCCCGGCGGACTCCGCGATCGTGGGGCAGACCGTGGGGCAGGTCCCCTGGCCGCACGACTGCACCCTCGTCGCCATCCTGCGCGACCAGGCGCCGATCGCGCCGAGCCGCGACGACGTGGTGGACCACCGCGACGAGCTGTTCTTCCTCACGACCATCGAGGCCGAGGACCAGCTCCGCCGCCTCCTCGCGCCCACCGGGCCGGGGATGGAAGCTGAGGCCCAGGCTGTTCCGGCTGCCCCGTTCGAGGACGACGACGACCCGTTCGACGGCTGAACGGCGAGATCGCCCACGGGCACGATCGGCTGGCTTCCGCGGACCGGCGCCAGCGGACGACCACGTCAGCCGGCCGGCCGCTCCGGCGTGATCGGCCGGGTGACGAGCCACGCGAGCCAGAGGCCGAGCGCGTAGAGCGGGACACCCATGAGGAGGCGGGTGGTCCCGAGCGCCACGAGGCCCTCACCGCCCATGAAGTAGAGCGGGAGCTGCACGGCCAGTCGCAGGCCGAGGACCGCGACCATGATCCAGGTCCCGATCCGGTACTGGCGGACGCGCTGCGGATCGTCGCGCCAGCGCAGCCCCTCCGCGCGCAGGAAACCGAAGACGACGCCCATGAGCGGCCAGCGCACCGCGATCGAGACGACCATCGCGAGGATGTACACCGAGTTCGTGATGAAGCCCGAGACGTAGAAGTTCTCCGCCTTGCCCGTGAACAGCGCGAGCGCCGCGGAGACGGCGATGCCGCCGACGCCCACGAACGCCTGAGTCGGCGTCGTCCGGCCAACGAGGCGCGCCACGACGAAGACTGCGGCGACGGCGAGGGCGAGCACGACCGAGAGCACGAGGTCGGCGAGGACCGTGAAGGCCACGAGGAAGACGAGGCCCGGCAGGATGCTCTCGAGGACCCCGCGGACCCCTCCCGCGCTGCGGAGCACATCGATCCGGCCGTCGCCGTGCCGGTGCAGCCCGGCCCGCGCGGCGTATGCGGCCGCGAGGTCCGCCGCGCTCGGCGCGGCAGGTCCCGACGCTCGGTCTGCGCCCGGCGCGGGATCGGGAGTGCGCGGTGCCGGGCCTGCCTCCGGCCCACCCGGCACCGCGGGCCGCTCGGGCTCGCGCTCGTTGTCGCGGGGTGCCACGTCAGTCCTCCTTGGCCAGGATCTCGTAGCGCGGGTTGAAGATCGTCGGGACGCCGTGCTGGCGGGCCACCATGCCGGTGAAGCGCAGCCGGGTGCCCGCGCCGAGGCCGCTCACGCGCCTGCGCCCGAGCCACACGAGGGAGACCGATGCGCCCGCGCGGTGCTCGGCGTCGTCGTCGGAGACGAGGGCACTCACCTGCGGGCTGTCGGTGACCGGGACGTATGTGATGGAACGCACCACTCCGGACCCGGCCACGAAGCCGCGCTCGGGGAGGTCGGCCAAGGAGGCTGCCAGGAGCGGGGCGGTGTCAGCCAAGATGGGTCGTCTCCGGCCCCCGCTCGGGAGCCTGGGGTGGCTCGGTGGAACCGGCGGCGTCGGGGGCGGCGGCGTCTGCCTGGGCCGGAATCCGCAGGGGCAGGAGCTCGCGGGGCGGGAGGGGCGTCTCGCCGCGGTCCACCACAATGTGGCGGAACAGCTCTTCGAGCGGGCGGGCGGCCTCGCGGTCCTCGGCAGCCGGCCCGCCGATCACTCCGCGCAGGAACCACCGGGGGCCGTCAACCCCCATGAAGCGTGCAGCGCGGTAGCTGCGGCGCTCGCCCGAGGAGTCGGCGGGGAGCCGGGCCAGTAGCTCGGGGCCGAAGCCTGACTCGCTCTCCTCGACCGTCCCGCCCTGGCTCGCGACAGACTGGGCGATCTGCGCCCGGATCTCTCCCCAGAGCCCCTCGGAGCGGGGGGCGGCGAAGGCCTGGAGCTGGAGGCTGGAGCCATTGAGGTCCATCGTCACGGCGACGACGCGCTGGGTCGCCTCCTCGAGCTCGAGCCTGAGCTGGAGTCCCTCGGCAGGACGCACCAGGATGGCCCCGAGATCGACGTATCCCGTCTCGGTGCTCGCCTCGCTCGCGTCGAAGGGCCCCTTCTGGGCACGGCCGTACCCGCTCTTGTCAGGCTCAGACCGCCGCTCCTTCGACTGCCCGAGGACCGATGGGTCCTCGGCTGTCAGCTTGGCGTTCCTGCCACGTCCGAACAGCACTGCACAACTCCTTAGTCTCGCCGGCGGCCCGGCCCCCCTCGGGCGGTCCGGGCTGCCTCCCGCGCTACGGGGCGGTGAAACCGCCGGTCGAGCCGAAGCCCGACGCGCCCCGCACTGTGTCGGAGAGCTCGTCGACGGGGATGAACCGCGCGTGCTCGACGCGCTGGATCACCATCTGGGCGATTCTATCCCCGCGGCGCAGCACGATGGGCTCGGTGCGGTCCGTGTTCAGCAGCGTCACCGCGATCTCCCCGCGGTAGCCCGCGTCCACGGTCCCGGGCGCATTGACCACGGTCAGCCCGTGGCGGGTCGCGAGGCCCGAGCGCGGGTGGATGAGCGCTGCATAGCCGAAGGGGAGCGCGATGCTCACGCCGGTCGGCACGAGGGCCCTCTCGCCGGGGCCCAGGGTGACGTCCTCGCGCGCCCGGAGGTCGGCACCGGCATCCCCGGGGTGCGCGTACGACGGCGGCTCGAGCCCCTCGTCCAGCATCCTGATCTGCACCTCGAGCGTCGGCGCCCACCCGGTGTCCGGGCTGGCATTCGTACGGGATGCGGGGGCCACGGCGGCCTGCTGCTGAGGGATCACCCGACCACTCTAGCCCGCGCACGGGACGTTTGGCCCGGCGCCGCGGGGGTGGGAAGCTGGTGGCCATGCCTGACTCGACTCCCGCGCCCGCCCCGCGCCCCGGGGACACTGCCGTCTACTCCGAGCGCCTCTGGCCCGCCTGGTGGGTGTGGCTCGTGGCCCTCGGGATCTCCGGCGCCGGCATCCTCGTGTTCGCCCCGATCGGGCTTGCCGCGGGCTACGGAGCGGCCGCGGTGATCTTCGCGCTCCTCGCGGGGGGTCTCATCGCCTCGACGCCCAAGGTCGCTGTCACGGCCGAGGGCTTCCGTGCCGGACGCGCGTTCCTCCCGGCCTCCGCACTCGGTGAGGCCACGGCCCACGACGGCGAGGAGGCGACCGCGGAGCGCGGCCCCCGGCTCAACGCCCTCGCCTACCTCTGCATCCGCGGATGGATCCCCGGGCTCGTCCGCGTCCAGGTCGCGGACGAGGAGGATCCGACGCCGTACTGGCTCGTCTCCACGCGCCGACCCGCCCGGCTCGCCTCCGCGCTCGGCGCGGCCCGGACGGCGCGCTGACCGCCTCGAGGCTGCCAGTGCCGCCCAAGCGGCCGTGGAAAGCGTCAGGCCCCCGGTGCGGCTGCTCCGGGGGCCTCCTCTCCAGGCGGTGCGGGACTCAGCCCTCGCACTCCTTGCAGTACACGAGCCCGTTCTTCTCGCGCGCGATCTGCGAGCGGTGGCGGACCAGGAAGCACGAGGCGCACGTGAACTCGTCCGCCTGGGCGGGGAGCACGCGCACGAGGAGCTCTTCGCCGGACAGGTCGGCGCCCGGCAGCTCGAAGCTGTCAGCGGCCTCCGCCTCGTCCTCGTCGACCGAGGCCGACTGCTTGTCGGTGCGGCGGGTCTTCAGCTCCTCGAGCGAGTCCTCGCTGAGCTCTTCCTCGTTCTTTCGCGGCGCATCGTAGTCAGTCGCCATAGTTCTTCGTTCACGCTCCGATAGCTATCCATGTCACGTGGGCAATTCCACGCAGTCCTCTCCAACGCACTCGGCCCCCATTTTGTGCCCAGTGACGGGGAGATTGTTCCCGATGGAGGCCGAAAACGCCACTCGGCCGGGCGGCACGGCCTCCGCGATCATGCCGCAGTCTCCCAGATGACGCGTGCCGGGCCTGGTACTCCCGCCCGGCGAGCCGGGCAATTCGGGGCACACCGGGCGCGTCCCGCGCGAACCGGCAGCTGGAGATGGCACAGTGCTGTGAAGGACATCTATGCAAGGCTGGAGGCTTTCTATGCGGGAGCAACCGCAGGACCACGCGCAGCAGCTGCGGCTCGTCGGCGTCCATGAGGACGGCGCACACCTGCTCGTGAGCGCATCGTCAGGCGAGGTGTTCCGCCTCCCGCTCGACGAGGCCCTCCGGCGGGCGGTGGCCCGCCCCGCGCCCCAGAGGAGTGCCGGCGGCGACGGCTCGGCCATGTCCCCCCGCCAGATCCAGGCAGAGATCCGCGCCGGCGCCACGGCAGAGGAGGTCGCGGAGTCGTCAGGCGTCCCCCTCGCACGGGTCCAGCGCTACGAGGGCCCGGTCCTGGCCGAGCGCGAGCACATGGCGAGGCGCGCCCAGTCCGTCGAGGTTCCCGGACGGCTTCCCTCGCATGACGTCCTGCGGGGCGTGGCGGCAGAGCGGCCCGTGACGCTGGGCGAGATGGTCGCCTACCGGCTCTCGCTCCACGGAGTAGGGGCGGACGACGTCTCCTGGGACTCGTGGCGGCGCTCGGACGGCCAGTGGACGGTCGTGGCGCGGTTCCCGCTTCCCCAGGGCTCGCCTTCCACGATCGGCGAGGAGCCTCCCGCCCAGTGGACGTACCACCCCGTGCACCGCACGGTGGCCAACGCGAACCGGTGGGCCCAGCAGCTCAGCGAGCTCGAGCCGCTCGACGGGCCCGCCCCGCGCCGCCGTCTCGCCGCCGTCTCGGACCGCCCCTTCGACGTCGAGGCCGACCTCACGCCCGAGCCGCCGCACGCCGCGGCCCCGCCCGCCGCGACGGCCGCGCCGGGCAGCGACCCCGAGGGCGAACTCCTGGACATGCTCCGCGCCCGCCGCGGCCAGCGCCTGGGGGTCGACGAGGACGGCGACGACGCCCTCGCGCTCCTGCTGACCCACGGGATCCCCGCTGCCCACCCGCGGCCCTCCGAGACGGCCGCCGACGAGGGGGACGGACGGCAGGAACAGCACCCCTTCGAGGGCGAGGGCACGTTCGCCGCGACGCCGGCGGCCCAGGCATCCGAGCCTGAGCATGGAGCGCACGGTCTGCACGACGACGACGCGGAGGCCCGCGGCGGCATTACCTCGCTGCTCACCCGGCTCGAGCGGCGCGCCGAGGATCCGATCCGGGGGCACCTGGGCCTCATGCCGGGGCTGAGCACCGCGACGACCGAGATCTCGATCTCCGCGGCCACGCCGTCCGCTGCCACGTCCGGCGGCACCGACGGGGCCGAGGAAGACGGCGCACCGGCGCCGCCCGAGGGACCGCGCGGAGGCAGTGACGCCGACGATGCCCGCGAGGAGCCCTCCCCACCGCGCAGACGGGGCTCTGCCGAGCAGCCCTCCGGCACGGGCCAGCCGTCCGACCCCCCGCGCCGCGCCCGTGCGAAGCGGTCGTCCGTGCCGAGCTGGGACGAGATCGTCTTCGGAACCAAGGGCGACTAGCGCCGCCTACTCCTCGAACGGCAGGAGCTGCTCCCCCTCGCTCATGACGCCTGACATGGCAGCGGTCTGGCCGGCCATGTGGTGGCGTCGGCACAGGGTCTCGTACACCACCTCCGGCTCCTCCCCACCGTCCGGCTGGGCGCCCGCCCCCGCGACCGGTGCGACGTCGGCAACCAGGACCTGCTGGCCCTCGAGGACCATGCGCCCGCGCACCGTGCGGGCGTTGTGCGTCGCGCGGCGCCCGCACCAGCACAGCGTCTCGACCTGGAGCACCTCGACCCTGTCCGCGAGCTCGATGAGCCGGCGCGAGCCCTCGAAGAGCCTCGCACGGAAGTCCGTCGTGATCCCGAAGGCGTAGACGTCCACGCCCAGCCCGTCGACCGTGCGCGCGAGGTCCTCGACCTGTCCCGGGAGGTAGAACTGCGCCTCGTCGCACACGAGGTAGTCCACCTCCGCGGCGCGGGTCCTCTCGCGCACCACCTCGTCCCAGAAGCTCGTCTCGGTCGTGACCTCCATGGCCGGAACGCACAGTCCGAGCCGGCTCGTGATCGCCGCGGCGCCGGAGCGGTCGTGCCGCGTGAAGAGGAGCCCGCGGCGCCCGCCCGCGCGGTGGTTGTAGTCCATCTGGAGCGCGAGGGTGGACTTCCCGCTGTCCATCGTCCCGGTGAAGAAGACGAGCTCAGCCACGGCGCCGCCGCGGCTGGGCGGGCCCTGTGGCGCGGAAGGCGATCAGCGGTACGTGCCGCTCGGCCTTCGTGAGTGATCCGTGCTGGCCGACCATGGAGAACGCCGTGGGGCGGACGCGCCTGCCGTCGAAGAAGGCGACCTCCCCATGCGCCGCCACGAGAATGTCCCCGATCCGCTCCCGCACGGCCTCGGAGACGGGCCCGAAGAGCCCGTGGGCAAGCGCCTCCTCGCGGGTGAGGATCCAGGCCTGGCGTCCGAAGCGCTCGCGCCAGCGGTCCAGGACGGCGTCCCGGGCAGTCTCGTCGGCCCCCTCCTCGAGGTGCAGGTGCACCATGCGCGGCTCCCCTGCGGTGTGCCGGATGCCGTGGGTGAGCGCTGGGTCCGCGCCGAAGTCGATCCGGCCCGCCTCGGGCACGTCCACCATGCCGTGGTCGCCCACCACAAGGACGAGGGTGCCCTGGGGCAGCTGGGCGTCGAGGCGGCGGACGCACGAGTCGACCTCCTCGAGCGCCTCCTCCCACTCGCGGGAGCCGCAGCCGAACTGGTGGCCCGCCTTGTCGAGCTCGTTGAGGTAGAAGTACAGGAGCATGCGCGGGTTCGCGGCCATCGCCCCGGCCGCAGCGGTGGTGCGGGCGTGGAGCCCGGTCGCGCCGATGAACCCGCCGCCGCGCAGCGCAGCCCGCGTCATGGCAGAGCCCTCGAACTGCGGGAGGCTCACGGTGGCGACCTCGGCATGGCCCTCGAGGCGTTCGAACACCGTGGGGAACGGCTGCCACTGAAGCGGGTCCACGTCGGGGTCCCAGCCGTTGAGCTGGTTGACCACCCGGTCGAGGCCGGGTGCGAGGACGTCGTACCCGACCATCCCGTGCTGGCCGGGCGGCACGCCGGTGCCGAGGCTCGCGAGCGACGCCGCAGTCGTCGTCGGGAACGCGGCGTCGAGCGTCGCGGGGATGCCGCCCTGGCCAGCCTGGAGCTTCTCGCGCAGGAACGGCGTGTGCGCCGTGCGACGAGACAGGAGCACGCGGCCGAGCCCGTCGACCATGACGAGGCACACGCGCGGGACCTCAGGCAGGCCGAGCACGTTCTCGAAGCCCTCGGCACCGAGCGCGGCGGCGCAGCTGGGCAGGATGTCCGCGACCGAGCGGGAGCCGTAGGCCGGCGGCGGGGGAAGCGGCTGGCCCAAGGGTGCAGCGCTCACGCGCGGCCCCCGTGGGTGCGCTGCGCGCGGGGGGCGAAGGAGAGGCGTGGGCGCGGCGCAGCCTGGGAGGGAGCGCTCCCGGTGTTCACGGCCCGCAGGAGCCGGGCGAAGTGCTTGGCGTCCTGGACCGCCCGGGGCCCGTCTGCCTCGGCGCTGATGCGCAGCACGAGGTCCTCGCGGGCCACCGTTCCCGTGTAGCCGTGGTCGGCGTCGCACTGCGGGTCACCGCACCCCGCCGGCATGAGGTCGATCCGCTGCCCGCCGCTCCACGCGATCGAGAGGGTGACCTCGCGCACCGGGTCACCGGGCGTGTAGTCGACCGGCTGGGCGTAGACGTAGGAGAGGACCACGGTGGCGATCTGGGACACCGGGACGGACTCGGTCGAGACCTGCGCGGACATTCGGTGCCCCTCGTCGTCCAGGGGCGCCTCGTCGACGTGGGTGACCACGAGCATGTCCTGGGTGAGCACGAGCACCGTCACGTGGCGGCGCACCTCGGACCGCTCGAAGTGCGTCTCGAGGTGCGTGAGGTGGGAGAGCGGGGCGCGGCCGTCCAGGGCGTCCGCCACGACATCGCCGACGAGCCTCGGGTAGAACCCTGTGCGCTGGAGGGCCTCGGTGAGGGTCTCCCCCGAGGGACCGCGGTTCGGAAGGCCTGCGTTGTCCTCGGGCGCGTGGTGGCTCATGTGGCCATTCTCCCAGATGCCGGGCTGGCACCCCAAGGCGGGGCGGGCACCCCCGTGGGAGGAGCGGTCCTACTGGGCCAGCATCGCGCGGCGCGCGTTGTCCGTGCGGCGGGCCGCGTTCCCGATCCATGCGGCCACGGACAGCACCGCGAGCCCGGTCTCGCTCACGACGACGGGCCGCAGCTCGACGAGCGCGACCTCGGGATGGCGGTCCTTGAGGAGGGAGACCCGCCCCACGAGGTCCTCGAGTGCTGCGACGTCGAGAGGGGGCAGGCCCTCGTGCCCGAAGAGCTTGACCGAGGTGCGCGGCGAGCGGACCATCTCGCGGACGTCGCCCGTCGTCAGGGGGGTGATCCGGTGGGCCCAGTCGTCGAGGAGGTCCACCGCGTCCCCGGCGAGGCCGAACGAGACCACCGGCCCGAGCAGCGGATCCTCGAGCGCGCGGAGCACGCAGGCCTGGCCCACGGGGGCCATGGACTGCACCTCGAACTCCCCGCCGCCCAGGGCGCTGAGTGAGTGTCCCATCTGCTCGACCGCGCTGCGGAGGGCGGGCGCGTCCTGGACATCGAGCCGCACTGCGCCCAGGTCGAGGCGGTGCCGGAGGTGGGCGCTCGCAGACTTGACCGCCACGGGCCAGCCGAGCGCCTCCCCGGCCGCGACGGCCTCCTCGGCGTCCGCCGCACGCCGGGACGGGACGACTTGGATCCCGTACGAGGCCAGGAGCCGTGCAGCGGCCTCGTCCGGGAGCCGCGTGAGCTCGGTCCCCTCGACATCGCTCAGGTACGGCTCGATGAGCGCCTCGGCGGCATCGTCGTCATGCTCCGCCTCGAACGGCACGCCCTGGTCCACCGCGAGCCACTCGCTGTACCGCACGGTCGCGGCGAGCGCCGCGAGGGCCGGCCCCGCGCTGCTGAACGCGGGGACGCGGGGCGCGCCGGCGTCCCTGCGCCCAGGGGCGGGCAGCAGCCCGTCCGTCTCGATGCGCCGGTCGAGGATGCCCGGGAAGACCGCCAGGACGGGGGCGCCCGATGCCTCGGCGACCTCCCCGAGCGCGGAGGCCACGTCGTCGACCCTCAGCCCGGCCACGGGCAGGACGGCGACGACGACCGCGTCCACCCCCTCGCCGTCCAGCAGCGCGCGGGCCGCGCCGGCAAAGTCGGCCGCTGTGGGTCTGGCGAGGCCGAGGTCCTCCGTGGCGGCGACGGCGAGCCCGAGGGTCTGGGCCGTGTCCGCGGCGACCCGGCCCAAGGCGATCGAATTGCTCAGGACGGCGACGCCCGGCCCTGCCGGGAGAGGACCGGCGGCGATCTGGGCGACGTCCACGAGCTCCTCGACCGTGCCCACGCGGATGACGCCGGCCTGCCGGAGCATGGCGTCCAGCGCGCCGGCGGGCGCCTGCGTGGTGCGGCCCGAATGGCCCGGCGGGAGCCGCAGTCCGAGGCCCTCTCCCTTGGCCACGATGACGGGCTTGGACCGGGCCAGGCGGCGCGCGATCCGCGCGAACTTGCGCGGATTGCCGAACGACTCGAGGTAGAGCGCGACCGCGTCGGTCGCGACGTCGTCCTCCCAGTACTGCATGACGTCGTTGCCGGAGACATCCGCTCGGTTGCCGGCGGAGACGATCGAGGAGAAGCCCAGATGACGGCGGTGCGCGGCGGCGAAGACGGCCACCCCGATCGAGGCCGACTGGCTGAACAGGCCGAGCCCGCCCTGCCGGGGGAGCCGCGGGGCGAGGGAGGCGTTGAGCCGCACGTCCGGATCGGTGTTGACGATCCCGAGCGACCCGGGTCCCACGACCCGCATGCCGCGCGAGCGCGCGTGGCGGACGATCTCGCGCTGCGCCGCGAGCCCCTCCGCTCCACGCTCGGCGAAGCCGCCCGAGGCGATGACCACCCCGTGCACCCCCGCAGCCGCGCATTCGGCGACCACGGCCGGGACCTCGGCGTAGGGGACGGCGACGAGGGCGAGGTCCACCGCCTCCGGGACCTCGGAGATCCTGCCGTACGGGATCATCCCCCCGAGTTCCAGCGCCTCGGGGTTGATCGCGTAGACCGGCCCCTCGAACCCTCCTTCGACGAGGTGCTCGAGCAGCTGGTGCCCGATCGAGCCCCACGCGCGGCTGGCCCCGATGACTGCGACCGAGGACGGGGCGAGGAGCCCCAGGACGCTTCGGGCCTCGGCGCGGTGCTCGCGCGAGGCCATGACCGCGCGCGACTTCTCGGTGGGGTCGATCTCGAAGGACACGCTCACCACGCCGTCGTCGAAGCGTCGGTCGAGGGCGTAGCCGGCCTCTGCGAACACGGCGAGCATCTTGCGGTTCTCGGGGAGGACCTCGGCAGTGAAGCGGCGGATGTGGTTCTCCCGCGCCGCGGCCGCAAGGTGCTCGAGGAGGATCGAGCCCAGCCCGCGCCCCTGGTGCGCGTCCGCGATGTTGAACGCGACCTCGGCCTCGGCCGGGTCGCTGAGCCGGTCATACCGGCCCACCCCGATGATCTCGTCGCCGACCGTGATCACGAGGGCGGCGCGGTCGCGGTGGTCGACCTCCGTGAAGCGCTTGAGCTCCGCGTCGGTGAGGCGGGCCTTGTAGCTGAAGAAGCGGAAGTAGATCGAGCCTTCGGACTGGCGCCCGTGGAATGCCTCGAGAGCGGGGGCGTCCTCGGGCCGGATCGGCCGCAGGTGCGCGGTCCCGCCGTCCCGGAGGACGACATCGGCCTCCCAGTGCCGGGGATATGCAGTCTGCGTGCGCGCCTCCGCCATAGGGTTAGCCTAGTTCAGGCCCCCAGACCCAGCAGTAAGGACCGACGCAGTCTTGGCACGAGGACAGAACTCCCGCAGCGGCGGACGGAAGCCCGCCGGCGCGGACACCCTCCCCGGAACGGATGATTTCGCGGAGAACATCACCGACATCGACGTCGCGGAGGAGATGGAGTCCTCCTTCCTCGAGTACGCGTACTCCGTCATCTACTCCCGCGCGCTCCCCGACGCGCGGGACGGCCTCAAGCCGGTCCAGCGCCGCATCCTCTACATGATGAGCGAGATGGGGCTGCGTCCGGACCGCGGGCACGTCAAGAGCGCCCGCGTGGTCGGCGAGGTCATGGGAAAGCTCCACCCGCACGGCGACGCGGCGATCTACGACGCGATGGTGCGCATGGCGCAGGGCTTCTCGCTGCGGCTGCCGCTCATCGACGGCCACGGCAACTTCGGCTCGCTCGACGACGGCCCCGCTGCCCCCCGCTACACGGAGGCGCGGCTGGACGCGGCCGCGCTGGCCCTCACCGGGAGCCTCGACGAGGACGTCGTGGACTTCATCCCGAACTACGACAACCAGCTCACCCAGCCCGAGGTCCTGCCGGCTGCGTTCCCCAACCTCCTCGTCAACGGCGCCACCGGGATCGCCGTGGGCATGGCGACGAACATGGCGCCCCACAACCTCGGCGAGGTCATCGCGGCGGCCCAGCTCGTCATCGAGCGCCCCGATGCGACGCTCGAGGAGGTCATGGAGCTCGTGCCCGGCCCCGACCTCCCCTCCGGCGGCACGATCGTGGGGCTCGAGGGCATCCGCGACGCGTACAGGACGGGCCGCGGCTCGTTCAGGACGCGCGCGAAGGTCGGCATCGAGCAGCTCTCCGCCCGCCGCACGGGCCTCGTCGTCACCGAGCTGCCCTACATGGTGGGCCCCGAGAAGGTCATCGAGAAGATCAAGGACGCGGTCGGGTCCAAGAAGCTCGCGGGCATCAGCGCCGTCACCGACCTGACGGACCGCAAGCACGGCCTGCGCCTCGTGATCGAGGTCAAGAACGGCTTCAACCCCCAGGCTGTCCTCGCCCAGCTGTACCGCTACACGCCGCTCGAGGACTCGTTCGGCATCAACAACGTCACGCTCGTGGACGGCCAGCCGCAGACGCTCGGGCTCCTGGACCTCCTGCGCGTGTACGTCGGGCACCGGATCTCCGTGGTGCGCCGGCGCACGGTCTTCCGTCTGGGCAAGCGCAAGGACAGGCTGCACCTGGTCGAAGGCCTCCTCGTGGCGATCATGGACATCGACGAGGTCATCCAGATCATCCGCACCTCGGACGAGGCGGCGGCGGCCCGCGAGCGGCTCATGTCCATCTACGACCTCTCCGAGGTCCAGGCCAACCACATCCTCGAGCTGCGCCTGCGCCAGCTCACCAAGTACTCGCGGATCGAGCTCGAGAAGGAGCAGGACGAGCTGCGCCGGGAGATCGCCGAGCTCGAGGCCATCCTGGGCTCCGACGGGCTCCTGCGCGGCCTCGTCTCCTCCGAGCTCGGGGAGGTCGCGGCGCAGCACGCGACGCCGCGGCGCACCGTGCTCCTCGAGGCGGACGACGCCGCAGCGACCGTCTCACGGGCCAGCTCGCCCGCCGCTGCCGCAGGGAAGGCGAAGGCGCCCGCCCTCCAGCTCGAGATCGCCGACGAGCCGTGCTGGGCGATCCTCTCGGCATCCGGGCTCATCGCCCGCACCGAGCACGCCGAGCCCCTCACGGAGCCGGGACAGCGCTCCCGCCATGACGTGTTCCGCTCGGCCGTGCGCACGACGGCCCGCGGCGAGCTCGGCGCGGTCACCTCCTCCGGCCGCATGGTGCGCCTCCAGACCGTGGACCTGCCCGTGCTGCCCCCGTCCTCCGGCCTGCCCAACCTCGCAGCCGGGGTCCCGGCCAAGGAGTTCCTCACCCTCGGCAAGGGCGAGACGCTCGTCGCGCTCGTGCCGCTGGACACCGTGGTCGCGCTCGGGACCTCGCAGGGCGTGGTCAAGCGCGTGTCGCCCGAGTACCCGCTCAACCGCGAGGACTGGGAGGCCATTGCCCTCAAGCCCGGCGACACCGTCCTGGCGGCGGCGCCGGCGGGAGACGAGGACACGCTCGTCTTCGTCACCGCCCAGGCGCAGCTCCTGCGCTTCGAGGCCTCCGTGGTGCGGCCCCAGGGCCGCGCTGCCGGGGGGATGGCCGGCATCAAGCTGGCCGCCGGCGACGAGGCGGTCTTCTTCGGCGTCGTTCCCGCGGCTGAGGCGGGCCCGGGCGACGCGACCGCCGACGACGCCGGGCCGGGAGCGGGTGCCGTTGGCGCCGTCGTCGTCACGATCGCCGGGGGCGACGCGGCGCTGCCGGGCACGAGCGCCGGCACGGCGAAGGTGACCCCGCTCGCCGAGTACCCGGCGAAGGGGCGGGCGACCGGCGGAGTCCGCGCGCACCGGTTCCTCAAGGGTGAGGACCGGCTTGTCCTCGCCTGGGTGGGCAGGGGCCCGGCCAAGGCGTCCTCCGCGGGCGGCGTGGCCCGTTCTCTGCCGAGCGAGCATGGGCGCCGCGACGGTTCCGGCGTCCCGCTGAGCCAGGCAGTGGACCTCATCGGCCCGAGCTTCGCCTAGCACCCGTTCCGGGTACGGCATCCCGGCACGGCGGAGTCCTAGACTGCGGTCATGGCGATCACCCCTGACACCAAGGACTGGACCTGGGTCCTGGACGAGAAGTGCCCCGAATGCGGCTTCGACGCGGACTCCCTCACCCCGCAGGACGTCGCGGAGAGGATCGATGCGGCGCTCCCCCGCTGGGACGCGGTCATGAGCAGGCCCGGCGTCGCGGAGCGCCCGGACGGCTCGACGTGGTCGCCGCTCGAGTACGGCTTCCACGTGCGGGACGTGTTCGAACTCTTCCGCCACCGTCTGGGCCTCATCCTCGCCGAGGACGGCGCGCAGTTCCCGGACTGGAACCAGGACGCGACGGCCCTCGAGAAGGACTACGGCCACGCCGACCCGGAGACCGTCCGCGCCGAGCTCGCCGAGCAGGGCGCACTGGCCCGTGACGCGTTCGCCGCCGTCCCCTCCGAGGCCTTCGGCCGCCGCGGGCTGCGCAGCAACGGCAGCGCGTTCACGGTCGTGACCCTTGCGCGGTACTTCCTGCACGACGTCGAGCACCACCTGGCCGACGTGGCCGGCTGACGGGCGGCCCAGACAGCCGCACAGCCTCCCAGCCCTGGAGCCGCGCTGCGCGCACCGTCAGCCGACCGGCTGTGGCGCCCTCCCGCCGTCGAGCGCGCCCTCGAGCCGCACGAGCCGGTCCCCGGGCAGGAGCTCGGAGGCGTGGTGGGTGACCATGATCACGGTCCGGTCGGCGAGCGCGGCGTGCAGGGCCGCGACGAGGTCGAGCCCGGCCTCCGGGTCAAGGTGCGCGGTCGGCTCGTCCAGGAGGACGACGTCGGCCCCGGCGAGCAGGGTCCGCGCCACCGCGAGCCGCTGCCGCTGCCCGCCCGAGAGGTACGCCCCGCGGCTTCCGATCCGGGCATCGAGGCCGCCAGGCAGGGAGCGCACGTGCTCGAGCAGTCCCACCTTCCGCAGCGCCTCCTCGAGCTCGGCGTCCGACGGCGCGCGGTCGCGTCCGCGGGCGAGGGCGAGGTTGCCCCGCACGGTCGAGTCGAAGAGGTGCCCCTCCTGCGGGCACCACGCGACCGTGCCGCCCACCGCCGCCGTGCCCGCGCGCGGTGCGAGGAAGCCGGTGAGAAGGGCGAGCAGGGTGGACTTGCCGCTGCCGGACGGGCCCGCCACGACGACCCACTCCCCCGGCGAGGCCTCGAGGGTGAGGCGCGTGACGACGTCGGCCGCACCGGGCCAGCCGAGCGCGACCCCCCGGAGCCGCACGGCGCCCGGGCGGACGCCGGTGCCCTCGCCCGGTTCCAGGAAGGCACCCGGTTCGGCGCCGGGGGCCGGGACAGTGTCCGAGACCGGGCTCGGGGAGTCCTCGGCCGCGATGCGCGCGAGGGCCGAGCGCAGCGCGGGAAGCTGCTGGACAGCGGTGCTCGCGGCGGCGAGCGGCTCGGCGAGCGCGAGCTGGAGCAGGAGTACGGCGGCGGCCGTGGTCCCGGGCGCACCGGCGGCATCCGCGGTGGCGAGGGTGGCCACCGCGGCGAAACCGGACGCGGCGAGGACGAGGCCCTGCGCGAGGCCTTCCGCGCCGGCGCTCCGCCGTTCGAGCCGGGTGAGGCGCGCGTCCTCGGCGCGCAGGCCCGCGAGCACGACGCCGGTGCGCCCGTTCGCTGCGAGGTCGCCGGCGGCGCCGAACGCCTGCCCGATGCGCGCCAGCAGCCCTGTGCGTCCTGTGGCGGCGAGCCGCGCCGAGTGGCGGTCTGCGGCGAGGGCGACGGCGGGCGCCACGAGCAGCGCTGTGCCGAGGGCCGCAGCGAGGGCGGGCACCTGCTCCGGGAGGAGGAGCCCGACGGCGACGAGGGCGCCCGCGGCGACGAGGACCGCCGTGGCGATCGGGTGGAGGACGCGCGGCAGCTGGTCCCGCACGGCCTCGGCATCGCCCACGAGGGATTCGAGGGCTGCCCCCGGGACGAGGAGCCGCCGCGCCGCGAGGCCCTGCGCGGCGAGGGCGGCCCACAGCTTCCCGCGCAGCTCCGTGAGCGTCGAGAGCACCGCGGAGTGCACGGCGAGGCGTTCGCAGTAGCGCAGCACGGCCCGCGCGATCCCGAAGAAGCGCACGCCCACGATCGCCGTGAGGAGGAACAGGATGGGCGGCTGCTCGCTCGCGCGGACGATGAGCCATCCCGAGAGTGCCGCGAGCGCCACGCCCGCGGCGGCGGCGCCGAGGCCGGCGAGGGCCGCCAGCGCGTACCGGCCCGCGTCCGGTCGGATGAGACGGGCCAGGGCACCCAGCCACGCCCCGCTGGGTGCGTCTTCGCGGCGCGACTCACGGAGCGGGGGCGCGACGGCGTCCGGGATGTCGGCGCGGAACCTCGAGGACTCCACGCCGGAGCGCCCGGCGCCCGCGCGGGTGGACACGTCGATCACATAGTCCGCGAGCGCCGCGGTGCCCGTCTCGTGCGAGACGAGCAGGACGGTGGCGTCCGCGGGGAGCCCGACGATGGCCTGTTCGACGAGGGCGGCCGAGGCCTCGTCGAGATGGGCGGTGGGCTCGTCGAGGAGGACGGTGTCGGCGCCGTCGGCCACGCGGGCGAGACCCCGGGCGACGGCGACGCGTCGCTGCTGCCCGGGGCTGAGCTCGGCCGGGTCCGCGTGGCCGAGCGCGCCGAGCCCGAGGCGGTCGAGGAGTTCCGCGACCGTGCCCGGGCGGCGTCCTGCCTCCCCGGCGTAGAGCGCCACCTCGGCCGTGACGCTGCGCTCGGTGAACTGGGGGTGCTGCGGCACCCATGCCACTCGCGCTGGGTCGATTCCGGAGACCGTGCCGGTGACGCGGGCGCCGGCCCCGTCCCGCGTGAGGCCCGCGAGGACGGCGAGCACGGTGGTCTTGCCCGAGCCGCTCGGACCGGCGAGCAGGGTGCGGCGGCCGGCGAGCGCGGTGAATGCCACTCCCGCCACGGCGTCATGCGCCGCTCCGTCGTAGCGCACCGTGAGCTCCCCGACCCGCATGCCCCCGGCGGTCCCGGCGGAGCCGCTCGTGGAAGCCCCCGCCGCAATGGACCCCCGCACCGCGGAGGTGCCCGACGGCACGGCGAGGCGCTCGCGCACACGGCGCAGCGCCTCGGCGCCGTCCTCGCTCGCGTGGTGGGCCGTGCCGAGGTCGCGGAGCGGCTGGAAGCACTCCGGGGCCAGCATGAGCGCGAGGAGCCCCGGCGCGAGCGGCATGTCTCCGTGCACGAGGCGGACGCCGATGAAGACGGCGACCACGGCCACCGAGATGGTGGCGATGAGCTCGAGCGCGAGGGCAGACAGGAACGCGACCCGCAGGGTGGCCATGGTCCGGTCGCGGTAGCCCCTGGAGAGGTCCGCGAGCGCGGCGCGCTGCTCGCCCGCGCGGCCGAGCCCCACGAGGACGGGCAGTCCCTGGGCGAGCTCGACGAGGTGCGCGCTGAGCCGGAAGAGGGACTGCTGGGCCTCGGCGACGGCCTCGAGCGTGTGGCGGCCGATCAGGATCATGAAGAGCGGCACGAGCGGGAGGGTCAGGGCGAGGATGAGCGCGCTGACCCAGTCCGCGCCGAGGATGCGCGCGCCGAGGAGCAGCGGCACGGCGGCTGTGTGCACGAGGGCGGGAAGGTACTGCGTGTAGAGGGAGTCCAGCCCGTCGAGGCCGCGTCCGGCGAGCACGGCGGTCGCGGCGGCCGACGACGACACGCGGGCCTCGCCGTCGTCCTCCCCCGAGGGAGACGCGCCCGAGGGGGACGCGCCGCCGGCGAGCCCTGCCGCGAGCAGCCGGGACCGGAGCTCCTCCTTGACGCCGACGGCCGCCCAGCGGCCCACGGCGGCGGCGCCCCAGTGCGCGGCCGCGCGGATGAGCACGCCGGCCGCGGCGGACAGGGCCGCCTCCCGTCCGGGCAGCGCACCGGCGCCGCCTGGTCCGGGGAAGGGGCCGCTCCCGGCAGCGAGGCCCGCGAGTCCGTCCGCGACGCCCTGCGCCATGAGCACGAGCCCGGCGGCCCGCGCAACCGCGAGGAGGGCGAGGAGGGCGGCGGCCCAGCGCGTGGTGGGCCCGAGGGGGATGTCCGGGCGCATGGGCCCTAGCCCTCGCGTCCGGTGACGAGCCGGCGCACGGTCGCGGGGACCACCGTGTGCGCCGTCGGGATGCTGCCCACGGTGAGGCGGCGCCGGAACACCCAGTAGGTCCAGGACTGGTAGGCGAGGATGAGCGGGAGGCCGATCAGTGCGACGACGCTCATGAGGCCGAGCGTGTAGTCCGAGGAGGACGCGTTCATGACGGTCAGGGTGTAGGCCGGGTCGATCGTGGAGGGCAGCACGGCTGGGTAGACCGCGGAGAAGACGGCGGCGACACCGAGCGTGAGGAAGGTTCCGAGCGCGATGAACGCCCGGCCCTCGGAGCCCGCCCGGCCGAGCGAGTAGGCCACCGCTGCGGCCGCGACCGCGCCGGCGGCGAGCGCCCAGCTCCACCATTCGCCCGTGGCCGTCTGGACCGCCACGACCCAGCCCGCCAGCGGGAGGATCCCCACGGGGAGCCAGCGGACGAACGCGGCATGCGCGCGGGTGCGGATGCCGCCGTCGGTCTTGAGGGCGAGGAAGGCGAGCCCGTGCACGAGCGCGAAGCCGACCGCTGCGAGCCCGCCGAGCACGGCGTAGCCGCTGAACCATGCGAAGGGCCCGCCCACGCGGTCCCCGTTCGCGTCGAGCGGGAGGCCGGTCGTGGTGAGCGCCAGGAGCGCGCCGACGCAGAACGCCGCCGTGGCCGAGCCGAGCGCAATCGCCCAGTCCCAGCCGGCGCGCCACCGGTCGGTGTGGACCTTGCCGCGGTACTCGATCGCCACCGCGCGCAAGATGAGCGCGACCAGGGCGAGCGTGAGCGGAAGGTACAGGGCCGAGAAGAGGGAGGCGTACCAGAGCGGGAACGCCGCGAACGTCGCCCCGCCGGCGGTGAGGAGCCAGACCTCGTTGCCGTCCCACACGGGGCCGATCGTGTTGAGCAGCACGCGCCGCTCGGCCTCGCCGCGCGCGAACAGCTTCATGTGCATCCCGACCCCGAGGTCGAACCCCTCGAGGAAGAGGTATCCGAGCCAGAGGACCGCGATCGCGCAGAACCAGACGGTGGGCAGGGTTTCGATGGCTGTGGTCTCCACGGTCTGCTCCTAGTAGGCGAAGGCGAGGACGTCGTCGGCGGGCTTGGTGCCGCCGGCTGCGGTGCCTGATCCGGCACCGTCCGACGGCGGGGTCCCGGCTCCCCGGGCGAGCTCGGGCATCGCGGAGGCCACCCCGCCGCGGACGTACATCCACAGCAGGCGGACCTCGACCACCATGAGCGCCGCGTACACCGAGGTCAGGACGATGAGCGAGGCAAGGATCTCGCCGGCCTCCACTCCGGGCGAGACGGCCGCCGCCGTGAACATGAAGACCTGGTCGACGCTGCCGGCCATGGCAGGGTTCGGGGCCACGACGAAGGGCTGGCGGCCCATCTCGGTGAAGATCCACCCGGCCGCGTTGGCCCCGAACGGCGCGAGGATCCCCACCACTGCGAGGCGCATGAGGCCGCGCGAGGCCGGCACCGTGCCGCGCCGTGTGGCCCACAGTGCCGCGGCCGCTGCGGCGGCGGCGAGGGCCCCGAAGCCGATCATCATGCGGAAGCCCCAGTAGGTGACCTCCATGACGGGGACGTACTGGATCTCGGTGCCGGCGCGCTCGCCGTAGAGCGGGCGGTCCGGAAGGGTCTCGCCGTAGGCTGCCTCGTACTCCGGCAGGAGGGTGTTGACGCCCTTGACCTCGGTGGTGAAGTCGCCCTTGGCGAGGAAGGAGAGGACGCCGGGGACCTCCCACACGGCCACCACGTCGTCGCAGTCCTTCGAGCCGATGTTGCCCACGGACAGGACCGAGAAGCCGGTGCCGTCGTGGCAGGCGGCCTCAGCGGCGGCCATCTTCATGGGCTGCTGCTCGAACATGAGCTTGCCCTGGAGGTCGCCGGTGACGGAGGTGCCCGCGAACGAGACCATCGCGACCACTGCGCCGATCCTCAGCGACTTCAGCCACACGGCGTGGTCCGCCCGGTCCCGGCCGGGGACACCGGGGGCCTCCCCGACGACCACGCGGGTGCGGCCGGCCACGGTGCCGACCGTGTCGATCCCGTCGTGGCGACGCTGCCACAGGTGGTACCAGGAGATGCCGAGGAGGAAGGCGCCGGCAACGCCGAGGGCGCCCATGAGGGTGTGGGGGAAGGCGACGAGGGCGGTGTTGTTGGTGAACACGGCCCACGCGTCCGTCATCACCGGCCGCCCGTCGACGACCGTGACGCCCACGGGGTGCTGCATCCAGCTGTTGGCCACGATGATGAAGTAGGCGGAGACCACCGACCCGACCACCGCCGCCCACAGCGCCGCGAGGTGGAGGCCGGGGCGCAGCTGCTTCCAGCCGAAGATCCACAGCCCGAGGAACGTCGACTCGACGAAGAAGGCGAGGAGCGCCTCCATTGCCAGCGGCGCGCCGAACACGTCGCCGACGAACCGGCTGTACTCGCTCCACGCCATGCCGAACTGGAACTCCTGGACGATCCCGGTGGCCACGCCCATGATGAAGTTGATGAGGAAGAGCTTGCCCCAGAACTTCGTCATCCGCAGGTACTCGGGCCTCCCCGTCCGGTGCCACATGGTCTGCATGATGGCGACCACGAGGCCCAGGCCGATCGTGAGCGGCACCATCATGAAGTGGTAGACCGTCGTGATGCCGAACTGCCACCGGGCGAGCTCCACAGCGTCCACGCGCGCTCCCATCCTCGACATGGAGTTCTACGGTTTGTAGAAACTCTGACTTCTACCGAGTGTAGAACACTTTCCCGCTCCACACGCTCGCCCTCCATGCTCTCGGCGAACAGCGCACGCAGAGGGGGCCGAACTGTTCTACCTCGCGTAGAATGGTTCCGGGTGCACTGCGCGCCCCGCTGCTGGCGGATCGGAGCACAGCGGCGAGGACCGAGTGAGGACTGAGCAACATGGCAAGCCTGGGTGAACTGGAGCGATCGGTGATGGACCTCCTGTGGTCCGCTCCCGAGGCGTCCACCGCCAACGACCTCCGCGACCGCCTCGCGCAGAGCGAAGGACACGGCCACGAGGGCAAGGACCTTGCCGTCACAACCGTGCTGACCGTCCTCTCCCGGCTCGAGAAGAAGGGCCTCGTCGAGCGCGAGCGCGGAACGCGCCCGCACCGCTACCGCTCCGTCTCCACGCGCGAGGAGCACACCGCCCACCTGATGCACGAGGCGCTCGGGACCGCCCCGGACCGCGAGGCAGTCCTGGCCCGGTTCATCGGCGCCGTGTCCGACTCCGAGGCCGCGACCCTGCGCAGGCTCCTGGCCCAGGGCTGACCCTCACCGCCGGGACCTCCCCGTGCTCCTGACCGCCTACCTCCTCGCGCTGCTGGCCGTGGCGCTTGCCTGGCCCGTGCCGCTGGCGCTCTCGCGCGCGCGGTGGACGTCCCGGTCCCCTTTCGCGGCGATGGTCCTGTGGCAGTCGATCGCCCTCGCCGGCGGTCTGTCCATGATCGGCGCCATGGCCGTCTACGGCCTCGAGCCCCTCGGCGAGAACCTCGTCGCCGCCCTGCGCCGGGCCGTGCAGATCGTCCTGTCCAACCAGACCTCGGACGAGCTCCACTTCTGGCACCTCTTCGCCCTCTGCGCCGCCGCGCTGCTGGGCGTCCACCTCGTCTTCACGCTCCTCCTGACGTACGCGCGCATCGTGACGCAGCGCCGTCGGCACCGCGAGCTGCTCGCCCTCCTGAGCTCGCCCTCGGGTGCCCTCGAGCGCACCGTCGTCATCAACCACCCCGCGCCGGTGGCGTACTGCCTCCCCGGGGGCTCGCGCTCCGTCACCGTCCTGTCAGACGGGCTCATGGAGACCCTCGCGCCCGAGGAGCTCGACGCCGTCGTGCGCCACGAGCGCGCCCACCTGACCCAGCGGCACCACCTGCTGCTCTGGGCCTTCGAGGCCTGGCGGGCCGCGCTCCCGTGGCTGCCCACCTCCCGGCTCGCGCGCGGCGCGGTGAGCTCGCTCATCGAGATGCTCGCCGACGACGTGGCGCGGCGCTCGACGCCGGACCCGGTCCTCGTGCGGGCGATCGCCCTGGTGGCCGTGGGCGGCGGCGGGGACGGCGTGCCCGCGTCAGCGGTGCCGGCGGCGGTCGACGAGGGCGAGGACGTGGACGTCGCAGCGCGGCTGAGCCGCCTCCTCACGCCCCGGCCGCCGCTTCCGGCCGCGGCGACCGGGCTCATCCTCGCGGCCTCAGCCCTCCTGCTCGCCGTGCCCACCGCACTGCTCCTGCTGCCGGGGCTCGGCTGAGCCGATCCTGCTGCCCGGGCCGAGGGACCCGGCGCGAGGTCCCCTACGCGTCGATCCGCTCGCGGTCGAGGCTCTCGCTGCCCGAGACGATGAAGTCCTTGCGCGGCGCCACATCGGAGCCCATGAGCAGCTCGAACACCTCCTCGGCCCGCTGGGCGCTCTCGATCGTCACGCGGCGCAGGCTCCGGTGGCGAGGGTCCATCGTGGTCTCCGCGAGCTGGTCGGCGTCCATCTCCCCGAGGCCCTTGTAGCGCTGGATCGGCTCCTTGTACTTCTTGCCCTCTGCCTCGAGCCGCGCCAGGAGCCGGTGCAGCTCGGCCTCGGAGTACGTGTACACCATCTCGTTCGGCTTGGACCCGGCGTGGACCACCTCCACCCGGTGCAGCGGCGGGACGGCGGCGAACACGCGTCCCTGCTCGACCATGGGGCGCATGTACCGGAAGAAGAGGGTCAGCAGGAGCGTGCGGATGTGCGCGCCGTCCACGTCCGCGTCGGTCATGAGGATCACCCTGCCGTAGCGGGCCGCAGCCGCGTCGAAGCTCCGTCCGGAGCCGGCGCCGACCACCTGGATGAGGGCCGCGCACTCGGCATTGGAGAGCATGTCCCCCACGGACGCCTTCTGGACGTTGAGGATCTTGCCGCGGATCGGCAGCAGCGCCTGGAACTCGCTCGAGCGGGCGTGGCGGGCGGTCCCGAGCGCGGAGTCGCCCTCGACGATGAACAGCTCGGAGCGGGCTGTGTCGTCGGTCCGGCAGTCGATGAGCTTGGCCGGCAGCGTGGAGGTCTCGAGCGCATTCTTGCGCCGCTGGGTCTCCTTGTGGACCCGGGCCGTGATCCGGGACTTCATCTCGTTGACGACCTTCTCGAGCAGCACGGTCGTCTGGTTCTTGTCTGCCCGGGCCGTCGAGCCCAGCTTGGTCGCGAGTTCCTTCTCCACCACACGTGCGACGATCTGGCGCACCGCGGGCGTCCCGAGGATCTCCTTCGTCTGGCCCTCGAACTGGGGCTCGGCGAGCCGGACAGTGAGGACAGCCGTCATCCCCGCCATCACGTCGTCCTTCTCGATCTTGTCGTTGCCGGCCTTGAGCTTGCGGGCGTTGGCCTCCACGGCCTTGCGGAACACCTTGAGCATGGCCGCCTCGAAGCCCGCCTGATGGGTGCCGCCCTTCGGGGTCGCGATGATGTTCACGAAGCTGCGCACCGTCGTGTCGTACCCCACGCCCCAGCGGAGTGCCACGTCCACCTCGCAGGACCGCTCCACTTCGGCGATCCGGGAGTGCCCACGCTCGTCCAGGACCGGCACGGTCTCGGTGAACGAGCCCGCCCCGTGCAGCCGCCACACGTCCGTCACCGGCGCGTCGATGGCGAGGAAGTCCACGAACTCGGAGATCCCGCCGTCGTGGTGGAAGACCTCCTCGTGCAGGCCTGACTCGCCGGGGGTCCCCGGAAGCCGCCGCTCGTCACGGACGGCGATCCGCAGCCCCGGGATGAGGAAGGAGGTCTGGCGGGCGCGCGCTGCGAGGTCCTCGTAGGAGAACCTGGCGTCGGGAGTGAAGATCTGGGAGTCGGCCCAGTACCGGATGCGCGTGCCGGTGACGCCTCGCTTGGCCTTGCCGACGACATCGAGCACCGAGTCCTCGACGAACGGCTCGAAGGGGGCCGAGGGGCTCGGCCTGCCTGCATCGGCGAACCGTCCCGGCTCGCCGCGGCGGAAGGACATCTGGTACGTCTTGCCCCCGCGGTCCACCTGGACGTCGAGGCGTGCCGAGAGCGCGTTGACGACCGAGGCACCCACGCCGTGCAGGCCCCCGGAGGCCGTGTAGGAGCCGCCGCCGAACTTGCCGCCGGCGTGCAGCTTGGTGAAGACCACCTCGACGCCCGTCAGGCCCGTCTTGGGCTCGACATCGACCGGGATCCCGCGTCCGTCATCATGGACCTCCACCGAGCCGTCGGGGTGGAGGATCACGGCGATCTCATGGCCGAAGCCTGCGAGCGCCTCGTCGACCGAGTTGTCGATGATCTCCCAGAGGCAGTGCATGAGCCCTCGGGAGTCCGTCGAGCCGATGTACATGCCCGGGCGCTTGCGCACCGCCTCGAGACCCTCGAGGACGGACAGGTGCCGGGCGGTGTATTCAGAACTCGGTGCCACGCGCTGGAAACTCCTTCTCGGTGCTGCCTGGGTGCTGTCCGCGGGACGGCACAGCACAGACCAAGGCTAGTCGTGTCGGAGCCGTGCGCGCGCACGCCACTCTCGAAGGTGGCCGGACTGCGCCCTCCGGCGGCCATGGCCGTTGCCGAACCGCAATACGCCCCGAGCGAAAGTTGCGCATTCTTGGCACAGATCCGGGCACCGGCAGTGTTAGATGTAGTGACCGTGTTAGACCACCCGGTTGATTGAAGGAGGCTGAGATGACTGCAGCACTGGCGGACCGCACCCTGACAGCGGCTGATCGCTGCGATCGCTGCGGCGCCCAGGCCTACGTGCGAGTGGTCCTGGAATCGTCCGGCGGGGAGCTCCAATTCTGCGCCCACCACGCCCGTGCGGTCGAGGAGAGGCTGCGCCCGCTCTCGTCGCGCTGGCACGACGAGTCCGACCGGCTCACGGAGAAGCCCGTACCGGCTGAGGACTGACTGCCCTTCTCCCCTGGCAGGACAAAGAAGAGGGAGACAGGCGAAGGCCCGGACACTGAGGTGTCCGGGCCTTCGCCATGCTGCCTCAGTCGAGGTAGTCGCGCAGGACCTGTGAGCGGGACGGGTGCCGGAGCTTGGACATCGTCTTGGACTCGATCTGGCGGATGCGCTCGCGCGTGACGCCGTAGACCTTGCCGATCTCATCGAGGGTCTTCGGCTGACCGTCCGTGAGCCCGAAGCGCATGGCCACCACTCCGGCCTCGCGCTCGGAGAGCGTGTCCAGGACGGAGTGGAGCTGCTCCTGCAGGAGCGTGAAGCTCACAGCGTCGGCGGGGACCACGGCCTCGGAGTCCTCGATGAGGTCACCGAACTCGGAGTCGCCGTCCTCGCCCAGCGGGGTGTGGAGCGAGATCGGCTCGCGGCCGTACTTCTGGACCTCGACCACCTTCTCGGGGGTCATATCGAGCTCCTTGGCAAGCTCCTCCGGCGTGGGCTCGCGGCCGAGGTCCTGCAGCATCTGGCGCTGGACGCGCGCGAGCTTGTTGATGACCTCGACCATGTGCACGGGAATGCGGATGGTCCGGGCCTGGTCCGCCATGGCGCGCGTGATGGCCTGGCGGATCCACCATGTTGCGTAGGTCGAGAACTTGAAGCCCTTCGTGTAGTCGAACTTCTCGACTGCACGGATCAGGCCGAGGTTGCCTTCCTGGATGAGGTCGAGGAAGAGCATGCCACGGCCTGTGTAGCGCTTGGCGAGCGAGACGACGAGGCGAAGGTTGGCCTCGAGGAGGTGGTTCTTTGCACGTTCGCCGTCGTGCACGATGCGCTCGAGGTCATGACGGTGCTGGGGGTCGTAGGTGTCCCCCTCCTCGTCGAGCTTGTGCTTGGCGAACAGGCCGGCCTCGATGCGCAGCGCAAGGTCGACTTCCTGCTCGGCGTTGAGCAGGGCGACCTTGCCGATCTGCTTGAGGTAGTCCTTGACCGGATCGGCCGTGGCACCTGCGCTCGTCACCTGCTGGACCGGGGCGTCGTCCTCGTCCGCGTCCGAGATGACCATGGCGGAGCTCCCGGGCGCGCCGCCCTTGGCCTCCGAGGCGAGCGCCTCGTCCTCTGCCGCGATCTCGCCCTCGTTGGGCGTGACCGAGTCGAGGTCCTCGTCCTCGACGGCCTCGGCGTCCTCGGCCTTCTTCGCTCCCGCCTTGCCCTTGGCAACCTTCGCCGCCGCAGTGCCGCGCGCCTTGGCGGCCGCTGCAGCCGGCCGGCCCGTCGACCGCTTGGCCGCTGGGCGCGCAGCAGCGCTCTGGGCCGAGCCGTCCGCTGCCGTCTCGGCGGTCTCTTTCTCCGTGGGGGGCGTCACGATTACCTTCCTGCCGCAGTGCCGGTGCCGCCCTGCGGGCAACACCACTATGACCCTGTCAAGTCCGAGCTCCGGGCGCAGGCGCCGATCGAACCGAAGGGTCTTGATAGTCAACCCGTCGGTGGCCGAATTCGTTCCCGCGCTGCGGGACTTTCTCGGCATCCGATCCTCGGACCCAACCGGGTCTGGCGTCTATTCTCGCACGGGAGGCGGGTCAGGGTCTCCACCCGCGCTTCAGGCGCGTCATCACGCCGCGGCCGAGCGCCGCCACGCGGTCTCGCGGCTGCGTGCCCAGCCGGAGAGCTCGCCCGCCTCCACGAGCCGCTTCAGGAGGCGGGCGAGCCGGTAGTCCGGATCCGCCATGAGAGCCCGTTCGAGGCATCTCAGGGAGCGGCCGCCCCTCCCGCGAGCCCAGTGGACCCAGGCGAGGAGGGTGAGCGCCGGGGCGCGGACCTCGGGCTCCTCCGACTGGGCGAGGAGCGCGCACACGTGTTCGAGACGCCCGATCCGCTCCCAGTCGGGCGCAATGCCTGTGGCCCCCACGAGCACGAGCCCGTACTCGGTCGTGGTGGTCTCCTGAGCGGCGCCCGGATGGCCCCCGTTGCCGACCGCTTCGGCTCGCGCGGGCACTCCTTCGGCGGGCGTTCCTCCACCCGCCCCCGCCGGCCCCCCGGCGTCGCGGCCCGTTGGGTCGATTGGCGTGCGCTGCGCCGCTTCCCCACGCCATCGGTCCATGGCTGCGAGCACCGTCGCCGGGTCCGCACCTCCCGGGAGCACTGGAGGAACCTCCGGCCTGGGTCCCATCCGGAGCGGCGCCGTGGCGCGGCTGCCACGCCAGGCGAGGCCCGCGCCGGCCGCGGCGGTGACGATGACCGCATCCCGCAGGGCGGGCCGGACCAAGGTGAGGGAGAGCAGGCGCAGGCGGTACCCCGCGGCGGGCACCCGCCCGTCGAGGACCTCGTCCCACGCCGCGATGGCCGCGGTGAAGGCCAGAGGATCCCACCACGCTTCCGGATCGTCGCGGTAGCGGTCCAGCTCGGCGCTTGCCGCGGCAGGCGGGATGCGGCCGGCCCGGGCCTCAGGGACTGTGTAGGCGCCGTACGAGCTTCCCCGGTACACCATCTCGGCGCCGATCCGGCCCGTGCGCAGGGCCTCCGTCGGCTTCCCAGGCCACGGACAGCATCGCGCGTCCACGCACCTCGAGGTACGCCAGTGGTCGGAGCCCACCGTCCAGGCGTCGAGGATGGGGATCCCCGCACGGACGAGCCGCGCCTCGACCGCTGCCACGACGTCGGCGTGCGGGGGCCTCCCCGGTTCCGGCCACGGCGCATCCGTGTAGACGGCGAGCACCACAGCGTCGACCGACCTGTCTCCGGCCACATACTCGCCGACGGCGCGGGCCAGCTGCGCGAGCCCGGCAGCTCTCGGGTCCGCGCCGTGGGGCCTTGGGACCGCTGATCCCGAGGCGGCGGACACTGCAGTGGCGGACTCCGGAAAGGCGGGCACCGGGCCCGTTGATCCCGGGGCTGCGGGTCCTGGCAGGTCGACCCGGAGGGTCGCGCCGAGGGTCCCGCCGCAGAGCGTGACGGCCACGAGGCTCTCGCACGGCCATTCGCCGAGGGCATGGGGGATGTATCCGAGCACGTCCTCGGCATCGCGGATCACGAGAGGCTCGGGATGGGGCGGGTCCGCCTCACCACTGGCCGCGCCGGCGGCGTGGCCGGGGGCATGGCCCTGCGGGGCCATAAGTGGGCGGATCGGCGGGGTCTGGTTCTCGTCCATTCCGCCAGTCTGGGCGGACCGGGCCAGCCGCGGGCCGCCCGCGCAGCACATGTGGACGACACGCCGCGCCGAGCAGCTGTGGAGGAGAAGTCAGCAGAGGAGAAGCCGGCCGAGGAGGTCAGCGGCCGCGGCTGCGCCAGTAGTCCGCCCAGACTTCCCGCAGAGGTGCGACCCTGATGCCCTGCACGGCAAGGTCGCGCCGCACCTTGCGCCGGGCTCCGAGGATCCCTGCCGTTCCCACTGCCATGATGAGCAGCTGGGCAGCCAGCGCGATCCGGAAGGCGTCAAGGCTGTACAGGCCCTGGGGAGAGAGTCCGAGCGCGTGCTGGACGTCCAGGAGGTAGCCGATGAGGAACATCGCCACGAGCGCGGCGACGAAGCCGCCGGAGTTCACGATCCCGGTCGCCGTGCCGAGCCGGTGGGAGGGGTTGAAGGTCCGGGCGAAGTCGAAGCCGATCATCGAGCTCGGCCCGCCGATGGCCAGGATCGCCACGAGGAGGGCCATGAGCCACAGCGGCGCACGGCCGGGGATCGCGAGGACCGCGATCCAGGCCCCCGCGGTGAGGGCGGTGATGCCGAGCACGAGGGTCGAGCGGCGGAGCGGGAAGCGGGAGACGAACCGGCCCATGGGCGGTCCCGCGAGAAGTGCCACGGCGACGAAGAAGGCCATGAGCCCGGCGGCCTGGGCCGGGCTGTAGCCCTGCCCGGCGACCATGAACGGGAAGCCCCACGCGAGCGCGAACACGTTCCCGCTGAACTGCACGGTGAAGTGGCTCCAGAGGCCCAGCCGGGTGCCGGGCTGCCGCCAGGCGGCAGCGAGCACGGCGCGGGATCCCTCTGCCGCGCCGTCGCTGGGCGCACTGGCACCGGGCGGGGCATTCCTGATGCCCGCGAGCGCGAGGACGATGACGAGCAGGGACAGCGAGGCGAGGCCGAGGAACGCGGGGGTCCAGCCCCATACGTGCAGGAGTGCGAGGAAGGGGAGGACGCTCACGAGCTGGCCGATCTGCCCGAGCATGCCCGTGAGCTGGCTCAGGACGGGCGCGCGCCGTCCCTCGAACCACGCGGGCAGGAGGCGCAGCACCGAGACGAAGGTCATGGCGTCCCCCATGCCCACGAGCATCCGGCCGATGATGCCGGTCACGACCGTCTCCGCCACCGCGATCTGCAGCTGGCCGAGCGCCATGAAGGTGGCCCCCACCGTGACCATCATGCGCGTGCCGAAGCGGTCCACGAGCAGGCCGACAGGGATCTGGAGGGAGGCGTACACCACGAGCTGGAGCACCGTGAAGGCGGACACGAGGGTGCCGCCGGCATGGAACCGCTCGCTCGCCTCGAGCCCTACCACCCCGAAGGAGGTCCGCTGCATCACCGCCACGAGGTACGCGAGGACCCCGATCCCCCACACCGTCCACGCGCGCCAGCTGTTCACCCCCCGATCCTAGTCGGGCTCGGACCCCTCTCCCTCGGAGCGCGCGGCGAGGTACGCCTCGACTGCGGCGCCCAGGTCCTCCGCGGTCGGCAGCGCGTCCGCGGGGCCTGCGAGCAGCGATCGGCGGGGCTCGTCGGCCGAGCGGTCGTCGAACCGCTGCTCGAGGGCTGCGACGAGCTCACGCACTTCGGCCGAGGCGGCGACCTGCTCCGCGACCTGCCGCTCGACCTCACGGGCGGCCTCACGGAGCCGGTCGCTCGGGAGCATGAGGCCGGTAGCGGCGCCGAGGTGCTCGAGGCCGGTCACCGCCGCTCCGGGGTATTCGGCTTCGGCGAGGTAGTGCGGGACGTGGACGACGAAGCCGGTGACGTCGTGCCCGCCCTCGATGAGCCGGAGCTCGAGGAGGTGGCCGATGGCCGCCGGGAACTCGACTGTCGGCTTCCAGCGCGAGATGCCCTCGAGGAGGTCGGGACGGCTGCCGTGGACGGTCACACCGAGCGGCCGGGTGTGCGGCACGGGCATCGGGATCGCGTGGAGCCAGGCGGTCGCCGTCACCTCGAGGTGCTCGACGAGCCCGACGACGGCGCGGACGAACCGCTCCCACTGCAGGTCGGGCTCGGGGCCGGCGAGGAGGAGATAGGGCCTCCCGAGCCCGTCTGCGAGCCGGTACAGGGCCAGCTCGGGCGGGCTGTACCCCTCGAGGTGGTCCTCGACGAAGCGGATCCGCGGGCGCCGCGAGCGGTAGTCGAGGAGCTGGTCGGCGTCGAAGGCGACCACAGCACCCTCCGACTGCTCGCGGATGAGCTCGTCGACCACCTGCCGCACGGCCTGGCCCGCATCGGCGAAGCCGGTGAAGCCCATGACGAGGGGGAGGCCGCGCAGCCCGGGATCCTCGGAGAGTCCACTGGCGGCGGTGTAGAGGCCGGCCGGCTCCTGGAGCGGCCCGGGCACGGGATCGATCACTTTGGGGTCCTCTCTGGATTTCCTGCCACGTTCCAACACACTGCATCCCTGACCCATTCCCTCCCGTCCCTCCGCACTCCCTCCCCCCTCCGCGTCCGCCTGTTCCGATCCGCTTCCCTCCGCCCCCACCCCCCACGGGCGGCTACGATCGGAACCAGACCTGAAGCAAGTCCAGCGAAACCCGAGCGCGGCCCGGTTCGAGCCGGCGCGCAGAAGCGAGGCCACCGAAGTGTTCAGCAACCGCGAAGTCACCCTGGAAGCCGTCTCCAAGGACCTGCGCCGCACGCCGAGCGACGTCGTCGTCGTCGGCGTCGCCGCCGGAGCGGACGGCCCCGTGCTCCTGGACAGCCCCCTCGGTGCACGCAACGCGGAAGCGGTGGGCTCCACCCTGCGCTCTCTGGGCATCACCGGCGCGGTCGACCAGCTCCACCGCCTGCCCGGCTTCCCCGAGCTGGGCGCGCCCGTGCTCGCGCTCGCAGGCGTGGGGAAGGTCGACGCCGACGGCTCGCCGCGCCCGGAGGCGCTCCGCCGTGCCGCTGGTTCCGCCGTGCGGCAGCTGGCGGGCACGGACACGGTCGTCCTCGCGCTCCCTGCCCCGGGCGAGCAGGAGGTCGCCGCCGTCGCAGAGGGCGCGGCCCTCGGCGCCTACTCGTACACCGAGCTCAAGAGCGCGACCTCGGACGGGGTGCGGTCGAACGTCCGCCGCGCCGTGATCCTCTCCCCCGCGGCCGGGACGCGCGGCGCGCAGCGGGCCCTCGAGCGGGCAGGCGTGCTGGGCGCTGCGGTCAACAGCGCCCGCACACTCGTGAACATGCCTCCGAGCCACCTCTACCCCGAGGTCTTCGCCGACGCGGCCCGCGAGCTCGTCAAGGGCCTGCCCATCAAGGCCACCGTCTGGGACGAGAAGAGGCTCGCGAAGGACGGCTTCGGCGGCATCCTCGCCGTCGGCCAGGGCTCGGCCCGCCCCCCGCGCCTGGTCAAGCTCGAGTACGTCCCCGCCCGCGCCGCGCGGGCAGGCCGGGAGGCGGGCTCCGTGCACCTGGTGGGCAAGGGGATCACCTTCGACACGGGCGGCATCTCCATCAAGCCGGCAGCTCAGATGGACCAGATGAAGAGCGACATGGCCGGGGCCGCCACCGTCCTCTCAGCGGTCACCGCCGCGGCGCGGCTGGGCCTCGGCGTGGGCGTGACCGCGTGGCTGTGCATCGCCGAGAACATGCCTTCAGGCACGGCGCAGCGTCCTGCCGATGTCATCACCATCCGCGGCGGGCGCACTGTCGAGGTGCTGAACACCGACGCCGAGGGGCGCCTCGTGATGGCGGATGGGATCGCGGCCGCGAGCGAGGAAGCGCCGGGGGCGATCATCGACGTCGCGACCCTCACGGGCGCGGCCCTCATCGCCCTCGGAACCCGGACTGCAGGGATCATGGGCGACGAGGCGGTGACCGGACCGCTGCTGGAGGCCGCACGCGCCGCAGGCGAGCCGGCGTGGCCCATGCCGCTCCCGGAAGAGCTCCGGGCAGGGCTGGACTCGGCGACGGCGGACATCGCCAACGTGGGCGACCGGCCCGGGGGCATGCTCAGCGCCGCGATCTTCCTCAGGGAATTCGTCGGCGACCGGCCCGACGGGACCCCGATCCCCTGGGCGCACCTGGACATCGCAGGCCCTGCCTTCAACACGGGCTCCCCCTATGGGTACACGCCCAAGCAGGGCACCGGCTCGACCGTCCGCACACTGGTCTCGTACCTCGAGGCGCTCGCCGAGGGCGCCTCGGCCTGACCAGCCGGAGCCTCGGGGCCCGGCACGGAGAGACCACGTCCGAGCCGGGTTCCAAGATGCGGATTTGATCTTCCGAGATTCGGAAGTGCTAGAGTTCCCGTGACTCTGACCACATGCCCGAGACATTCGGACGGGTGAAGGTGGAGCATAGTCGGTCAGGGATATAGGGTTTCCCTGATACCCGGCCTGTGCTGACCGCGGCAGGCCGGAGACAAAGTCACATCCGACGGCGGAGATCACTGCCGTCATCAAAGGCGAGGAGCGTCCACGTGGCCGAGACGGCAACTGCGCAGGAATTCGACATCTTGGTCCTCGGCGGCGGAAGCGGCGGCTACGCCGCTGCACTGCGCGCCGTCCAGCTCGGCTTCACCGTGGGCCTCGTCGAGAAGGCGAAGCTCGGCGGGACCTGCCTGCACAACGGCTGCATCCCCACCAAGGCGTACCTGCACTCGGCCGAGCTCGCGGACCACGCCCGCGAGTCCTCCAAGTACGGCGTCAACGTCTCGCTCGAGGGCATCGACATCAATGCGGTCCGCGCCTACAAGGACGGCATCGTCGCCGGCAAGTTCAAGGGCCTCACGGGCCTCATCAAGGCCAAGGGCATCACGGTGATCGAGGGCGAGGGCCGCCTGGTCGGCACCGACACGATCGAGGTCAACGGCACCGCGTACAGGGGCAAGAACATCGTCCTCGCGACCGGCTCGTACTCCCGCAGCCTCCCGGGCCTCGAAATCGGCGGCCGCGTCATCACCTCGGACCAGGCCCTCGAGCTGGACTTCATCCCCAAGAGCGCGATCGTCCTCGGAGGCGGCGTCATCGGCGTCGAGTTCGCATCGGTGTGGAAGTCCTTCGGCGTCGACGTGACGATCGTGGAGGGCCTGCCCTCGCTCGTCCCGAACGAGGACGCCGCGATCGTCAAGCAGCTCGAGCGCTCCTTCAAGAAGCGCGGGATCAAGTTCAACACCGGCACCTTCTTCCAGGGCGTCGAGCAGGACGAGAACGGCGTCAAGGTCACCCTCGTCGACGGCAAGACCTTCGAGGCGGAGCTCCTCCTCGTCGCCGTCGGCCGCGGCCCCGTCACGGCGAACCTGGGCTACGAGGAGGCCGGCGTCACCATCGACCGCGGCTTCGTCATCACCAACGAGCGCCTCCACACCGGCGTGGGCAACATCTACGCCGTCGGCGACATCGTCCCCGGCGTGCAGCTGGCCCACCGCGGCTACCAGCAGGGCATCTTCGTCGCCGAGGAGATCGCTGGCCTCAACCCGGTCATCGTCGAGGACGTCAACATCCCGAAGGTCACGTACTGCGAGCCTGAGATCGCGACGGTCGGCTACACCGAGAAGGCCGCCAAGGAGAAGTTCGGCGACGACCAGATCGCCACCCAGGAGTACAACCTCGCCGGCAACGGCAAGAGCTCCATCCTCGGCACCGGCGGAATCATCAAGGTGGTCCGCCAGAAGGACGGCCCCGTGGTCGGCGTCCACATGATCGGCACCCGGATGGGCGAGCAGATCGGCGAGGCGCAGCTCATCGTCAACTGGGAAGCGCACCCCGAGGACGTGGCGCAGTTCATCCACGCCCACCCGACGCAGAACGAGGCGCTCGGCGAGGCCCACCTCGCTCTGGCCGGCAAGCCGCTGCACGGCTGATCCGACGCCCTCACCATTCGCACGAGAGAAGAACTAAGGAGCACGGGGACCTATGTCTGAAACCGTCAACCTTCCTGCGCTCGGGGAGAGCGTCACCGAGGGAACCGTCACACGCTGGCTGAAGCAGGTGGGCGACCGCGTCGAGATCGACGAGCCCCTCGTCGAGGTCTCCACCGACAAGGTCGACACGGAGATCCCGTCGCCGGTCGCCGGCGTCCTCGAGGAGATCCTCGTCGGGGAAGACGAGACCGCCGAGGTCGGCGCACCGCTGGCCCGCATCGGCGAGGGAGCAGAGAACGGCGGCGCGCCTGCCGCGGCCGCGCCCGCAGAGGCCGCCCCCGCAGAGGGGGCGCCGTCCGAGGCCGCCCCGGCCGAGTCGGGCAGCCCGGCTGCTGCCGAGGCGGCGCCGTCCCAGGCGCCCGCCGCCGAGGCACCAGCCGAGCCGTCCGCCTCCCAGGCTGCTGCTGAAGGCCACGAGGTCACCCTCCCCGCACTCGGCGAGAGCGTCACGGAAGGCACCGTCACGCGCTGGCTCAAGGCCGTCGGCGATGCCGTCGAGGTCGACGAGCCGCTGCTCGAGGTGTCCACCGACAAGGTCGACACCGAGGTGCCGTCCCCCGTTGCCGGGACGCTTCTGGAGATCCGCGTCCCCGAGGACGAGACCGCCGAAGTCGGCGCTGTCCTCGCAGTGGTGGGCTCGGGGGCTCCCGCCCAGGCTGCCCCCGTCGCCGAGGCCCCTGCCGCACAGGAGGAGCCCGCACAGCCGGCGCCGGCCGCAGAGCAGGCACAGCAGGCACCAGCACAGGAGCCGGCCCCCGCCGCACAGCAGGCACCAGCGCAGGAGCCGGCCGCCGCCGCACAGCAGGCCCCCGCGCAGCAGGCGCCTGCAGAGTCCGGTGGGTATGTCACGCCGCTCGTCCGGAAGCTCGCGAACCAGCACGGCATCGATGTCACCGCCCTCACCGGCACAGGCGTCGGCGGCCGGATCCGCAAGCAGGACGTCCTCGCAGCCGCCGAGGCCAAGGCTGCTGAGGCGAAGGCCCCGCAGGCGGCCCCCGCACCTGCAAGTGCCCCGTCGGCAGGCACTCCTGCCCCCGCAGCCTCGTCGCTGCGCGGCACCACCGAGAAGGCCCCCCGCATCCGCCAGGTGATCGCTCGCCGCATGCGCGAGTCGCTCGACACGTCGACGCAGCTCACACAGGTGCATGAGGTCGACATGACGAAGATCGCCAAGCTCCGGGACAAGGCGAAGGGCCAGTTCCTCGCCCAGAACGGGACGAAGCTCACGTTCCTGCCGTTCATCGCAAAGGCCGTCGCCGAGGCTCTCAAGCAGCATCCGAAGCTGAACGCCGAGTATGACGAGGCACAGCAGCAGATCACGTACCACAACGCGGAGCATCTCGCGATCGCTGTCGACACGGAGAAGGGCCTGCTGGTCCCGGTCATCCAGGACGCAGGCAACCTCAACCTCGCCGGCCTCTCGGCGAAGATCGCGGATGTCGCGGACCGCACCCGCAAGGGCAGGATCGGCCCTGACGAGCTCTCCGGCGGCACGTTCAGCATCACGAACATCGGCTCGGTCGGGGCGCTCTTCGACACCCCGATCATCAACCAGCCGCAGGTCGCGATCCTGGGCACCGGCGCCATCGTCAAGCGCCCGTGGGTGACCCAGAACGCCGAGGGCGACGACGTCATCGCCATCCGCTCGATGATGTACCTCTCGCTCACGTACGACCACCGCCTCGTGGACGGCGCTGACGCAGGGCGCTTCCTGCAGACGCTCAAGGCCCGTCTCGAGGAAGGCGCGTTCGAGGCCGACCTCGGCCTCTGACCTCGCTGGGAAAAGACTGACGGCGCCCGCCCCACACGGGGTGGGCGCCGTCGTCGTCCGCCTCCGGCGCCCCAGTAGACTCTGAGCCATGACCGCTCTGTCCATTACCTACAACGTCGTCGTCTTCCTCCACATCGTCGGCGCCGCCATGATCATCGGCCCGTGGATCGCCTCCATGAAGCAGCCCACGGTTGGCCCCCGCCAATTCGACGGTGCCATGACCCAGCTGCTCACGGGCGTGATCCTCATGGGCCTCATACCGGCACTGGACTTCGATGCGAACTACCCGAAGCTGATCGTCAAGCTCGTGGTCGCCCTCGTGGTGGGCGTGCTCGCCTTCATCGGCAACCGCAGGCGCAAGGCAGGCCAGACGGTCTCGCCAGGCCTCGCGCACGCAGTCGGCGGGCTCGCCCTGCTCAACGTCGCGATCGCGACCCTCTGGAACTAGCCCCGGCTCGGAACAACAGGCCCCGGCAGCAGCGTCACGCGCGGCTGCCGGGGCCGCTCTGCGCCCGGGTTGTGCCTAGGATGGCGAGGACGGCGCAGTCCCTCCCGGCTGCGCTACGGCACACCCACAGCAAGGAGCACGCATGGCTACCATCCGCAACGCGCACACCGTCTGGCAGGGCAACCTCTTCGAAGGCTCGGGCGAGACGACCTTCGACTACTCGGGCATCGGCACCTACGAGGTGACGTGGAAGGCACGCACCGAGGACGCCCGCGGCAAGACGAGCCCCGAGGAGCTCCTCGCCGCCGCGCACTCCGCGTGCTTCTCGATGGCGTTCAGCAACGAGCTCGACAAGGCCGGCTACAAGGCCGAGCGCATCGAGGCGAAGTCGGAGGTCGGGTTCCAGCCGGGCGAGGGCGTCACCGGCAGCAAGCTCACCGTCTCGGCCCGGATCCCGGGCATCGCCGAGGACGAGTTCCAGAAGATCGCCGATGCCGCCAAGAGCGGGTGTCCCGTGAGCCAGGCGCTCTCGATCCCGATCACCCTCGAGGCGACGCTGGAGTCCTGAGCCGGCGCCGCAAGGCGGCAGCGCCCGGAGTGCCCCGGGCGCCGGAAGACGCGAAGGCCCCCTCCGCACTGGGTGCGGAGGGGGCCTTCCCGCGCCCGGGGCACGGGTCCCCAGGCCCGGACCCCCGGCCTCTCAGCCCTCGTAGGCGGGCACTGCCTCCGCGGCAGCCCTGTCCTGGGGCCGCGGCGGAAGCGGTGCGGGACGAACAGAGCGGTAGCCCTCGCGCGCCGGGGGGCGCTGGGTCGGGATCTCCGCGAGCATCTCCTTGAGGACCCCGATCCCCTGCTCGAGCTGCGGGTCGATGCCGGCCCCGTAGGCGTGCGGCGGGTAGGGGACCTCGATGTCGGGCTCTACCCCGCGGTTCTCGACGTCCCAGCCGATCCCGCCGGAGAACCATGTCGCGTACCTCGGCTGGGTCACGCCGGTGCCGTCGGCCAGCCGGAACCGGTTGTCGATTCCGACCACGCCGCCCCAGGTCCTCGTCCCGATGACCGGACCGATCCCCCGCAGCTTGGCAACCTGGGTGATGATGTCGCCGTCGGAGCCGGCGAACTCGTCAGCGAGGACCACGACCGGACCGCGCGGCGCATGGTGCGGGTAGGTCCGAGGCTGCTCGCCCCGCGGCACACTCCATCCGGTCACCCGGCGCCCGATGAGCTCGGCGACCAGCTGGGAGGTGTGGCCGCCCCGGTTCCGGCGAACGTCGACGACGAGCGCGTCGAGCGCGGTCTCGGTGTCGAGGTCACGGTGCAGCTGCGCCCAGCCGCGTGCCCCCATGTCCGGGACGTGGAGGTAGCCGAACCGGCCCTCGGAGGCCGCCCGCACGAGGCGCCTGTTCGCCTGGACCCAGTCCTGGTACCGCAGCCGTTCCTCGTCCTTCACGGGCACGACGGCGATCCGCCGCCGCGCGCCGGCAGCCTCGCCGTGGGCGGGGCCGTTGAGCATGGTCAGTTCGACCGTCCTTCCGGCCGCCCCTGCGAGCGCCATCGCGGGCGGCAGGTCGCGGCGGAGGGGAACGCCGTCCACTTCGAGGACCAGGTCCCCGGGTCGCACGTCGGCGCCCGGCGAGGCGAGCGGCGAGACGGCGAGGGGGTCGGAGGACTCGCTCGCGAGGACGCGGCGCACCGTCCACCCGCCATCGAACGCGAACTCGGCTCCGAGTCGTCCCTGGCCCCCGGCCCCCGGCTCTGTGACGGTCGCGGGGATGACGTAGGCGTGGGAAGTGCCGAGCTCTCCGTGGAGCTCCCAGAGGAGGTCCAGGAGGTCGTCGTGCGAACCGAGGCGCGGGACGATCTCCCGATACCGCTCCCCGATCTCCGTCCAGTCGGCGCCTGCCATGTCCGGGGTCCAGAAGAAGTCCCGCTGGAGGCGCCAGGCCTCGTCGAAGGCCTGCCGCCACACGTCGAGCGGGTTGAGCCGGACGCGGATCCTGTCGAGCTCAACTGAGATGTGGTCGGGGTGGCTGTCCTCGGCCGGGGCAGCACTGGGCACGCTGTGCACGGTCTTCTCGCGGATGAACACGACGCGGCTGCCGTCGCCGCTCAGGCGGTACGAGTCAAGGGACTCGACGAGGGTCGTGACCGTCCCCTTGCCGAGGTCCAGCCGTTCGAGGCTCGGCAGCGGATCCTTGTCGCCGGGCTTGGCGCGGCCTTCCCCCGTGGCGCCCGCGAGGTCGCGCGAGAGCCACAGGAGAGCCCCCTCGGACGCCGTCAGGCTCGAGTAGTTGCCCTGGCGGACGGGGAGCGCCACCACGCGGTGGGCAATTCCCTCGAGGTCCACCCGGACCGGCGGGACCGAGCCGGCATCCTGGCCCTCCTCGCCCGCCCGGCGCGGGCCCGCAGCGGCGTCGTCTGCCTGCGCGCGCTCCGCCCCGAAGTCCGCGACACGGGGCCCGAAGGGTGCGGCCGTCGTGGCCGCGAGCGGGACCATGTAGGGCTTGATGGGGCTGGGGAAGGACAGGTCGAAGGAGTGCCCGTCGTAGACCGGGTCGAAGCTGCGCCCCGAGAGGAAGGCGAGATAGGCGCCATCAGGCGTGAACGCGGGCGAGGCATCCCAGAAGCGCCCATCGGTGATTTCTGCGACCGTCCCGTCCACGCAGTCAGCGATGCGGAGGCGGGACCGGCTCCCCAGTGCCGTGACAGGCTCGCTCCAGGCGAGCCATCTCGAGTCGGGGCTCCACGCGAAGTCATCGATGGTGCCTTGTCCGACACTGCTCAGAGTCTCCGCCGTGCCGTCCTCGACATCCACGAGGTGGACCTCGCCGAATGCGGTGCCGACGGCGATGCGGCGGCCGTCGGGGCTGGGGAGGAGCTCGGCGACCCGGCTCGCGGTCGGCAGCGTGATCTGCGTGCGCTGCCGGGACCCCTCCGCGACGGCGGCCGGTGCCTGCGCGTCGGCCGACGGCGTCGAAGGTGAGGCGGCCGCGCCCGGCCCCTCATCGCCCGTCTCCCCTGCGCTGCCGCGACGGCCCCGCAGGACGGCGGGCTCGAACGGCTCGGCCGCCGTTCCGTCGGCGGACCCGGCGAACGCACCGGCTGCCGGGACGGGGGCCGGGATGCCTACCGTGATGGCCTCTGCCGCCTCGGGCGCGGCGCCTTCGAGCTCGGCGGATGCCTGGGGCCCGGGGACGTTCACCGGGGCGTCCGCGAGGAGGCGCCGGATGAAGAGCCCCTCCTCTCCGCCGTGGTCCGCGATGTACGCGACCGACGGCCCCGCGAGGGGACGGGCGAGCCGAGCGCGCACGCCGGGGGTGGCCTCGACGACGCGGGACGGCCCGTCCCGGTGCGTGAGCCAGTGGACGGTCCCGTGGGCCTCGACGACGCTCGCGCGCCCGTCGGTGCTGGGCACGGCATCGCCGAGGTGCCGCCCCACGGCGAGCGGCACGGGGCGGCGCGAGGTCGATGCCGACGCGAGCGCGATCTCGAGCCGCCGCGCCTCGGCGTCGAGCTCGTCGAGGATCCACAGCTCTCCTGCGGACTCGAAGACGATGCGGCGGCCGTCGGTGCTCGAGTGGCGCGCGTAGAACCGGTCGAAGTCCGTGTGCCGGCGCAGGTCGCCCCCGCCCTGGTCGACCGAGTAGAGGTTGCCGATCCCCTCGTGGTCCGAGAGGAAGGCGACCCGGCCGTCCACCCACATCGGGTCCGAGAGGTTGCCGTCGAGGCCGGGGACAAGCCGGCGGAACCCGCCGCCGCCGTCGGCATCGATCCAGAGCCTGCCAGCGGTGCCGCCGCGGTACCGCTTCCAGGCCGCCGGCTCGCGCGAGAGGACGCTTCCGAGGACCACCGGGCGCTCGTCCCCGATCCGCGGACCATAGGCTGCTGAGGCGACCGGGCCGTAGGGGAGTTCCTCGGGCCATCCGCCGTCCAAGGGCACGGCGTACGCGTGGGTGAGCCGGGAGTCCGGCTGGTTGTGGGCGCTCACGACGACGGCCCGGCCGGCGGGGTCGAATCCCACGACTCGCGTCGAGGAGTGCCCGAAGTAGGTCAGCTGGCGGAAACCGCCGCCCTCGACGTCGGCGCACACGGCTTCCGGCGCGCTGCCCTGGACCGCTGTCCAGACCACGGTGCGGCCGTCCGGGGAGAAGCGCGGGGCCCGGGCTGGGAGGCCGAGGGAGGAGAGCCGGGACGCACGGCCCCCGGCCACGGGGGCGAGCCAGACGTCGTCCTCGGCGACGAACACGATGCGGTCACCGTGCACGTGCGGGTAGCGGAAGTAGCGGGAGCCAGTCATCCACCGATCATAGGCAGGAGCCCGGCGCGGGCGGGTCCCGCCGGACCGGCCCCGCGGCGATCGTGTCGCCGGTCACTCAGCCGCCCAGGATCTGCCCGACCTGCCAGCGCTCGGAGCCCTTCACGAGGACCACCTTCAGCTCCTGGTCCTTCCCCGCAGGCTGCTCGCCTATGCGCTCCCCCGCCTCGTCGACCACCCGGTAGCCGCTCGTCACCACGCTCACGCGCACGACGGCGGTGTCCCCCGCCGCGGCCGCACCGCCTCTCCCGGCGGGCGGCCCTGCCTCGAGCCGCGCTGCCGTGACGGTCGCGCTGAAGCCCTCGAGCCGGCGCCCCTCGCCCACAAGCGCCTGGACGAGGGACTCGTCGGCGTGGGCTGCCTGGGACCCGGGGGCGTTCACCTCGGCGAGCATCCCCAGGTCCCGGTCCGCGATGGCCCTCGCGCGGATCTCAGAGAGCGCCTGGACGGCCTGGACCGGATCGTCTGCCTCGGCGGAGCGTCTCAGGGACTCGGGAAGTCCACCCCAGCCGCTCGCCCCGGCCTGGACGGCAGACTCGGCCTGTGACCGCTGCTGCTGCGCGATGGACCCTGCCCAGACGGCGCCCGCCCCGAGGGCCACGAGCAGCAGGACCGCTGCCGCGGCCCCAGTGAGCACGGCTCGGCGCGGGACCGCGGCGGGCCCGGCAGGGTGCTGGCTTCGCGACGGCGGCGTCCTGGCCTGCGGGGCCGAGGCTGCGCCGCTGCCCCGCCGGCGGGACGCGCGGGCGGCCAGCCTGCGGTCGCGGCGTCGGCCCTTCCCGGAGGCGTCGTGGAGGCGGGTGAGCAGCTCGGGCAGGACGGACTCGTCGACTGCCGGGGCGAGGTCCACTGGCTCGGGCCGGGCGCTGCGGAAGACAGTCTGGCCGAACTCCGCCGCGGACGGCCGCTCGCGCGGGGCGTCGCGGAGCGCGGCCTCGACAGCCGCGGCGAGGGCAGCAGGGATGTCCTCGGCGACGAGCGCGAGCGGCGGCCGCTCCGCCGTGCGCGGAGGCGGCGACCCAGTGAGGCAGAACCAGACGAGGGCCCCGAGCGAGTACACGTCCCGCAGCGCGAGCTGCGCGGCGGCCCCCGGGCCCGCGCCGGGTTCCGGGGCCTCGAACCCAGGGGTCCCTGCCGCAACTGCAGCCGGGTCGCCGAGCATGCGGCCCAGGCCGAAGTCGGCCAGGATCGGCTTGCCCTGTGCCGTGAACAGGACATTCCCCGGCGAGACGTCGCCGTGCACGGTCCCCTCGGCATGCAGGCCTGCGAGCGTCTGTGCGATCGGGCCGACCGCGGTCACGGTCTCACCCGCGCTGATACGTCCGCGCGCGGCCACAAGGCGGGCGAGAGACCCGCCCGCGGCGTAGTCCGTGACGAGCGCGATGCCTGCGGCGTTCCTGCTCCCACCGTCACGAGCGGCGATGCCTGGGCACGCGCCGTCGGACTCGGCCAAGAGGACCTCGTGCACGGCCAGGATGTGCTCGTGTTCACGCGCGCCAGCGATCCTGGCCTCGCGGCGGGCGGCGGCGAGGACCTCCTCGGGGCCCGCCCCGGCTGGCCCTGGCGCGCGCACTACCTTGGCGGCGTGAAGGGCGCCCGTTGCTCCGTGGCGGACGAGCCACACGTCGCCCGACCCGCCTCCACCAAGGCGGCGGAGGGTCTCGTAGCCCGGCACACGGGGCACAGGCGCTCCCTCGGCCGGCACCGGGCTGGCTCCCTTCGGCTGCGGTTCCATGGCTCATGTCTACCGCAGATCGCGGAACGGCCTCAGAAGTTATCCACAAGCCGGGCCGCAGGCCCCGAGTGCGACCTTGGACACACGGCTTCGGCGCAGGCACGCTGCGAGGGTTAAGCTGGTCGGCATGACTCTTGCGTTCACCCACCTCGGGTTCGCGCCTGACTTCGTCGACTACGAAGCCGGGCTCGAGGCGCAGCGCAGCCTCCACACAGCCGTGGTCGCGCGCACTGCCCCCAGCACTGTCCTCCTCCTCGAGCACGCCGCCGTGTACACCGCCGGGAAGCGCACCGAGGACCACGAGCGTCCCCTCGATGGGACCCCAGTGGTCCCGGTGGACCGCGGCGGCAAGCTCACCTGGCACGGTCCTGGGCAGCTCGTCGGCTATCCGATCGTGCGGCTCGCGCAGCCTCGCGGCATCCGCGCCTACGTCGAGCTCCTCGAGGAGGTCATGATCACCGTCATCTCCGAGTATGGGATCAAGGCCGAGCATGTGGACGGCCGCTCGGGCGTCTGGGTCAGGGCCGACGAGAATGGACCGGACCGCAAGATCGCGGCCATCGGCATCAGCGTCCACGAGGGTGTGACCGGCCATGGGTTCGCCATCAACTGCAACAACAGCCTCGAGCCGTACGCCCAGATCATCGCGTGCGGCATCACCGATGCCGGCACCACCACGATCTCGGCCGAGTGCGGCCGGGATGTCAGCCCGAGCGACATCGCGGGACGCATCAGCCAGGAGCTCGCGCGCCGCGCCGGCGAGTTCGTCGCCGACGACTCGCGAGCAACCGAAGGAGCCCTCGTATGACGCTCGCCCCTGAAGGCCGCCGCCTGCTGCGGGTCGAGGCCCGCAATGCCCAGGTCCCGGTGGAGCGCAAGCCGGACTGGATCAAGGCCAAGGTCCAGATGGGCCCGGAGTTCGTCCAGCTCAAGGGCCAGGTGAAGAAGGAGGGCCTGCACACGGTCTGCGAGGAGGCCGGCTGCCCGAACATCTTCGAGTGCTGGGAGGACAAGGAGGCCACCTTCCTCATCGGCGGCTCCGAGTGCACCCGCCGCTGCGACTTCTGCCAGATCGACACCGGCCGGCCCTCCCCGCTGGACCGCTCCGAGCCGACCAAGGTCGCCCGCTCCGTGCAGTCCATGGGGCTGCGCTACGCGACCGTGACCGGCGTGGCCCGGGACGACCTCGAGGACGAGGGCACCTGGCTCTACGCCGAGACGGTCCGCAGGATCCACGAGCTCAACCCCGGCACCGGCGTGGAGATCCTCATCCCCGACTTCTCCGGCAGGCCCGAGCACATCGGCGCGATCTGCGACTCCGCCCCCGAGGTGTTCGCGCACAACGTCGAGACCGTCCCGCGGATCTTCAAGCGCATCCGCCCCGCGTTCCGCTACGAGCGCTCCCTGGACGTGATCAGCCAGGGCCGGGACCGGGGCATGGTCACCAAGTCCAACCTCATCCTGGGCATGGGCGAGACCCGTCAGGAGGTCTCCGAGGCCCTGCGCGACCTCCACGAGGCCGGCTGCGACCTGGTCACGATCACCCAGTACCTGCGCCCCTCCGAGCGGCACCACCCCGTGGAGCGGTGGGTCAAGCCCGAGGAGTTCGTCGAGCTCTCCGCCGAGGCCGAGGAGATCGGCTTCCTCGGGGTCATGTCCGGCCCGCTCGTGCGCTCCTCCTACCGCGCCGGCCGGCTCTGGGCCACCGCGATGCGCAAGAAGGGCCTGGAGATCCCCGCCCACCTGGCCCACATCGAGAGCTCCGGCACCACCCGCCAGGAGGCCGCAACCCTCCTCGCCGCCCGCAACGCC
>NZ_JBDFRB010000015.1:0-75940 GCF_039615075.1 Sinomonas halotolerans | reverse complement strand
GAGCAGGATCTCTGCGCGGTGGGCGTCGATGCCCGGGCCGGTGTGGGCCTTGAGCCAGGCCTGCACGCCTTCCTCGTCGGTGGGGAAGCCGCGGCCGCCGCCGATCGGCAGCTCCCCGGTGCCCACCGACCGGCCGTGTCCGAGCAGGGCCAGGACCTCGTCGGCCAGATGCTCGGACAGGGCCCGGAAGGTCGTCCACTTCCCGCCCACCAGGCTCAGCATCCCCTGGCCCGCCCCGCCCGGCAGCGCGGCCTTCTCGATCCGGTAGTCCCGCGAGACGAACCCCGGGGCGGTGTCGTCATGCCGCGGCAGCGGGCGCACCCCGGAGAAGGTGTAGACGATGCTCTCCCGGCCCACCCGGACCGACGGGAAGACGTGGCGGATGAGGTCGAAGAAGTACTCGATCTCCGCATCCGTGCACACCGGCTCGAGGTCCTCCCCGGCGTCGATGTCCGTCGTGCCCACCAGCACCCGGTCCCCGATCGGGTAGATCAGCACGATCCGCCCGTCGCTGTGCTCGAAGAAGATCTCCCGGCCCGCGCACGCCGCGAGGAGCTCCGGATGGTCCAGCACGATGTGCGAGCCCTTCGTCCCGCCCATGAACCGCGTCGGTGCCCCGAGGGCGCCGTTGGTGGCATCGACCCACGCCCCGGTGGTGTTCACCACCACCTCCGCGGCGAAGTCGAACTCCTCCCCGGTCAGCCCATCGCGCAGCCGCACCGCCGCGCCCTCGCCCGCCCCGGTGATGCCCACGGCCGAGACGTAGTTGCTCGCCCGGGCATGCGCACCGGCAGCGAGCCCGTCGCGCAGCACGTCCAGGGTCAGCCGCTCCGGATCGTGCACCGAGGCATCGAAGTACGTCGCGGTGTACTTCACATCCGGGCGCAGGGCCGGCAGCTCCGCCAGGGCCTTCCTCCGGCCCAGGAACCGGTGCCGGGGCACCGACCCGCCCTGACGGGAGAACAGGTCGTACAGGCTCAGGCCGATCTTGATCAGCACCGCCCCGCGCTCGCCCGGCCTGCCCGAGCGGTGGGTCAGGAACCGCAGCGGCGCGTTCAGGATGCCCGAGAACGTGGAGAACACCGGGATCGTGGTCTGCAGCGGCTTCACATAGTGCGGGGCGATCCGCAGCAGCCTGTTCCGCTCGACCACCGACTCGTGCACGAGCCGGAACTCCCCGTTCTCCAGATACCGGATCCCGCCATGGATCATGTGCGAGGACGCCCCCGAAGCACCCTGGCAGTAGTCACCGCGCTCCACCAGCACCACATCCACCCCCTGCAGCGCCAGCTCCCGGAACGTCCCCACCCCATTGATCCCCCCACCGACCACCAGCACCCGCGCACGCGGGCGGTCGCGCAGGGCCTGGACGCCTGGGCGCGGCGCGGCTGCGGTGCCGGGATGGGTGGACGTGCGGTCGGTGGGCGGCTGGGCCACGGAATGCTCCTAGGAGATTGCGGATGCGGGGATCGCTGTGGATGCGGGCGGAAGACCAGAAGGGGATGCAAGGGCGGATGAGGGGGCGGATGAGGAGGAAGTGCGGGGAGACAGCGGGACGAGGCGCCCGACTGCCGCGGCGAGGGTGTGGCGGAGGCTGTCCGCCGTCGCACCCGGCACGGCATCCGCAACGCAGCCCACGCTCTCGGGCGCGAACTCGAGGCCGAGCAGCGAGTAGGCCTCCTCGAGGGCGGCCCGGGCGGCATCGGCCCGCTCCACCATGAGCACGGCGCTGAACAGGTACCCGTGCCTCGTGAGCCGCTGGCCCGTTCCGGCCAGTTTGGCGGTGCCGGCGCGGTTCACGCTGTACTCTCCGGTGCAGTACTCGCCGGGGACCGCGCCGATCCTCGTGTCGACCCCGAGCTCGCGCAGGGAGCCGGCAACGGCTTCTCCGAAGAGCATGAAGCGCTCCCGGATCTGGGACCGGGCATCGGGGTGCGGCGCCCACAGGTGGACGACGAGGTCCCCGGGGCCGTAGACCGCGAGGTGGCCGCCCACAGGACGGATGATGGGCTCGAACCCACGGGCGGCGAGCGCGGCGCGGGCCGCCTCGTACCCGGGCAGGCGGGAGTCCAGCCTGCTGAAGGCGGCCGTCGAAGCTGGGCGGACGATGTTGAGCTCGCCCAGGCCACCGGCCCCGAGCGCGGCGAGCCGCTCGTGGACGAGGTCCATGTCCTCTGCCCCCGGACGCTCCCCGGCCGCCTGGACGAGGCCGACGGGCCCCGAGCCGAACGGCGCCGCGGTTGGCGGCGACGGCACCGGGGCCGACGGCACCGGCGGCGACGGCGTCGGACCGGGTGAGGCAGCCGCCGTCATGGGGTGGAGACCGCGGAGTGCTGGCCCGTCACGCTCCTGACCGCAGCGCGCCACCCGGCGTAGAGCTCCTCGCGCCGGTCCTCGGCCATCGTCGGCTCGAACACGCGGTCCACGCGCCAGCCCCTCGTCAGGGCGTCCTGGTCCCAGAGCCCCACACCCATGCCGGCCAGATGGGCCACCCCGAGCGCCGTGCGCTCGAGTTCGACCGGCCGGCGCACCGGGATGCCGAGGATGTCCGCCTGGAACTGGCACAGCAGGTTGCTGCGCGCGGCGCCGCCGTCCACCTTGAGCTCCGGAACCGGCGTGCCTGCGGCGCAGAGCACGTCGATGTTGTCACGGGTCTGGTAGGCCATCGCCTCGACTCCCGCGCGGACGACGTGGTCCGAGCCGCTCTCGAGCGTCAGCCCGACGATGCTCGCCCGGCTGTCCCGGGACCAGTGCGGTGCGCAGAGCCCTGCGAAGGCCGGCACGATGTAGACGCCGCCGGTGTCCGCGACGCGGCTTGCGACCGTCTCGATCTCGTCCTCCGGCTTGAGGATGCCCATCCGCTCCCGCATCCACTGCAGGGTCTGGCCGCAGTGGAACACCACGCCCTCGGCCTCGTAGGCCGTGGCGCCGGCGACCGTCCAGCCCACGCTGGCCGTGAGCCCGTCCACGAGGACCGGCTGGGGGCCGCTGTTGGCCGTGAGCACGCCGGCCGTGCCGTAGGTGTTCTTCACCGATCCGGGGCCGAAGCACGCCTGGCCGAACATGCCGGCCTGCTGGTCCGCCATGATCGCCGTGATCGGCACGCTCGCCGAGCCCGGGAGGCCGACGTCGGCAGGCCGCATCTCGCCGAAGTGCGAGTCGGAGGCGAGGGCCGGCGGCAGGAGCCGCGAGGGGATGCCGCAGGCCTCGAGGAGCTTCTCGTCCCAGTCGAGTGTTTCGAGGGAGAAGAGGGCCGTGCGGGACGCCTCGCTGTGGTCGGTGAAGTGCGAGCGCCCTCCGGTGAGCTGCCACAGGAGCCACGTGTCCACAGTGCCCGCGGCGAGCTCGCCCCGTTCCGCCCGGGCGCGCACGCCTGGGACGTTCTCGAGGATCCAGAAGAGCTTGGCAGCGCTGAAGAACGAGTCGTTGAAGAGTCCGGTGCGGCTCCGGAACTCGTGGTCGAGCCCGTCGAGGCGCCAGCCGTCCACGATCCCGTCCGTCTGCTTCGACATCCACATGAGCGCGGGGTGGACCGGCTCGCCGGTGCGCCGGTCCCAGATCAGGCAGCTCTCGCGGTGGGTCGTGATACCGATCGCGGCCAGATCGTCGGTTGTGGCGCCGACCTTGGCCATCGCGGCCTCCATGCTGCTGCGCTGGGCCTCCCAGAGCGCCATCGGGTCGAGCTCGACCCAGCGCGGGCGGGGGAACAGCGGCGTGACGGGGTTGCGCGCCTCGGCCACGATCTCGCCGTCAAGGTTCACGAGCACCGCCCGGGCGCTCGTGGAGCCCTCGTCGAGGGCCATCACATAGCGGGCAGTCATCTCACGGAGTCCTTCAGGGATCCCTCCCGGCCGGCGCTCTCCCGTCCGGGCACCGCGAGCCGCGTCAGCCAGTCCGCATAGCCGGCGAGCTCATCACGCTGCCGGTCCCCGTCCCAGCCGAGCCGGGCGCCGAGGACCGCCGCGGCCTCGGCGGCCACCGGGGAGCCGTGGTCCGGCTCGAAGGCCAGCAGCATGCGCCGCGCGAGGACGTCGGTGAGTGTCTGGGCGAACTCATGGCGGACGGCGAAGACCAGCTCCGCCGCGATGGCGCCTGTCCCGGGGTGCAGGACCTGCAGGAGCCCCGGGTCCTCCGCGGCCTCCTGGACCACGTCGAGCGCCCTGGTCCCGTAGAGCGCGAGCAGGCGGTCAGCACTCTGGGCGGACAGGCCAAGCCCGAGCAGGTGCGTGCGCGCGGCAGCCGCGTCACCGCCGGCGCCGGGGAGCGGGAGACTGGCCGTGACGCACGTGGGGGCCTTGCGCCCGAGACGGCGGAAGACGTCGTCGACCGCGTCCTCGGCGAGCTGGCGGTACGTGGTGAGCTTGCCGCCCACCACCGTCACGAGGCCCGGGAGGTCCGGGGCGTGGTCGTGGAGGACGTGGCTGCGCGGGACCTTCCACTCGGCGACGCCGGGCGCGTAGGGCAGGGGCCGGACGCCCGAGTACGTGTACAGGACGTCGTCCGGGGTGAGGTCCGCCTGCGGAATGAGCTCGTTGACCTCGCCGAGCAGGTAGGACATCTCGTCGGCATCGCAGCGCGCGTTGCCGGGATCCTCGTCGAAGCGCAGGTCGGTCGTTCCGATGAGGTAGCGCCCCATCCACGGGATGACGAGGACGAGGCGCCCGTCCTTCTTGGACTCGTAGTAGACGACGTCGTCCGGCGCGCCAGGGAACGGGTCCACGATGAGGTGGCTCCCCTTCGTCCCTCCGTTGAGCCGTGGCTGCTCCGGCGCCCCGCTGCGGAAGATGCGGTCGATCCACGGTCCGGCCACGTTGAGGACCACGGGCGCGTGCACCTCGTGCATGGTGTCGGTCAGGACGTCGCGGTACCGCACGCCGGCGACCCGGCCGTCGGCGAAGACCGGCTCCTCGACCCTGGCCTTGGTGCGGATGACGGCGCCGGCGCCGGCTGCCGCGACGGCCACCTCGGCACAGAGCCGCTCCGCGTACTCGACCTGGCCGTCGGTGAAGACGACGGAACCGCGCAGGCCGTCAGGATCGATCCCCGGGAAGCGCTCGAGCGTGCCCTGGGTGCTGAGGACCTCGTGGCCCTCCGTCTTCTTGTCGAAGGACAGTGCGTCGTAGACGAACATGCCCACCCGGATCAGCCATGCGGGGCGCCGGCTGTGGGAGTACATTGGCATGATGAGGCGCAGGGGCTTCACGAGGTGCGGCGCGAGCCGGAACAGGCGCTCGCGCTCGCGCAGCGATTCCCGCACCAAGGGGAAGTCCCGGTGCTCGAGGTAGCGGAGTCCTCCATGGACCAGGCGGCCCGACCATGCGGAGACGCCGCTGCAGAGGTCGTCCTGTTCCAGCAGCACGACCCGCAGGCCGCGGACCGCCGCGTCGCGCGCGATCCCGAGTCCGTTGATTCCTCCACCCACGACGATGAGGTCGAAGGGGGCGGTCAGCTCCTCCATGTTGCGGGTTCCTTCCTGCTGGAACGTGGCTTAGAATATTTATTTATGGACTGCATGGACATTACGAGTGTGGTGGCCGCACCCCTTCGTGTCAAGGGTCACAGGCTGCCTTGCCCCCGAGGGCCCCTCGGATCCGCCCCCGCTTCCGCCCCCCGTGGCGGCCGATCCCGATCGGAGCACCATGGCCGACATTGACACCCAGAGGCTGATGATCAAGGTCGCCCGCCTCTACCACACGCACGGAGTGCGCCAGACGGACATCGCCAAGCGGCTCCAGATCTCCCAGTCGCGCGTCTCCCGGCTGCTGGCCCAGGCCGAGGAGGCCTCGATCGTCAGGACGATCGTGGCCGTACCGCAGAGCATCCACGCCGAGCTCGAGGAGAAGATCGAGGAACTGTACGGGCTCAGCGAGGTCCACGTCGTCGACACCGTCAGCGAGGACGAGGCGGAGCTCACCAAGGACCTGGCCCACACGATGGCCTCGCTCCTCTACGACCTCGCCTTCGAGGCGCCCACGATCGCCTTCACCTCGTGGAGCAAGACCTTGAGGAAGATGATCGACACCCTCCTGCCGCTGCGGACCCGGGGGCAGTACGTCGTCGAGACGCTGGGCGATCTGGGCCCGCCCGAGGTCCAGCATGAGGGCGCCCGCGCCACGCAGCAGTTCGCCGCCCTCACCGGAGCGCAGCCTGTCTTCCTCCGGATCCCCGGGGTGGTTCCGAGCCAGGAGATCAGGGACCTGCTCCTCCAGCGGGACCCGTACGCCCGGAAGGCGCTCGAGATGCTGGACTCGATCGACCTCGCCCTCGTCGGCATCGGAGCCTGCGAGGTGGACCCGGACCTGCGCTCGGGGGACAACATCTTCACGGACGAGCAGTTCGCCTACGCCCGAGAGCTAGGCGCCGTGGGCGAGGTCTGCCTCCACTTCATCGACGCGGAGGGCCGCCCCATCGAGTCGGAGCTCGACGACCTCGTCGCCGGCGTGACGCTCGAGCAGCTCAAGAAGGCCCGCCACCGCTGGGCAGTGGCAGGAGGCAGGCGCAAGCACGAGGCGATCAGGGCCGCCGCCGCGGGCGGATGGGTCGACACCCTCGTCACGGACGCGGCCACGGCCGAGTTCCTGGCCGCCAATCCCCCCTCGACCGCCAAGGCACCCGCTGCGGCGGCCGGAAAGGCCAAGGCCTGACGCCTCGGGCGACTCCTTGACAACGTGTGATCCGCGTCGCATTATCGTCTGCATATTGATTGCGCACACGCATAATGATTCAAGGAGTCGCCCGTGGCCACCGCTCTCGACAAGTACGCCGACATGAAGCCGACCTGGGACTATCCCGTGGTCATCGAATCGCACATCAACGGCGTGCGCACCAAAGAGATGAATCCCAACACCCCCACCACCTACGAGGAGATCGCGGAGGACGCGATCCGCTGCTGGGAGGCCGGGGCCGGCGCGATCCACGCCCACAACACGAGCTTCGACCTGCTCGGCGAGAACGCCTACAAGGACTACATGCGCACGTGGGAGCGCGTCCTCGAGAAGCACCCCGACATCACCTGGTACCCCACCACCTGCAACAACCTGCGCCTGCTGCCGCACGAGAACGGCCTCGAGCACGTGCCGTACCTGTACGAGGGCGGCAAGGTGCGGATCGGCTGCGTCGACACCGGCCTCACCCTCTTCGCCGTCGAGGAGGATGAGGAGGGCTACCTCTCGGGGCCCGAGTTCGGGTTCAACTACCAGCGCGTGGCGAGCCAGGTCAAGATGTTCCGCGAGCGCGACCTGGCCATGGTGTTCGGCGTCTACGAGCCGGGCCACCTGCGCCACGCCATGCACTACGTCAACCGTGGGCTCTCCACCAAGGGCTCCATGTGGGACTTCTACCTCATTGGCGACTACGGCCTCACGGCGATGGACCCGATCGGCACGAACGGCATGAAGCCCAGCCTCGAGAGCCTCTACTACTACCTCTCGATGATCGAGGAGGCCAAGGTCAAGCACCCCTGGTACATCTCGATCTGGGGACAGGGGGCATTCGACGACACCGCACTCCTGCGCAGGGCGATCGAGCTCGGCGGGCACATCAAGACCGGCCTCGAGCTGTTCTACGACCCGGCCCGCAACCCCACCAACCTCGAGCTCCTCCAGCAGGCCCAGGAGATCGCCCGCGAGGTCGGCCGGCCCATCGCTACCCACGAAGAGGCGCGCGCCCTCTACAACATCGTCTGAGGACGAAACCCCTTGAGCACGCATCACCCCTGAGCACGCATCCCGAAACCATCCACACTCAATGAGGAGGCGCCATGGCTGCGCACAAGGAAGGCGAGGTCACTCCCTTCACCATCTCGATCCCCGACGAGGACCTCGAGGACATGCACGAGCGGCTCCGCCGCACCCGCTTCCCGCAGGACTTCGGCAACGACGACTGGCGCTACGGCTACAACGGCGCCTACCACCGCGAGATGGTGCGCTATTGGCTCGAGGAGTACGACTGGCGTGACGTCGAGCGGCGGATGAACGAGCTGCCGCACTTCAAGGTCGACCTCATGGGCGTCCCCCTGCACTTCATCCACGTCAAGGGCAAGGGGCCCAACCCGATGCCGCTCCTGCTCCACCACGGCTGGCCCTGGACCTTCTGGGACGTCCGCAAGGTGATCGGGCCGCTGACCGACCCCGCGAGCTACGGCGGTGACCCGGCCGATGCCTTCGACGTCGTCCTCATCTCGCTCCCCGGCTACGGGTTCTCCTCTCCCCTGACCGAGACCGGCTGGAACTGGTGGCGTACGGCGGACCTCGAGAACACCCTCATGAAGAAGGTGCTCGGCTACGAGAAGTACGCCGTGGCGGGCGGGGACTGGGGCGCGCTCGTGACCCAGCAGCACGGCCACAAGTACGAGCACGACGTCTACGGGATCTACACCCACTTCCCGGCGCAGATGAGCCACTACCTCTTCGAGCACCCGGACGCCCCTCCGGGGGTGGAGTACGACCCGGTCCTCGGCCTTCCGGCAGCTAGCGAGTACGACCCCGTGGAGGAGAAGGGCTGGTTCGAGCGCGGCAAGCTCTTCGTCGAGAACGAGAGCGGGTACGGCGAGATCCAGCTCACCAAACCGCAGACGCTGGCCGCACTGGTCACCGACTCGCCGGCCGGACAGCTGGCCTGGATCACCGAGAAGCGCTACTTCTGGGGCCTCGAGGAACGCGGGGTAGGAACCGAGGCCTTCGAGCGCGTGTGGCCCAAGGAGGACCTCGTGACCACCGCGGCCGTCTACTTCCTCACAGGCACCGGCGGCACGTCGTCACGCTACTACTGGGAGTGCCGCGGGAACCCATGGAAGCCTTCGCACGACCGGTTCCCGGTGGTGGGGGCACCCACGGCCGTGAGCATCTACCCGGGCGAGATCTACAAGCCGCCTCGGACCTGGACCGAGAAGTACTTCAACCTGCAGCAGTACCGTGTGCACAAGGACGGCGGCCATTTCGCGCCCCTGGAGGTGCCCGACGTCTACGTCGACGACGTCCAGACCTTCTTCCGCGCGTTCCGCTGACCCGTCCGACCGGGTCTATCTGCTGTCCCATCTGAGGGGAAGCCTGCGTCTGCAGGCTTCCCCTCAGCCGTGTCCGCACCGTGATCCGCGCAACCCTTGACAGCCTCGCGTGACGTACAGCACACTCAAACGACATGGTAATGCAGTAGCTGAATATATATGCCGCACTGCAGCCGACAGCCTTTCCCCCCACGGGTCGTCATTCACAAAGGAGTCTTCGATGTCCCCATTCCGTTCGGTACGCCGGCGGCTGGCAGCCGCAGGGCTCGCCGCGGCGCTCATGGCCATGACGGCCTGCTCGTCCACGGCGACTACGGCGCAGCAGCCCATCGACAAGAAGGACATCGTCCTCGTCGCCTCGGTGATCAACACCACCAACCCCTACATGGCGTCGATGATCGAGGGTGCGAAGGCGCTCTCGAAGAAGCTCGACGTCCCGCTCGAGATCGTGGACTCCGAGGGGAGCTCCCAGACGGAGATCTCCAAGATCCAGGCCATCCTGGCCCAGGGCAAGAAGGTCGCCCTCATGGTCAACACGGTCGCGAGCTCGGATGCCCCGCCCATCGTCAACGCCGTGAAGGCCGCCGGCGGCTACGTGACCGTCTGGTGGAACAAGCCGGACAACTTCGAGCCCTGGGACCAGGGCGACAACTTCGTGGCCTTCCAGAAGCACTCCGGCGTCGAGAGCGGCCAGTGCACGGCGAAGGCCCTCGCGGACAGCATCGGCGGCAAGGGCAACATCGTGGCCCTCGCGGGCGTGCTCGACAGCACCACGAGCCAGACCCGCGTGGCCGGCCTCAAGGACGCGCTCAAGGCGTACCCGGACGTGAACCTGCTCGACACCCGCCCCGCCAACTGGGACCCGCAGCTCGGCCTCAAGGAGACCCAGAACCTCCTCGCCAAGTACGGGGACAAGATCGACGGCATCTGGGCCGCTGACGACGGCATGATCATCGGCGCCGTCCAGGCCGTGAAGGACGCGGGCCGGATCAACGACGTCAAGTTCGCCTCCGACGGCCTCTACCCGCCGGTCATCGACATGATGAAGTCGAAGATGGGCGGCGGCGCGATCGCCGGCGAGACGTTCCACCGCGGCTTCATGGCCGCCGCGATCGGCCTCTACACCTCGTACCTGGCCGCCACCGGCGAGATCAAGCCCTCCGAGCTGCCCAAGGAGAAGCGCAACAGCCTCTTCAAGCTGAGCTGCGTCACCCCGGACAACCTCGCCGACCACACGAAGTACGACGGCGACATCGACGGGTGGATGGACACCCTCATCGAGAAGGGCCCGTGGGACACCGAGCCGGTCCCGCTGGTCTCGGGCGGCCCGGAGAAGCTGCCCTGACGGATCGGCAGGCAGGCGGCTCCGGGCACAGCGCACGCAGGCTCGGGGCCGCCCCCCTCCGCAGCAACCACGACAGGTGAGAGCAATGACAGACAAGGACACCGGGGCGGGCCTCCTCGAAGCCCCCGCCCCATCACAGCCACCGCACCGGACCCGCCGACGGTTCGACGCCAAGAACCTGGGCGAAGTGCTTGCCCTGGTCGGACTGATCGCCGTCTTCGCGGCCCTGAACCCCACGACGTTCCTGACGCCGGAGAACGTGCGGACCATCCTGGACCACTCGTCCATCCCGCTGATCGTCGGCGTCGGCGCCACCCTGGTCATCCTGACCGGCTCGATCGACCTCTCGGTCGAGGGCGTCATGGGCGCGGCAGGGATGACCTTCGTGCTCATGACGGCCAACAGCCGCGGAAGCACGGACTTCGGCCCGTGGGCGATCGTGGCCGGAATCGCGGTCGGCGTGGCCCTCGGCCTCATGAGCGGTCTCATCCACACTCGCCTGAGAGTGCCCTCGTTCATCGTCACCCTCGGCGTCTGGTTCGTCGGCCTCGGCATCGCGACCGTGCTCTTCGGCGACAGGGCCATCCCCTTCCTGCCCGACGGCGGCATCAAGGGCTGGCCCTCGACCCTCACCTTCGGCCTCCCCAACTCCTTCCTCCTCGCCGCGGTCTTCATCCTTGCGGGGATCTTCGTGACGCGCTTCACCCGACTGGGACGCTTCGCCTACGCGATCGGGGACAGCGAGGAGATCTCGCAGGGCAACGGCATCCCCGTCCAGCGCTACAAGGTCTACGTGTTCGTGGTCGCGGGCGCCTGCAGCGGGGCGGCGGGTGTTCTCGCGAGCCTCGAGCTCGGCGCCGGATCTGCCACCGTGGGCGTGGGCACCCTCTTCGTGACGATCGCCGCGGTCGTGATCGGCGGGACGTCGCTCGGCGGCGGCAAGGGCGGGATCCTGCGCACTGCGATCGGTGTGCTCATGCTCACCGTCCTGAACAACGGGCTCATCCTCAGCGGTGTCAGCCCGAACATCCAGACCGCGGTCTCCGGAACCGTCCTGATCGTGGCCGTCCTCGTGGCCTCCTGGCCGCACCGCAGCAGACTGAGGATCGTGAAATGAGCAACGCCTCCCTCGCGCCCCGCACCGGCGTCGAAACACCAGCCCTGAGGCTGGCCAACGTCTCGAAGTCGTTCGGCTCCACGCACGCCGTCAAGAACGTCTCCCTGGAGATCCCCCGCCACGAGGTGGTCGGGCTCATCGGTGAGAACGGCGCCGGCAAGTCCACCCTCCTGAAGATCCTCACGGGCCTCTACCAGCCCGACTCCGGCGTCATCGAGGCCGCTGGCCGCCCGGTGAGGTTCCGGAAGCCGCAGGACGCGGTCGCGGCGGGCATCGGCGTCGTGCACCAGGAGCAGTCGCTGCTGTCCAACCTCTCAGTCGCCGAGAACATCGCCATGAACGCCCTCTCGTCCAAGGACGCCGCGACCCGCGGCGGGTTCTACCGCTGGAAGCGGCTCAACGCCGAGGCCGCCGAGATCCTCGCGCGCGTGGGGTCCACGATCGACCCTCGCACCAAGGTGGGCGACCTCTCGTTCGTCGACCGCCAGATGGTCGAGATCGCCCGGGCGCTCCGGGTCGACGAGGCCGTCCACGCGGCCCCGCTCGTGATCCTCGACGAGCCGACCTCGGTGCTCGAGCGCAACGAGACCGCGATCCTCGAGCGGGAGATCCGCTCCCTGCGCGAGATCGGCTCCGTCCTCTTCGTCTCCCACCGCCTCGACGAGGTGCTCAGGATCTGCGACCGCGTCGTCGTCATGCGCCACGGCGAGGTCGTGGCGGATGTGCGCCGCGAGGAGGTCACCGAAGACGACCTCTTCCGTCTCATGATCGGCCAGGAGTCCCGCGCACGCGTCCGCCGTGCCGGCAGCGCGGCGGGCGAGACGCCCGCCGTCGAGGTCCGCGGCCTGGGGCACAGGGGCCACTTCAAGGACGTCTCCTTCTCCGTCTCGGCCGGCCGCTCGCTCGCGATCGTGGGCGCCATGGGCTCGGGCCGCGAGTCCGTCTGCCGCGCCCTCTTCGGGGCCGAGCCGTTCGACTCCGGCACCCTCGAGGTCGCCGGCCGCCCCGTCCAGGGGTGGTCGATGCGCAAGGCGGTCCGCAAGGGCCTCGCCTACATCCCCTCGGAGCGGAAGGTCGAGGGCATGGTCGGTGGCCTCAGCGCGGCCGAGAACCTCACGCTCGTGCACCCCCGGGAGGCGGCCCGTGGCCCGTTCCTGCGGCGCAGGGCACGTGTGAAGGCCGCGGAGGAGTGGTTCGAGCGCCTCGACGTGCGCCCCCGAGACCCGCACCTGCCCCTCGGGCGCTTCTCCGGCGGCAACCAGCAGAAGGTCGTCATGGCCAAGTGGCTGCGCGCCGAGGAGCTCAGCGTCATCATCCTCGACCATCCCCTCCGCGGCCTGGACCCCGGCGCGTCCCAGACGGTCAACGACCAGATCCGGGCCGCGCAGGAGGGCGGCGCCGCCGTGATCCTGCTGCCCGACACGCTCGAGGAGGCCCTCGAGATGGCAGACGAGATCCTCGTCATGCGCGACGGCGAGATCACCGCTCGCTTCGACCTCTCCGTCGTTGCCCCGACCTCACTCGACCTGCTCGAAAAGATGGTGTGATCCATGTCCAAGAAGGCACTCCTCGAGCAGCCGGCCTCGCTGCCCGCTGCCGAGGCACCGAAGAACAAGCCCGGCCTCCGGCGGCCGCGCAACCTCTGGTACACCGCGGGCCCGTTCGCCGTGTTCCTGGCCCTGTTCGTCCTCGTGGCGGTCCTCCGGCCGGCGTTCCTCACCGGCGGCGGCCTCGCGATCCTGACAGTGCAGGCAGCCCCGATCCTCCTCGTCGCGCTCGGCCAGGCCATGGTGCTCCACGTCGGCTCGATCGACCTGTCCAACGCGGCGATCGTGATCTTCGCGGCCATCATCCTCGCACAGACCCTCGGGCCCCTCGGCCCTGCGGCACCGGTCGTGACGATCGCGCTCGTGACGCTCATCGGCGCGGCCAACGGCTTCCTCGTCGCCTTCGGCCAGATCCCCTCGTTCGCGCTCACGCTCGGCACGCTGGGCATCCTCCAGGCCGCGTCGCTCGTGGTGAGCAATGCGACCACCGTGTACGCGACCGCGAACACCCAGCTCCTCGCCCCCCTCTTCGGCACGGCACTCGCCGGGCTGCCCATGGCGTTCTGGGTCGGCGTGGTCCTCGCGGCGTCACTCTGGGCCATGCTCCGGTTCACGAAGGCAGGCGAGGGGATGACCGCCGTCGGCCTCAACGAGACGGGCGCCCTCTTCTCGGGCCTCCAGACCCGGTGGCTCAAGGTCGTCGCCTTCGCCCTCTCGGGCCTCCTCGCCGGCGTCGCCGGGATCCTCGTGATCGCGCAGGCCGGGGCCGCCTCGTCCTTCGGCCTCGGAAGCGACCTCCTGCTGCCCGGCATTGCAGCCGCGATCGTGGGCGGTACCGCCATCACGGGCGGCACCACCAACCCGATCAACATCGTCTTCGGCGCCCTCACGGTCGCCCTCGTCCCTATCGGCGCCGCCGCCGTGGGCGTCACGCCCCAGGCGCAGAGCCTCGTCTACGGACTCGTCATCATCGCCGCCGTGGCATTGACAATGAGCCGCAGCAGGGGCGAAGTGGTCAAGTAGCCGCACCTTCCCTCCCCGTCTGACCCACCGGGTCACAGCACGAAAAGAGAAACCCCATGTCCGTTCTGAAGTCCCTCCAGCCGCAGGAGGTCCTCTCCTTCTTCGAGACCCTCGCCGGCATCCCACGGGGGTCCTGCAACGAGAAGGAAGTCGCCGACTGGGTTGTCAGCTTCGCCCAGGACCGCGGCCTCGAGGCCACGCAGGACGACCTGCACTGCGTCCTCGTGAAGAAGCCCGGCCAGCTGGGCCTCGAGGACGCGCCGCCGCTCATCCTCCACGGTCACCTCGACATGGTCTGCGAGAAGGACGACGGCGTGGTGCACGACTTCGAGCGCGACCCGATCAAGCTCCTCGTCGAGGGTGACTTCATCACCGCGGACGGCACCTCGCTCGGCGCGGACAACGGGATCGGTGTCTCCTATATCCTCGCGCTGCTCGACTCGAAGGACATCCCGCACCCGCCACTCGAAGCGGTCTTGACCGCCATGGAGGAGAAGGGCAAGGTCGGCGCGGCCGGCTTCGACACCTCCCGGCTCACGGGCAAGCGGATGATCGACTTCAACTGGATCACCGACAAGGAGATCCTGGCCGGCTGCAGCGGCGACATCACGCTCACCGTGGACATCCCCGCCGAATGGGAGGATGTCCCTGCCACACACACCGCGGCCCGGCAGCTGAAGATCCGCGGCCTCTCCGGCGGCCACTGCGAGTTCGACATCCACCTCGAGCGCGCCAACGCCGTCCTCCTCCTGGCCCGCGCACTCAACACCCTCGGCTCCACCGCGGACGTGCGCGTGGCAAACCCGCACGGCGGGGCGCAGAACAACGCGATCCCGGCCGACGCCGAGGCCACCCTCGTCTTCCGCCCGGAGGATGTCGACGCCGCGGCCGCCACCGTCTCGGAGCTCGAAGAGACCCTGCGCGCCGAGTACCGGCTCTCCGACCCGAACCTCCGGGTCGAGTTCGTCGACGCCGGGCTGCCCGCACGCGTCTTCTCGACTAAGGCGGCAGCGCGCCTCTCGCGGCTCACCTCCCTCATCCCCAATGGCGTGCTGAGCTGGAGCCTCACCGTCCCGGGCATCGTGGAGAGCTCGAACAATCTGGGGACCATCCGCACCACCGACGAGGGCGCCCGCCTGATGTCCACCATCACGGCCGCCGTGACGTCCCGCAAGCACGAGATCTTCGACCGCATCCGCTCCCTTGCCGCCCTCGCGGGCGGGGACATCAGCGTCGAGGCCTACGGGCTCGACGCGCCGGAGTTCCCCTACCGCCCCGAGTCCGAGCTGCTCGCGACCGCCCGCGCCGCCTACCAGGACGTCATGGGGACAGAGGCCGAGGTCCACGTCTCGCAGTGCAGTCTCGAGCTCGGCATGTTCAGCAACAAGCTCCCCGGCCTGGACATCATCTCCATCGGCACGGAGCTCCATGACCTCCACTCCCCGAAGGAGTCGGTCAACCACACCTCCGTGGCGAGGGTCTGGCCGCTCGTCAAGGAGGTCGTCAGCCGCCTGCGCTGACCCCCCCCACAGCCGCAGGCACCGCTCCCCTGCTGGTGGCCCGGGAAACCGGCCGCCGGCAGGGGAGCTTCTCTTTGTGGCACCCGATGACCAGGCCGCGAAGGGCTACCGCCTCCACACCATCACCACAAGAGAAAGGGCCTGGGCCCGGTCCGAAGACCGGGCCCAGGCCCTTGGTTCTGTCGCGGCATGCCGCCATTCGCCGCTAGACGGCCTCGAGGAACTCCTTGACGCTCGCAAGGAAGCGCGCGCCCGTCGCCCCGTCCACCGCGCGGTGGTCGCACGTGAGGGTCAGCCGTGCCCGCGGACGCCAGGTGCCGCCGTCGGCCGCCGTCCCCGCTTCCCCACCGGAGCCGGGATCCGCGCGGACGTACTCCTCGCGCGTCGCGCCGACGGCGAGGATCGCCACCTGGGGGACGTTGAGGATCGCGTCGAAGCCGTCGATGCCCATCATGCCGAGGTTGGAGACGGTGAAAGTCCCCTCGGTGACGTCGGCCATCGAGAGCGCGCCCTCGCGGGCTCGCTGCGCGAGGTCCTTGCGGGCCGCCGCGAGGCCGGGGATGTCCAGGCCCGCGGCGTCCTTGATCACCGGGACCATGAGCCCGGCGGGAGTGTCCACGGCGAGGCCGAGGTTGACCTGCCCGAACGTGGTCACCGCCTCGTCGCCGTAGTGCGCGTTGATGGCCGGGTGCAGCGCGAGCGCCTGCGCACAGGCCGCGAGGATGCCGTCCGTCACGGTCGCTCCGGGAAACGTTCCCTTCACCGCCAGAGCGGCGCCCATGTCCACGTCGGTCGAGAGGTGGAACACGGGCGCCTGCCACGCGGAGACCATCCGGCGCGCGGCCGTGCGGCGGATCCCCTTGAGGGGAGTCGTCACGGCATCCTCGCGCTCCACTGCGGTCACTGGCCCACCCGGGAAGCCAGGGAGGCCTTGCCGGCGCAGCCGTACAGCTCCATCTTCTCGATGGTCGCCTTGATCATCCGTTCCCGGCCCTCCGCCATGGCGTCCTCGAGCTGGCGGTCGCCCTGCGACCACACGGCCTCGATGCCGGAGCGGAATGCGAGCCGCAGGTCTGTGTCCGCGTTGAACTTGTGTACCCCCGCGGCCATCGCGGCACGGATCTCTGCGTCCGGGACGCCGGAGGCCCCGTGCAGCACGAGGGGGATGCCCACCGCGGCCTCGATCTCCTTGACGCGCTGGATGTCCAGCGGCTGGGCCGTGGTCATCGGCACGCCATGGACGATCCCCACGGAGATGGCAAGGAAGTCGACGCCGGTCTCGGCCACGAAGCGCTCCGCCTCGGCCACGTTCGTGTAGTAGGAGGACCAGTCCACCTGCTGGTCGGCGTCCGGGATCTTGCCGAGCTCGGCCTCCACGGGGATGCCGAACGAGTGCGCCACCTCGACGACCTTGCGGGTCGTGCGGATGTTCTCCTCGAAGGGCAGGTGCGCGCCGTCGTACATGATCGACGTGAAGCCGAGCTTAATCGCCTCGAAGACCTCGTCCCATGGACCGTGGTCGAGGTGGATGACGTACTCCGCCTCGGACTCCTCGGCAATGCGCTTCGTCATCTCATAGGCCTTCTTCAGGCCCATGTGCGGGACGATGGCGCGCCCCACCTGGAGGAAGACCGGCGACTGGGCGCGCTCGGCGGCGCGCACCAGTGCCTCGGTGGTCTCCTCGTTGTGCATGTTGAATGCGCCGACGGCGTAGCCGCCCTCGACCGCATCCTGGACAATCCGACGCGGATCAACCTGTGGCATGGCCCTCTCCCTTCGCCCTCTGGTCTCTCAGGCGGTCTCGATGTAGGCCAGCACGGTGCGGACCTCGACCGTTGTGCCTTCGGGGACGACGATCTCGGACAGGACGCCGGTGGCGGGGGACTCGAGGGTCTCCTCGACCTTCTCTGCCTCGACCTCGGCCAAGGGCTCGTCCTCGGTGACGGCGTCCCCGACGTTCTTGAGCCAGGTGGCCAGGGTGCCCTCGCTCATGCCCATGCCCCACTGGGGCAGCAGGACCTCGACTCGTGCCATGGTTTCTCTCCTTGGATTGGTGTTCTGGGTGTTCTGGGTGTTTGGGTGGGTCAGACGCGCGGGGCCGGGGAGGCGAGCTCGCCGGTGAGGCTTCCCGCCATGAGGCCGGTGACCCTGCGGATGGCGTCCTCGATCTTGGCCCGGTTCGGGTAGAGCTGCTTCTCCAGGGCCGGGCTGAACGGAATCTGCGTGTCCGGGGTGGTCACGCGCACGATCGGGGCCTTGAGCGACTCGAAGGCCTCCTCGGCGACGATGGCCGAGATCTCCGCGGCGGCCGAGCAGGTGCGGTGGGCAGGGTCGGCGACCACGAGCCGGCCGGTGCGCTGGACGGAGCGGATGACGGCCTCGGAGTCGAACGGCACGAGGGTGCGCGGGTCGATGACCTCCACTGAGACGCCCTCGCCGGCCAGGGCCTCGGCCGCGGCCAGGGCCTCCGGGACGGCAGAGGAGATCGCCACGACGGTCACGTCGTCGCCGGACCTCGCCACATTGGCCTGGCCGAACGGGATCCGGTACTCCTCCTCGGGGACCTCGCCCTTGCTGCCCCACAGCGTGCAGGCCTCGAAGGTCAGGACCGGGTCATCGGTGTCGACGGCGGTGCGGAGCAGGCCCTTGGCGTCGTACGGGTTGGACGGGACGATGATCTTCAGCCCCGGAACGTTCATGAACATCGGGTACGGCCGGTCCGAGTGGTGCGCGCCGGTGTTGAGCCCGTAGAACATGGCCGAGCGGAAGACCACCGGGATGGACGCCTGCCCGCCGAACATGTACCGGTTCTTGGCGGCCTGGTTCACGAACTGGTCCATTGCCATGTACAGGAAGCTCGAGTACGAGAGGTCCACGATGGGGCGCAGCCCCGTCATCGCCGCACCGATCGCGGCGCCGACGATGACCTCCTCGGAGATCGGGGTGTTGCGGATGCGGTTGGCCCCGAACATCTCCAGGAAGTCGCCCTTGTCCTTGCGCGACTTGCCGGCACCGGTGGTGCCGTACACGTTGGCCTCGACGTCCTCGCCGATGATGACGACCCGCTCGTCGGCCTCCATGGCCTCGCGCTGGGCGGCGCCGATCGCGCCGAGATAGCTCATGACAGTCATGCGATCGCTCCGATCGGCTCGGTGTAGAGGTCTTTGAAGGCGACACTCGGGTCGGGGTACGGGCTCTCGTCGGTGAAGCGCACGGCCTCGTCGACCTCGGCCATGACCTCGGCCTCGAGTGCGTCCAGCTCCTCCGCGGTGGCGATGCCCTCGCGCTCGAGGTACTGGCGGAACAGGACGATCGGGTCGCGCTCGACCCACGCGGCCTTCTCCTCGGCGTCGCGGTAGTCCGTGCCCAGGCGCAGGCCCTCGGAGTGCTCGTTGAAGCGGTACGTGACCACCTCCACCAGGGACGGGCCGTCGCCGCGGCGGGCACGCTCCACAGCCTCCGTCACGGCCTCGAACACCGCGAGGACGTCCTGGCCGTCCTCGACCCGCACGCCCGGCATCCCGAATCCGGCCGCGCGCTCGGCGATCACCCCGGAGGTGACCGTGTGGGCCGGGGTCGAGAGCGCGTACTGGTTGTTCTCGCACAGGAACACCACCGGCAGGTCCCACACTCCGGAGATGTTCATCGCCTCGTAGAGGCAGCCCTGGTTCGCCGCGCCGTCGCCGAAGAACGCCAGGGAGACCTTGCCGTTGCCCAGGACCTTGCTCGACAGCGCCGCACCGGTCGCGATCGGGATCGAGGAGCCCACGATCCCGGACTCGCCCAGGCTGCCCACCGCGAAGTCCGCCAGGTGCAGCGAGCCGCCCTTGCCCTGGCACACCCCCGTGGCCTTGCCCACAAGCTCGGCCATGAGCGGGCCCAGCGGCGAGCCCTTCCCGATGGGGTGGCCGTGGCTGCGGTGGTTGCCGGACATGTAGTCCCCGTCGCCCAGCGCCATGCACGCCCCCACGACCTGCGCCTCCTGGCCGATGCTCGTGTGCACCGTGCCCGGGATCTGGCCGCGCTTGACCATCCGCGATGCCCGCTCGTCGAAGCGCCGGATCCGCAGCATGCGGCGCTGCATCTCCAGCAGTGTCTGCGATGAAAGATCCATCATGCCTCTTCTCTGACTGAGTGCCTGAGTAAATATTCAGGTCCTGAATTCAAATTCTATCGGTGGGTGCAGAAGACTGGCAAGGGGTTACCGGCCGTCTTCCGCGCCGAGGCCCCGCGGGGGCGTCTCAGGTGCCCGCGAAGGGCTCCAGGAGCGCGTCGATCCGCGGGAGCACGAACGTGGGCTGCCGCTCTGGCGGCAGGAGCGCAGCCATCTCGGCCGTGCTCTCGCCGGTGAGGACGAGGGCGGAGTCGATGCCGGCGTCCGCCGCCATCGCGATGTCCGTGTGCAGGCGGTCGCCGACCATGAGGCAGGACTCCCCGGGCAGGCCGAGGAGGTCCAGCGCCGTCCGCAGCATGAGCGCGGACGGCTTGCCCACGTTCACCTCGCAGGTCACGCCGGTGCTCGCCTCGATCGCCGCGATCACCGCGGCGGCGTCCGGCTCCCCGCGCCCCTCGGGCATCGGGCAGTAGGCGTCCGGGTTGGTGGCGACGAGCCTCGCACGCCGGTGCTGCCAGAGTGCGTCGAAGGCGATCTGCAGCTTCCGGTAGTCGAAGCCGCGGTCGTAGCTGGCCACGACGACGTCGATCTCCCGCGGGTCCTCGCTCAGCCTCAGCCCCGCGTCCAGGATGGCGCGGCGCAGCGGCTCCTCGCCGATGACGAACACCGAGGCGCCCGGCATCTCCCTGCTCAGCCACGCGGACATCGTCACCACCGGGTTGACCACGCGGTCCGGCGAGGTCGGCAGCCCGAGGCCCGTGAGCTTGTCCGCGTACATCTGGGGGTCACGCGTGGGGTTGTTGGAGAGGAAGAGCGTCTCCCTGCCCTCGCGGCGGAGCCCTGTGATGAGCTCGTACGCCCCGGGCAGGAGCTCGTTGCCGAGGTACACCGTGCCGTCGAGGTCGAAGAGGTAGCCGTCGTAGGCCCGGAGGGGCCTGGAGATCAGGGAATCGAGGGCTGCACTGGTCATCGGACTGCCTCCGCAAGCTTGGCGAACACGGCACGGTTGGCCGGGTAGATGTCCCTGTAGACGTCGTAGAGCCGCTCGTAGGCTGCAGCGGCGGCACCGGGCTCATAGGAGACGCCCGTGCCGCTCATGGCCTTCGCCGCGGAGGGGATCGACTCGTGGATCCCGACGGCGGCCGCGGCCAGCATGCCGGCCCCGAGGCACGTGCTCTCGGGCTCGCGCACCACGGAGACGCTGCGCTGCATGACGTCCGCGATGATCTGGCACCACACCGGGCTCCGCGACCCGCCGCCCAGCGCCACGACCTCGGCCACGGGCTCGGACAGCGCCGTCTCCGCGCCGGTGGTCAGGAGCCGCTGCTCGAAGGCGAGGCCCTCGAGCAGGGCCCGGTACACATGCGCCTTGCCGTGCACCCCAGTGAGGCCCACGAGCATGCCGCGCGCGTTGTGGTCCCAGTACGGTGTGAGCGCGCCCGTCCAGTACGGGAGCGCCAGCAGGCCGTCCGAGCCCGGCGGCAGGTTGGCCGCGGCGGTCTCGAGGACCTGCTCGGGGCTCAGCCCGAGGCCGAGGGCCTTGGAGTCGATCCCGGAGAACCTCTCGACGAACCAGGTCAGGTTGATCGTGCCGCCGCCGATGAACGTCTCGAGCGTGTAGGCGCCGGGGACCGCGGCCGAGAGGGTGCGGTACTCCCGGGCATGGGAGTAGTGGGCCGAGAACGTGCCGGAGACGATCCCGCTGCCGAGGTTGAGGTAGGCGCGGCCCCCGGTCGTCGCACCGGCGCCGAGCTGCGCGCACTGCCCATCTCCCGCCCCGGCCACGACGGCGACCGCCGCCGGGAGCCCGAGGCGCGCTGCGGCGTCGTCGGTCAGATGGCCCAGCACGCTCCCCGGCGCGCGCAGCTCGCTGAGGTTCCCGCGCTCGAGGCCGACGGCGGCGAGGAGGCCGTCGTCGTAGTCGAAGGTGGACATGTCCACGAGCCCGAGCGGGTCTGCCGAGGCCCACGAGGTGAGCCACGTGCCCGTGAGCCGGTGGACGAGGAAGCCGTGCACGTCCACGACCTTGCCGAGGCGCGCGATGGTGTCCGGCTCGTTCTGCGCGAGCCAGTGGAGCTTGTACCAGGCAGGGGTCGGATTGGCGGGCTTGCCCGTGATCCGGTGGACCTCGTCGGTCCCGTGCCGCTGCACCTCGTCGGTGGCACGCGTGTCGAGCCACAGCATGGCCGGGCGCAGGGGCGTGCCGGCGTCGTCGAGGCACACGAAGCTCTCGCGCTGGTGGGTGATGCAGATGGCGCCGATCCGCGAGGCGTCAACGGTCTGCGCGGCCCGGCGGATGGCGTCGGCGGAGGCGCTCCACCAATCCTCGGCGTTCTGCTCGCCCCAGCCCGGGCGGGGCTGGCTCAGGTCGAACGCGCAGCGGGCCTGCGAGAGGACCTCGCCGCGTGCGTCCCACACGACCGCCTTCGCGGCCGTGGTGGAGCAGTCGACGCCGATCACGTAGTCGCGTCGCATGTCCTTCAGTCCTTCCTGCTCTCGGCTGCGGGAACCGCCTGTGCGGCGCTCGCGGCGCGGGCGGCCCCCGCAGCCCGGCCAAGGACTTCATCGACGTCGGCGGGCGTCCACCACCCCAGGACGGTCAGGAGGTCGACGACGGTGAAGCGGTTGCGCATGAGCGCGCAGTTCTCGACGGCCCAGCGGGCGAGGCCGGAGTCCACGCTCGGGTCGAGGTCCGCCGGGGTCGCCGCGGAGCCGGCGTCGCGCAGCGCCCGCGCGATGGACGCCGCCGGGCGCAGGAGGCCTCGGAGCTCTTCCCGGTGCTCGGCCCAGCCCTCGACGAGGGCCTGGACGCGGTCCCGGTTCGCCTCGATCGCTGCGAGCTTGGCCGAGTAGTCCTTCCAGCACTCGTCGGCGACGCGGAGGCTCGGGTCCACGCGCTCGAATGCGGCCAGCACGCGCCGCCGGGCCTCGTCCCGGTCCAGGGCGGCCTCGGAGAGCTGCGGGGCGGCGCCCCCGTCCAGGCGGTCGAACAGCATCTCCCACGCGCTCGCGGCGATGACCGCCCCAGCGCCCACCTGGGCGCCGTGGAGGCCCATGGGAAGGCCGTTCTCGGTGTGGTACTGGTCCAGCATGTGGCTGATGAGGTGCTCGACGCCGGAGAGCACCGCGGTGGTGCCCGCGACCCCGGTCACGATGCCGCGGAGGGCGAGGGCCCGCGCGAGCGAGGCGACGGCACCGGCCTCGCCCTCGCGGACGCCGGGCGCCCAGCTCTCGAGGTCTTCGCCGACCGTGCCGAGCAGGCGCACGGCGTTGGGCTTGAAGGTCGTGTCCGTCCCCACAAGGGAGGCGAGGCGCCAGTCCGCCGGCGCGACGAGCATCGACGTCATCTCCCCGAAGCCCGCCCGGTTCATGGAGTCCGGCGCCTCGGCGATCACGCCCGTGTCCGCGACCACGGCGTCAGGCCAGCACGAGGGCACGGTGCGCTTGACGCCGTCGCGCAGCACCACGGAGACGTCGTCCGTGAACCCGTCCACCGAGGCCGCGGTCTGCACCGTGACCAGCACCGGAGGCACAGCGCCCTCCCCCGCCCGCTGGACGGCCACCTTCGCGATGTCGCTGATGGTCCCGCCGCCGACCGCGACGACAGCGGCACGGCCCTCGGCGGCGCGCGCCGCCTCGTCCATGACGCTGTCCACGACGTGCAGCTCCGCGTGCCCATCGTCGAGCACCGTGCGGACGACGTCGAAGCGCTCCGCCAGCCGCGTCTCCACGAGGGCCTTGACGTCCTCGCCGCGGCGCGAGATCAGCGTGCGGTCGACGAGGAGCAGGACGCTCGGCCGGGTGGCGTCCTGACGGCTCTGGCCGAGCAGCTCGTCCACCGTCGCGGTCACGGCGGCGAGCGCCTCGGGGCCGATCACGAGCCGTCGGAGCCCGCAGGGGGCGAGGGTGCCGTCCGGGTCGGCGTCGCTGATCAGGGCCTCGATCGGCTCGACGGCGTAGGCGTTCGCGGGCATGGGGGTCCTCTCTCGTGCCGCCGGGGAGATGCCGACGGCGCAGGGCTCGCCGCCATGGGCGGGCCGGGTCAGGTGCGGCGGGTCAGGTGTGGCGGGCGCGGCTGGCCCGGTCCGTCAGCACGGCGACGATGATCGCGATGCCGATCACCACCGGCTGGAGGTTGGGCGAGACGTTCAGCAGGGACATGCCGTTGTTCAGCACACCGATGATGAGCAGGCCGATGAACGTGTTGAGCATGCCGCCGGAGCCGCCGGACAGGCTCGCCCCGCCGATCACGACGACCGCTATGACGTTCAGGAGGTCTGCCGTGCCCGCTGTGGGCTGGGCCGAGTCGAGCCGGGACCCGACGATCACGCCCGCGAGTGCCGCGAGGAATCCGGCCACGACGTAGACGCCGATCTTGATGCGGGTCACGTTCAGGCCCGAGAGGCGGGCCACCTCGGCGTTGCCGCCGATCGCGTAGAGGGCGCGGCCGGAGGGGCGGAAGCGGAGCCAGTACGCCGCGAGGAGGTAGGTGCCGACCAGGATGATCGCCTCGAGGGGGATCCCCAGGATGTCCTCGCTCGTGATGGCGAGGTACCACTCCGGGAAGCCGTTGATCGGGTTGCCGTTCGTGAGGTACAGCGCGAGGCCCGCGGCGGCGGACATCGTGGCGAGGGTCGCGACGAAGGGCTGGATGCGCCCGTAGGTCGAGAGCACGCCGTTGACGAAGCCCACCCCCGCGCCCACGAGGAGCCCTACGACCACGCACAGCTCGAACGGCAGCCCGGCCGAGCGGTACAGCCACGCGCTCGTCATGAGCGAGAGCGCGAGGGTGGATCCGACGGACAGGTCGATCCCGCCGATGAGGATCACGAGGGCCGCGCCGACGGCCATGATCCCGATGTCCGCGTTCTGGGTGACGATGTTCGAGAGGTTGCGGCCCGTGAGGAAGTACGGGGACAGCACGGAGAACACGATCATGACGGCGATGAGGCCGAGCAGCGGCCCCGGCACCGCCCGGAACGCCTTGGCCGCAATGCCGGCCACTCCCCCGCCGCCGGCGCCCCGGCCCCGGACCGGGACGGTCTGGGCGTTTGCTGCGGTCGCATCCCCGTGGGCCGAGGACCTCTGCTTGACGGCACGATCCGTTGTGGTTCGCATGGCTGCTGCTCTTTCTACTGCTGGGGGACGAGGGGTGACGGCGACGGGTCGGCCGAGTGCACGGCCAGGGACATGACACTCTCCGGGGTGGCCTCTCCGCGGCGGAGGATCCCGCGCTGGCGGCCCCTCGACATCACGAGGACCCTGTGGGAGAGGCCGAGCACCTCGTCGAGCTCGGACGAGACGACGATGACCGCCATCCCCTCCGCCGCGAGGGAGCGGATGATCTCGTAGATCGCCATCTTGGCGCCGACGTCGACGCCGCGGGTGGGCTCGTCGATGATGAGGACCTTCGGGTCCTTGACGAGCCACTTGCCGATGAGGACCTTCTGCTGGTTGCCGCCGGACATCGACTTGACGGGGAGCGCCATGTTCCCGCGGACGTCGAGGCGCTGCGCCTGGACCGCAGCGACCTTGCGGATCGCCTTGTGGGTGAGCGGGCCCTTGCGGGCCATGTCCCGCTCCCACGGGAGCGTGACGTTCTCCTCCGCCGAGCGGTCCAGGTTGAGGCCCTGGCCCTTGCGGTCCTCCGGGACCATGACGATCCCTGCCCGGATGGCCGCCTGGGGGCTCGTGCACGGAAGCCGGCGCCCTTCGAGGAACACCTCCCCGGAGTCGGGGCGGTCCACGCCGGCGATGGCCCGGACCACCTCGGTCCGGCCTGCGCCGACGAGGCCCGCGATCCCGAGCACCTCTCCCGCGGCGAGCTCGAAGCTGATGTCCGCGAACGCGCCGCGCCGGCCGAGGCCCCGCACCTCGAGCACCGTGGAGTCACGGCTCGGCTGGGGCGGGACGTGCTCGTACGTGAACTCGCGCCCGACCATCGCGTTGATGATCTTCTCCTTGTCCACGGCTCCGGAATTCCACGACTGGACGCGGGAGCCGTCCCGCAGGCACACGATCTCGTCAGCGACCTCACGGACCTCGTCGAGGCGGTGGGAGATGTAGACGACGCCGGCCCCGGCCGCCCGGAGCGAACGGATCCGCTCCAGGACGTGCTCGGTCTCGGAATCGCCGAGGGACGCCGACGGCTCGTCGAAGACGACGTACCGCGGCTTGCGGCTCAGGGCCTTGGCGATCTCGATCTCCTGCTGCATGGCCATCGAGAGGCCGCGGACCTGGCGGCGGACGTCGAGGTCCACGCCCAGCGAGTCGAGGACGGCCCTCGACTCACGGCGGACGAGGTCCCAGTCCACCCGGCCGGCCCGGCGGGGCAGGCGGCCGAGGAAGATGTTCTCGGCCACCGAGAGGTCCTGGATGAGGCGCGTCTCCTGGTGGATGAGCGCCACTCCCTGCCGGAGGGCCTCGGCGGGGCTCGACGGCGAGTACTCCTCGCCGTCGAGCCGCATGCTGCCGCCGTCCGGCTTGACCACGCCGGTGATGATCGAGCTGAGCGTGGACTTCCCGGCGCCGTTCTCGCCCACGAGGCCGACGACGCTGCCCGGCAGGACCCGGAAGTCCACGGACTTCAGGACCGTCACCCCCGCGTAGGCCTTGACCAGGCCCGTGCCCTCGAGGCCGGAAGAGGCTGGCTGTGTCGTCATGGCTGGGCTCACTTGAAGGACTGGGCGTCCGGGCCGTAGAAGTCCTCGACCTTGTGCTTGGTGACGGTCTCCTTGTTGATCAGCACCGTGTCCTGGTACTGCTCCTTCGGGATGTCATCGCCCTTGCCCTCCATGAGCGCCACGGCGTTGCGCACCGCGAGCTGGCCCATCATGTACGGCTGCTGCGCCATGGTGGCCTGGGTCAGGCCGCTCGCCACACCGTCGAACATGGTCGGGAAGCCGTCGATGCCCACCGAGAAGATCTTCTTGCCGGAGGCCTTGGCCGCCTTCGAGGCGCCGAGGGACATCGCGTCGCTCTCGCCGAAGACCGCCTTGAGGTTGGGGTGCGCGGTGAGGATGTTCTGGGTGGCCTTGTACGCCTCGGTCTCGTCCCAGTTGGCCGTCTCCTCGGCGACCACCTTGATCTCGGGCGTCTCCTTGAGGGCCTTCTGGCAGCCCTCGGTGCGCTGGATCTCGGCGGTGGAGCCGAGCACGCCGTGGAGGATGGCGATCTCGCCCTTCTTGCCGATCTGCTCGAACATCCAGGTGCACAGCTCGTAGGCGGCCTTGACGCTGTCCGTCGCGATGTAGGTGGCGAGCTCGCCCTGGCCTGACTCGGGGCGCTGGTCGACGGCGACCACGGGGACGTCCGCCTCGTTGGCCGCGCGCACGCCGGCTGCTGCCGCGGTGGAGTCCTGCGAGGTGAAGATGAGCGCGCCGATCTGCTTGGTCAGGAGGTCGTTGACCTGCTTGACCTGCGCCGAGGAGTCGTTGTTGGCGGAGGTGATGTTGACCTCGTAGCCGAGCTTCTTGGCCTCGTCCTTGATGCCCGCGACCTCGGCGACGTAGAAGAGCGACTTCTGGTCCGCGACGGAGACGCCGATGACCTTCTTGCCGGCCCCGGCCGATCCGCCGCCGCCATCGCTGCCGCAGGCCGCCAGCGAGAGTGCCGCGAGGCCGGCCAGGACTGCGCCGCCGAGCCGTACCGCCATACGTGAAGCCATCTTCGTCTCCTTTGTGCGTGATGACTGAGGGGTAGAGGGGGTCTACCGCAAGTCTTGCGCATCTTTATTCGGATGCTCAATTCCTATGCACCGATAGTGCGACGCAGCTCACACGCTTGTCAAGCAGCCCGCCCCGTTTCGGGTACAGATCCCGACGGCAAGACGGGGTCTCGGGTACGCAAGCACCGACGACCGGGCTTCCTTTGGGCCGGAAACGCCTGAGGGCCGCCTCCTGCCGGTCGATGCCAGATGGCAAAGACCGGGAGGAGGCGGCCCTCAGACGGGACGCCTCAGAGGTGGTCCCTCAGACGGGACGCCTCATGCGGGACGCTTGGGAGGGGAGCCGGGGCGCGGCGTCAGGCCTTCTTCGGAATGAATGCCACGGCGGCCGCCGCGAGGAGGCCGATCGCCGCGAAGATGATGAAGTTCCACTGGAACGGCAGTTGGGCCGCGCCGATGACGCCGCCGATCATCGGGCCGGTGATCGCGCCGATGCGGGCGAACGAGAGCGCCCAGCCCGTCGCGGTCCCCCGCGCGTGCGCGGGGTAGTAGTCTGCGACCCAGCCCGTGAGGACCAGAGAGGTCGAGATCGAGCCGATGCCCGCGAGCGCCACGAAGACGTAGTTCACGAGCAGGCTGCCCGGGAACATGAGCATCAGGATGCCGGCCGCCCCGAGCGCGTAGAACGTGACGAGCACGGCCTTCTTGCCGTACCGGTCCGCGATCCGGCCGATCACGAGGCCGCCGATCGCGGAGGCGAGGGAGAAGACGAGCAGGAAGGTCAGCGAGGAGCCGAGGTCGTATCCGGCCTTCTTCATGATGGCCGGCAGCCAGGTGTTGAGGCCGTACACGAGGAGCAGCCCGCAGAAGAGCGAGATCCAGAAGCAGACGGTGGCCACGCCGTACTGGCGGGAGAACATCGAGGACAGCACGCTCTTCCACGACGCCCCGGCCTCCTTGCCGGGGGCTGCCTTCGGCGCCCAGTCCTCGGGCACGAAGGGCGTGATGCCGAGCCTGCCCGCGAGCGCCTCCGCCTTCTCGCGCCTGCCCTTCGCCATGAGGTACTCGATCGACTCGGGGACCATGGCCATGATGAGCGGGAGAATCAGGATCGGCGCGGCGCCGAAGCCCACCACCCAGCGCCAGCCCAGAGTGGGCAGGAAGGCGAGGGCGCACAGGGCCGCGGCCACGATGCCGAGCGAGTAGCCCGAGTACATGAGGCCGTAGTTGAAGGAGCGCTTGTTGGGGGCCGAGTACTCGATGGTGAGGGCGGCCGCGACGGGGATGATTCCGCCCATGCCGAGCCCGCCGATCAGGCGGAACAGGCCGAACAGCTCCGGGGTGGGCGCGAGCGCCGCCCCGAGCTGCGTGAGGGTGAAGATCGCCATGGACACCGCGAGCATGCGGCGGCGCCCGAACAGGTCCGAGAGCGTGCCGATGCACATCGCCCCGATGAGCATGCCCACGAGGGCATAGGAGCCGAGCCCGCCGAGCTGGAGCGGCGTGAGGTTCCAAGGTCCGTAGTCGGCGAGGGCGGGCAGCACCGCGCCGAGCACGCCCACGTCGTATCCTTCGGCGAGGATGGCGAGCCAGCAGCAGAACAGCACGAGGCGCGTGGTGCGCTGGGGTACTGGCCATGCGGTCTGGGTGCTGGAGAGTGTTGACGACGGCGCTGCGGCCATGGGCGGTCTCCTTGGTGAACGGATGTTGTGACGTGCGTCACGACTTGAACATATGCGAGTCCTTGACGGCCGTCAATGAAACCGCATAAATGGAACCACTGCCCGGGACGAAGGAGCCACAGCATGAACGCACAGCCCACAGCAGGCTCAACGGTCGCCGAGGTCGTCGCCCAGACCCTCGCCGAGCTCGGCGCAGGCCACTGCTTCGGAGTGGTGGGCTCCGGGAACTTCGCGGTCACGAACGCCCTCGTGGCCCATGGCGTCCCCTTCACCCCCACGCGCCACGAAGGCGGCGCCGCCACCATGGCGGACGCCTACGCGCGCATGTCGGGCAGGGTCGGGCTCGTCTCGGTCCACCAGGGCTGCGGGCTCACGAACGCCGCGACGGGAATCGGCGAGGCCGCCAAGTCCCGCACGCCGCTCATCGTGCTCGCCGCCGAGGCAGCCGGCGCGTCCGTCCACTCCAACTTTGCCATGGACCAGGCCTCCCTCGCTCGCAGCTTCGGCGCGGTCGCCGAGCGCGTGCACTCCGCCGCCTCGGCTGTCGCGGACACCGTGCGCGCCTTCCGCACCGCGCTCGAGGGCCGCCGCACGGTGGTCCTCAACCTTCCGCTCGACGTCCAGTCCCAGCCCGCGCCCAGCACAGTGCACACAGCGCACGACGCCGGGCACTCGCCGTCGTCCGCCCGCCCGCCGCAGCGCCTCTCACCGCCGGCACCCGTGCGCCCCGCCGAGGAGAGCGTGCGCGAGCTCGCGGCGCTCATCGCGGGCGCGCAGCGGCCCGTGTTCGTGGCCGGGCGCGGCGGTCGCGGGGCACGCAAGGAGATCCTCGCCCTCGCCGAGCATGCGGGGGCGCTCGTCGCGACCTCCGCCGTCGCGAAGGGGCTCTTCGCGGGCGAGCCGTTCAGCCTCGGGATCTCCGGCGGGTTCTCCTCGCCCACGAGCGCGGAGCTCATCGCCGGCGCGGACCTCATCGTGGCGTTCGGCTGCGCCCTGAACATGTGGACCATGCGGCAGGGCCATCTCATCGGCGAGGGCGCCGCCGTCGTGCAGGTGGACCTCGACCACGCCGCGCTCGGCGCGCACCGGCCGGTGACCCTCGGCGTCGTCGGGGACTCCGGCGCGACGGCGGCCGCCGTCCTCGAGGCGCTCGGCGCCGGCTTGGGCGCCACTGGCACGGGCGCTGCCCGCACGGGCTACCGCACAGAGGAGGTCCGCGAGCGCATCGCGGCGTCCTCGCGCTGGCAGGACGTGCTCACCGAGGACCTCTCGGGGCCCGGCGCGGACGGCCTCGAGCGGATCGACCCTCGCGAGCTGACCCGGCGCCTCGACGCGCTGCTGCCCGCGGAGCGGATCGTGGCCGTGGACTCCGGCAACTTCATGGGCTACCCGAGCCAGTACCTCGACGTCCCGGACGAGTTCGGGTTCTGCTTCACGCAGGCGTTCCAGTCGATCGGCCTCGGGCTCGCGACGGCGATCGGCGCCGCGCTCGCCCAGCCGGGACGCCTGCCGGTCCTCGGCACGGGCGACGGCGGCTTCCTCATGGGCATCGCCGAGCTCGAGACGGCGGTGCGGCTCCGGCTCCCACTCGTGTGCATCGTGTACAACGACGCCGCGTACGGGGCGGAGGTGCACCACTTCGGGGCAGATGATCCGGGCGCGGACCTCTCCACCGTGACGTTCCCGGACACGGACATCGCGGCCCTCGCGCGGGGCTTCGGCTGCGAGGCCGCGACCGTGCGGACCCTTGCGGACCTCTCGGCCGTGGAGCGGTGGCTCGCGTCCGGCGACGGCCGGCCGGACCGGCCCCTCGTCCTGGACGCGAAGATCGCCTCCGACGGCGGCGCCTGGTGGCTGCACGAGGCGTTCAAGGGCCACTGATCCTTCTCCACACCCCCGACTCCCTCTCGTCCCCCCACTCGTCTCCCCCCACCCGTTTCGGGTACAGATAATGCCCCCGAAAAGCCGTTTCGGGTACAGATAATGCCCCCGAAAAGCCGTTTCGGGTACAGATAATCCACCCAGAAAGCCGTTTCGGGTACAGCCGCCCATCGCCCGGGCCCGGCCGTTGCGCCCTGTCGAAAGGCGCTGCGCCGCGGGCGGTCCTGGAAGGGTTCAAGATGCCCTTTTCCGGGGAAGATCCCCATAGTCCTCCGGGAAACCGGCCGGACCGCCGACAGCATCATGGAGGGCGAGACCGATGAGCAGCGAATACCGCGAACCCCACGGCGAACGCCGCGGGAGGCACGATCGGGACTGGAACGAAGGTACAGACCGCGAACGGCACCTCGACCGCGAGCGCGACCCAGAGCGCGACTGGGACGGGGACCGCGAGCGGGATGTAGACCGCGACTGGGACGGGGACCGCGCGGCCGTGTCCGCAGAGCAGAGGCGGCGCTTCGGCGGGGTGAAGCCCGGCGCCGCATTCTTCGGGTGGCTCACTGCCACCGGGATGTCTGTGCTCCTGACCGCCCTGGTCAGCGCGGCCGGCGCCGGCCTCGGGGTCGCGACGCAGACGGATGCGCAGGATCTGGCGGGACAGGCGGCACAGAACGTGGGCATCGCCGGAGCTGTGGCCGTGGCCGTGATCCTGTTCGTGGCGTACTACTGCGGGGGCTACGTGGCCGGGCGCATGGCGCGGTTCAACGGCATCAAGCAGGGCATCGCCGTGTGGGTATGGGCCGTGGTCTTCGCCATTCTCTTCGCGGTCCTCGTCATGGTGGCCGGGAGCCAGTTCAATGTCCTCTCGACTCTGAACAGCTTCCCCAGGATCCCCGTGGACGAGGGCACGCTGACCACTGGAGGGGTCATCGTCCTCGCGGTCGCCGCGGTCATCACGCTCGCCGCCGCCGCGCTGGGCGGGCGGGCAGGGACGCGGTACCACCGCAGGATCGACCGGGCGCCGCTCGAGGGCTGAGCGCCGCCGGCCTCGGCCCCTTCTGCCGCACGCCCCGGATGCGGGAGGCGGCAATCGGAAGGGGCATGGAAAGGAGGGCCCGCGCGACGAACGTTGTCGCGCGGGCCCTCCGCCGTGTCCAAGGGTCAGCCCCCGACGTCTGCCCCCGCCGTCACGAGGCCTTGGCCGGCGCGGGCGCGTCGATGCCGAGCCGGCGCCGGTCCCGCTGCTGGTTGACGAAGAGCAGGGACAGGACGCCGAATGCCAGCAGGAGCCCTCCTGCGAGCGCGAACGACGCCGAGTATCCGGCTGCGGGGGTCGTCGCGGCGCCGATGAGGAACCCGGACACGGCCGGGGCGAAGACGCCGCCAGAGGTCAGCACCGCGTTGGCGATCGAGAGGTTGGCGCCGCGCTGGCCGACCGTGGTCAGCTCGGCGACGATGAGGTAGCTCAGGGCGAACAGGGCTGGCGCGGTGCCGAAGCCGAACACCATGAGCCCGACGGCGAGCGCCGGCTCCTGCACCGACGAGGCGAGGAGGAGGGAGCCGCCCGAGAAGACGGCCGCGCCGCCGAGGACCCAGGCGCGCGCCTTGCGGGTTGCGACCCCGCGGAGGTGGAGGCGCTGGCTGAGGGCGCTGAGGCCCACCGTCGCGATGGCGCCCCAGGCTGCGGGAAGGGCGATGAGGCTCCCGGCCTGCTGGCCGCTGAGGCCGAGGACATTCTGGAAGTAGGCCGGCCCCCAGGACATCGCGAGGGTGAAGGTCCAGTACCCGAAGAAGGACGTGAGGACCGCGAAGATCCAGCTCGGCGAGAGGATGGTGCGCCAGTAGGAGACACGGGTCTCTGCGGACGGGGCAGACGGCACGGCCGCGCTGCCCGCCCCGGCCCCGGGGGCACCGGCCCCGTGGGGACCATCGAGCTCGCGCTCAGCTGCCCGGCTCGTGTACGGGCCCTCCTTCCCGACCACGAGCCAGTAGGCCGCGAAGACGAGGCCGACGACGGCGAGCAGGGCGAAGGCGGACCGCCAGCCGTACGAGGTGATCACCCAGGCGAGGACAGGGGCGAACGCGACGATGCCGAGCGTGACTCCCGAGGAGGCCAGCGCGGCCGGGGTGGCGCCCTTCTTCTCGGGGAACCACTTGTAGATGCCGTGCATGAGCACGGGGGCGAGCGGACCCTCGCCGGCGCCGAGGAGAAGGCGGCTCGCCCACAGCGCCGGGAGGGACGCGAAGAGCAGGATGGGGGCCTGCGCGAGGGACCAGAGGAGGCAGAGGACCAGGAGGATCCATCGGCTCTGGACCTTGTTCGCCAAAGGCGCGGCCACGAGCTGCGCGACCCCGAAGGTGAAGAACATGGCACTGCTCACGAGGCCGAACGCCTCCGGGGTGACGCCCAGCTCCTTCATGATCGGGACGGCGGCGATGCCGAGGACGGCCTTGTCCGCCCAGCTGAGCATCATGAGGAACAGCAGGGACAGGGTGATGAGCCAGCCGTAGCGGCGGCGCTTCTCGTAGGACCAGGTGGCCGGGTCCTTCGAGGAGGCCGGCAGCACCCGGGATGGCGTGGGATCAGCGAGCTGGGTCATGGATCTACTCCTTTGTAGAACCGGCTCCCGCCGCGGCGGAGACCTTGAGGGGGATGGAGGTGAAGAAGTGGAGGGTGTTGTGCAGCTCTGGCACGGGGTCGCCGTCGAGCTCGAGGGTGGCGGCGCGCGCCACGAGGGCCTTGAGGACCAGTTCGATCTCGAGGCGGGCGATGGGCTGGCCGATGCACTGGTGCAGGCCCATGCCGAAGGCGACGTGTCCGGTCGCGTTGCGGTCCAGGTCGAAATCCGACGCCGTGTCGCCCCACCGCCGGGGGTCGCGGTTGGCGGCGCCGAGGAAGAGCAGGATCTTGGAGTCGGCCGGTATGCGAACCCCGGCGAGCTCGGTGTCCACGGTGGCCGTCCGGTGGAACATCTGGAACGGCGACTCGAGGCGGAGTGCCTCGTCGACGGCGAACTTCACGAGGTGCGGCTCACGGCGCAGACGGGCCCACTGCTCCGGCTGGCGGGCGAGGGACAGGAGTGTGTTGCCGATCCCGGCGACTGTCGTGTCCACCCCGGCGGAGAGGAGGGCGCGGACCAGCAGCGAGGCCTCCTGGTCGGAGATGTTCCCGAGATCGGCCTGCTCCCAGATCTTCTCGCCGAAGCCTCCGGGCATGAGGCTCCCGCGGGCGCAGGCCCACTCGACCCACGCGGCCACGGACTCGGCCCCGGCGAAGGCCCGCTCGTAGATCTCGTTGCGGGGCCCGAAGGCGTTGAAGGCCATACTGCCGTAGGGCAGGAGGTTCTCACGGCCGGAGTCGGGGATGCCCACCGCGTCGGGGAACACGCGCAGGGGGTACACCTGCGCGAGGTCCGTCACGCCGTCGAATGCGCCGCGGGCCACGAGCGATTCGGCGAGCGTCTCCGCCGGCGGCGCGAAGCCCGCCGCGAGGTCGCGGACGGAGCCGGGGTGGATGACCTTGGAGAGGCCGCGCCGCATCGCCGTGTGCGTGGGCGGGTCCGACTCGAGGATGCCCGCAGGGCGCCATTCGGACTGCTTGCGGATGTCTGTGGGGCCCACGCCGCCCGAGGAGCAGTAGGTCTCGAAGTCCATGAGGACCTCGTGGACCGGCTCGAAGTGCGTGACGGCGTAGACGCCGTACTTCTCGAGGTAGACCACGGGACCGGCCTCGCGGAGGGCCTCGTGCAGGGAATAGCGGCCCACGAGGTTCTCGGGGGTGAAGGGGTCCGCGTCGAGGACCGGGGCCTCGCGGTGGGTCAGAAGCGACATCGTGTTCTCCGTGGGTCTCAGAGGTCGAGGGTGAGGCGGCTGCAGCCGGCGGCGGCGCGGGAGACGCAGACCATCATCGTGGCGCTGCGGGCCTTGTCCTCCGCGCTGAGGATGGCGTCACGGTGGTCCACCTCGCCCGCGAGGACGGGGATCTCGCACGTGCCGCAGACCCCCTGGCGGCACGAGGAGAGGACGCGGACCCCGGCCTCCTCGACGGCATCGAGGACAGTGCGGTCGGCGGCGACCTCGAGGACCTCGCCGGTGCGCGCCAGCTCGACCTCGAACGGACCGGCCGATCCGCCTGCGCCCGGGGCCGCCGCAAAGCGCTCGAGGTGGAGGGCCCCTGCCGGCCAACCGAGGCAGTAGTCCTCGATGGCGTCCAGGAGCCGCTGCGGTCCGCACGCGTAGACGAGGGTGAGCGCCCGTGGCACGCCGAGGAGGGCCTCGAGGTCCAGCCGGCCGGATTCCTCCGACGGGAACAGGAGGACCCGCTCGGGGCCGTAGGCCTCGAGGAGCTCGTGCGCGAAGGCCATGGTGGCGAGGCTGCGGCCACCGTAGGCAAGGCGCCACTCCTTGCCCGCCTCCTCGGCGGCCTCGATCATTGCGAGCATGGGGGTGATCCCGATGCCGCCGGCGATGAAGAGGTACTTCCGCGAGGGCGCGAGCGAGAAGTTGTTGCGGGGACCGCCGACGACGACGCACGTCCCGACGGTCAGCTCGCCGTGGACGTAGGCGGAGCCTCCGCGGGACCCGGGCTCGCGCAGGACGGCGATCTCGAGGCTGCCCCGGTTCGCCGGGGAGGAACAGATCGAGTACTGGCGGGTGTGCCCGGGAAGGTGGAGGTCGATGTGGGCGCCGGCCTCCCACGCGGGGAACTGCCCGCCGTCGGCGGGGCGCAGCGTGAGGTGGGCGACGCCGTCGGCGGCCTCGCGGCGGTCGACGACGAGCGCGTCCAGGGTCGCGGAGACGGGGACGGGGTGCTCCACGTCGGCCTCGGCCTGTGCCGTCATCGTGGTGTCCTTTCCTTGAGCGGCGAGGGGGTGATCTCCGTCACCGCGCTTCCTGCCCTCGACCTTAAGTCCGCAGGGTGCTTCGGATCACGCTGTCCTTACCGCTGGATGGAAAGGATGCGGCCGCCGGGCTCCTCAGGCCCGGACGCGCCTCACTCCCCCGCGCCCAGAGCCCGCCCGATCGCCTTCGCAGCGACCTGGAGCGCGGGCAGCGTCCGCTGGACAGGAGGCGGGGTGGCCCCGATGCCGACGGCTCCCAGGGCCGCGATGACGCGCCCGCCCATGCCGAAAACGGGCACGGCCAGGCCCGATGTGCCCAGAGCGTGCTCCTCGACGGTCGTGGCATACCCCTGCTCGCGGACCCTGACGATCTCGCGCTGCAGACGTGCCGGTTCGGTGATGCTGTAGCGCGTCTCCTGCCTGAGCTCGCCGAAGGCCAGCTCGAGGACGGGCACGGGAGCATACGCGAGGAGGACCTTGCCGCCGGCGCTCGTGTGCAGGGGAAGGCGCTCCCCCACCCGCGCGACGGGCTGCCCCACGGCGGTGCCCGCGATGCGCTCGAGGACGAGTGCATGGGCTCCCTCGAGGACGAAGAGGTTCACGACGTGCCGGGTCGCGAAGAGCACGTCGTGCATGTACGGCGCCGCAACCTCGCGCAGGCCCTTCTGGACGGGCGCGAGCATGCCGAGCATCCACAGGCGGTGCCCGATCTGGTACCGGCCGTCGGTCGTCTTCGCCAGGGCGCCCCAGTCCGTGAGCTCGCCGAGGAGCCGGTGGCATGTGGCGACCGGCGTACCGGACCGCCGCGCGATCTCGGACAGGCCGAGGACGGGATGCTCCTGGTCGAACGCGGCCAGGACGTTGAGCGCGCGTGATGTGACCGACTGCCCGGAGGCCTTCGTATGCCCTGCCACTGCACCACCTCATGCCGGAGAGGCGCCCTGCACGTGCTGGGCGCCTCTTCCACGATAGACCTGCCAGACGGCCCCGGTCCCCGGGTCTGCTCAGCTGCCCGCCGGCACGCGCGCGGGGGTGAACCGCTGGCCCGGCTGGGCCACCGTGACGGGGCCGGAGAACTCCTCCGCCACCCCGGCGGCCCACTCCTCGTCGGTGGCGACGCCGGCGAGATGGGAGAGGACCACGCGCCCGACGCCGGCCGCCCGCGCCACGCGCCCGACGCCGGCGGGCGTGGTGTGGGAGATCTGCTGGTGGTTGAGGAACTCGGGCGAGAAGTCCCCGGCCGCGAAATAGGCGAGGTTGACGGCTTCATGGACGAGCAGGTCCGAGCCTGCAGCGAGCGTCGCGACGTTCCGGCACTCGGCGGTGTCGCCCGAGATGACGACGGAGCCGTAGCGGGTGTCGAACCGGAACGCGAAGGCCGGGAACACGGGCGGGTGCTCGACGAGGATGGCGGTGACCGTCACGTGCTCGTCCGCGTACACCTCGAAGGGCCGCATGTGCGGCGTGTGCTCGGGCCCGCCGTCGACGGCGTCGGCCGGCAGCCCGATGTCGACCGCCCGGACGATCCGGCGCAGGTCGGGACGGCCCTCGTCCGTGATGCGGATGCCGATGTCGTAGTCGAAGGCCGCGAGGAGGTGCGAGACCATCTCGCTCGTCTGCGGGCCTGGCCCGTACACGGGAAGGTCCGTCGAGAAGCCGTCGACTGGCCTGCCCCAGTTCCAGAGCAGGTAGGCGGGGAGCTCGCCGACGTGGTCCGAGTGGAGGTGGGTGATGAACGCGGCGCGGAGGTCCTTGCCGCGCAGGCCGGCGGCGTGGGCCTGCCGCGTGCAGCCGAGGCCGAAGTCGACGAGGTAGTGCACGCCGTCGACCACGATCGCGGTCGCGATGCCGGGAGCGCCGCTGCGGATGGCGGGCCCGGCAGCGGTGCCCAGGGTGATGACCTCGAGGCCGGCGGTGGTGGTGTTCACGGGGGTCATGGCGTCCTCAGGTCAGCGGGCCGGGCTGGCCGCGGGGGCCGGGCTGGGGGCGGGAGCGTGGGCGCGGGCGTTGACGGTGCGCAGCTCGAGGTATGGTTCGAGCCCGACCGGCCCCCGCTCGCGGCCCACTCCGGAGGCCTTCCAGCCGCCGAACGGGGCGTCGAGCTCCACCTGGGTGTGCTGGTTGATCCACACGGTGCCGGCCTCGATGCGACCGGCCAGGTCCTCGGCGCGGCCGAGGTCCGGGGTCCAGAGGGAGGCGCCGAGACCGAACTCCTGCGCGTTGAGCCGGTCGAGGAGATCGTCGAGGTCGGTGTAGGCGACGACGGGCAGGGCCGCGCCGAACTGCTCCTGCGCGACGAGGGCACTGTCGAAGCCGGCGCCTGCCACGACGGTCGGCTCGAGGAAGTGCCCGGGCAGCGACGCGCCCCGGCCCCCGCCCCCCGCGAGCCGCGCCCCGCCGTCGAGCGCCTCCCGCACGAGGCCCTGGACCAGCTCGAGCTGGGAGCGGCTGTGCATCGGGCCCATCGTCGTGCCGTCCGCGACGCCGTGGCCGACGACGAGCTTCGCCGCCTCCGCCGTGATTGCCTCGACGAGCTCTGCCTCGCGCTCGGCGGGGACGAAGACCCGCTTGACAGCCATGCACACCTGGCCGGCGTTGCGGAACGCCGACCCGACGATCCCCGCGGCCGTGAACGCGGCATCCGCGTCCGGCAGGACGATCGCAGGGTCGTTTCCGCCGAGCTCAAGGGTGACCCGCTTGACCGTGGGCGCGGCCTGCGCGGCGATCGCGGCGCCGACCTCGGTCGAGCCGGTGAAGGAGATCTTGCGCACCCGCGGGTGTTCGCTGAGTGCGCGGTTGACGGCACGGCGGCCCGTGAGCCACTGGACGACGCCGTCTGGGACGAACCCCACGACAGCCTCCACGAGCGCGATCGTGGACAGCGGGGTGGTCGGGGACGGCTTCGCGATGACGGTGCAGCCGGCCGCGAGGGCGGGGGCAAGCTTGACGCTCAGGAGCGAGATCGGGAAGTTCCACGGCGTGATGGCGGCGACGACGCCGACCGGCCGCCGCTGGACCGTGAGGCTCCGGCCGCCGCGCTCGGGCAGGGACTCCTGCTCGTCCCACTCCAGGTCCGCGTAGTAGTCGAACACGTCAGCGGCCACGAGGACCTCGCCGACGGCCTCGCGAAGCACCTTGCCCTGCTCGAGGGAGAGCGTGCGGCCGATCCCGGGGGCCTTGGCGCGGAGCGCCGCGGCGGCGCCGCGGAGCGCGGCACGGCGGGCCTCGCGATCGGCGGCCCACGCCGGGCCGGCGGCGACGGCGCGCTGGACCGCGAGGTCGACGTCGGCCTCGTCGTGCAGCGGGGCCGAACCCACCGGCTCGAGCGTGGCGGGGTCGAACACCTCGTAGGTCGTGGTCATGCGAAGTCCCTTTCGGTGTCGGTACTGGCTCCCAGCGTGGCGCCGGACGGAGGCCTGGACAACGGCCCTTCTCCATCCAGTGGAAAGGCCCCGTTGCCGGCCGGGCCTGCGGGGCCAAGAGTGGTGGGAGACACATCAGCCCACCCTTCAGCAGGAGGATCCATGCAGCCGGACTTCGCCGGACGGACCATCGTCGTCACGGGAGCGGCCTCAGGCATCGGCGCCGCAACGGCCGCCGCCCTGGCCCAGCGGGGGGCCCGTGTGATCGGCGTGGACCGCAACGTGCCCGACGGCGCGGCGGACTTCGTGCGCGCCGACCTCTCGACGTCGGCGGGCGCCGCGGCCGCGGCCGCGGAGGTCCTCGCGCTCTCGCCAGCGCTCGACGGGGTCGCCAACATCGCAGGCGTGCCCGGCACCGCCCCGTGGAAGACCGTCCTGGGCGTGAACGTGCTGGGCCTGCGCGCCTTCACGGCGGCGCTGCTCCCGGCGATCGGACCGGGCGGCTTCGTGACCAACCTCGCCTCGAACGTCGCCGACGGCTGGGCCGAGCGCGCCCCGCAGGTCCACGAGTTCCTGGACCGAGGGGACGACGCCGACGCGCTCGCCTCGGTCGAGGGCGACGCCGAGGTGACGGGCAACTCCTACCGCTTCTCGAAGGAGTGCGTACGGGTCCTCACCCAGGTCCAGGCCGCCTCGTCCCTCGGGCGGGTCCGGGTGAACTCGGTGAGCCCCGGCCCCGTCAGCACGCCCATCCTCGAGGACTTCAAACGCGATCACGGCACGGCCAAGGTCGAGGGCGCCATGAGCCTCACAGGCGGCGCAGCGACCCCCGAGGCCGTCGCCGACGTCGTCGTCTTCCTCGCCTCCGAGGGGGCCCGCTGGGTCAGCGGCAGCGACATCCGTGTGGACGGCGGGCTCGGTGCGCACCGCCACGTCCAGGCAGCGCGCCAGCCCGCCTGAGCGTAGATCGGCATCCAGCGGCCTCGCGAGGCGCCGGCTCCCTCGGGCGGCCTCAGGCCTCCTCGGCCGGCGGCTGCGGACCCGGGGTGCTCCGGCAGCGCGGACGCCTCCCCGGCGCCCGGGCACCGGGCTGCCCCTCAGTCGCCCTACGAGGCTGGCCCCGGGCCGCCTCCTGCGGAACCCCGCCCCCCTTCGACCGCCGCCCGGATGGACTCCGGCCATGGCGCCGAGGCCTCGCTCCCGGCGGGCACGTGCACGCTCACGAACCGGCCCGACGCCGCGAGGCGACGGTCCACGGCTCCGGAGGGTGCGCCATCGTACGCCTCACCCCAGACCTCGAAGCGGAACACCATCGACGAACGCCCCACGGACTCGACCTCGAGCACGGTCGTGGCCTCCTGCCCGAAGTACAGCTTCGCGCGGTAGTCCACCTCCTGGCGCACGCGCGGCGCCGCGCCGAAGTACTCCTCGAGCACGCCCAGGCGGCGGAACAGCCTCGCCTCGGCCGCCTCGACGCTGCGGAGCACGAACGAGTTGTGGTGGTGGCCGGCCGCGTCGGTGTCCACCCATTCCACGGTGCGGGTCACCTCTTCACGGACGACGGCGGCGCTCGCCTCGGTCACGGATCCTCCTTGCGCTGGCGTTGCGGGGTCATGTCCCCACCATTGTGGGGTCCCGTCCGCTCGCTCACGGGGTCCCGTCCCCTCGCTTACGGGGTCCCGTCCCCTCGCTTACGGGGTCCCGTCCCCTCGCTTACGGGGTCCCGTCCCCTCGCTTACGGGGTCCCGTCCCGGCTAAGGATCGGACAGGACCCCACAACAGGCGGGACGGGACCCCACAACGGACGGGACGGGACCCCACAACGGGGCGGACAGGACCCCACAACGGTCAGGCGGGGGCGGGCTCCAGGGCCCTCGCCTGCCCCGCCGCGTCCTGCCCCGCCGCATCCTGCCCCGCCGCGTCCTGCCCCGCCCTGTCCGCCGCCGGGGTCCAGCGCAGGTGGGTCGGGAGGGCGTCGCCGTCCGGCTCGCGCAGGAGGGAGAGGCGCGGGCGGACGGCGTCCGTGCGGGCGCTCGGCGGCTTGCGGCGCCCGGCGCGGAACGGCGGCACCCACTCGGCGCCCTCGCCCCTGTAGTCCTGCTCGGCCGCGGCGTGAAGCGTCCAGTTCGGGTCGTACAGGTGCGTACGGCCCAGGGCGCACAGGTCCGCGCGGCCGGCGAGGAGGATCGAGTTGACGTCGTCGTAGCTCGAGATCGCCCCGACCGCGATGACGGCCGCGCCCGTGCCCTCGAGGGCCTGGCGGATGCGGTCGGCGAACGGCGTCTGGTACGAGCGCCCGAACGCGGGCTTCTCGTCCTTGGCGATCTGCCCCGACGAGACGTCCACGGCGGCGGCGCCGTGCGCGACGAACGCCTTCGCGATCTCCACGCCGTCCTCGGCGGTGTTCCCGTCCGGCATCCAGTCGACGGCGGAGATGCGCACCGTGACGGGGCGCTCGGCCGGGAAGGCGGCCCGGACGGCGTCGAAGACCTCGAGCGGGAAGCGCAGTCGGTTCGTCAGGGAGCCGCCGTACTCGTCCGTGCGGCGGTTCGAGACCGGCGAGAGGAACGAGGAGAGCAGGTAGCCGTGCGCGGCGTGGACCTCGAGGAGGTCGAAGCCGGCCTCGGCGGCGCGACGTGCCGCGGCGACGAAGTCCTCGCGGATCTCGTCCATGCCGGCCCGGTCCAGCTCGGCCGGAACCTGGTTCTCGGGCCCGTAGGCGAGGGCCGACGGCGCGACGGTCTGCCAGTTCCCGGACTCGAGGGGCTGGTCGATGCCCTCCCACATGAGCCTCGTGGAGCCCTTCCGCCCCGAATGGCCGATCTGCGCGCCGATCTTCGCTGTCGAGGCTGAGTGCACGAAGTCCACGATCCGGCCCCACGCGTCCCGCTGCCCGTCGGTGTACAGGCCCGCGCAGCCGGGGGTGATCCGGCCGGCCTCGGAGACGCACACCATCTCGGTCATGACCAGGCCGGCCCCGCCGAGGGCCTTCGAGCCGAGGTGGGCAAGATGGAAGTCGCCCGGCAGGCCGTCCACCGCGGAGTACATGTCCATGGGCGAGACGACCACGCGGTTCTTGAGCCCGAGCCCGCCGATCCGGAACGGCTGGAACATCGCCGGCCGCGCCACGCCGTCGCCCATCCCCGCCTCCGCCTGGGCCGCGGCGAACCACGCGTCCACGCGCTCGGCGAACTCCGGATCGCGCAGGCGCAGGTTCTCCTGCGTGATGCGGCGCGAGCGGGTCAGGAGGTTGAAGCAGAACTGCAGCGGCTCCTGCGAGGTGTACATGCCGATGTTCTCGAACCACTCGAGCGAGGCCTGGGCCGCGCGCTGGGTGGACTCGACGACGGGCCGCCGCTCCGTCTCGTACGCCTCGAGGGAGGCCTCGAGCGAGGGGTGCTCGTGGAGGCAGGCCGCGAGCGCGAGCGCGTCCTCCATCGCGAGCTTCGTGCCGGAGCCGATCGAGAAGTGCGCCGTGTGGGCGGCGTCGCCGAGCAGGACGACGTTGCCGTGCCGCCAGGAAGCGTTGCGCACCGTGGTGAAGTTGATCCACTTCGAGTTGTTCGCGAGGACCTCGTGGCCCGCGAGCTCGTCGGCGAAGATCTCGCGCACCCGGGAAATGGCCTTCTCGTCCGAGACCCCGGGCGGGAACGCCACGCCCTCGGTCTCGTCGAACCCGGCGGCGCGCCACACGTCCTCGTGCATCTCGACGATGAACGTGGAGCCCTCGTCGGAGTACGGGTACCCGTGGATCTGCATGGTGCCCCACTGGGTGTCCTTGACGAAGAACTGGAACGCCTCGAACACGAGGTCCGTGCCGAGCCACATGTACTTGTTGGGCCGCACGTCCAGGGACGGCCCGAACGACTCGGCGAACCTCGCGCGCACGGCCGAGTTCACGCCGTCGGCCGCGAGGACGAGGTCGAAGTCCCGGGAGAGCTCCTCGACATCGGGCGCCATGGTGGAGAAGCGGACGTCGACGCCGAGCTCGGCGCAGCGGCGCTGGAGGAGCTGCAGGAGCTCCTTGCGGCTCATGGCCGCGAAGCCCTGCCCGCCCACGGTGTGGCGGACGCCGTTGAGGCTGATGTCGATGTCCGTCCAGCGGGCGAACCGCTCGGACATGTACTCGGCGACCACCGTGTCCGCGTTGCCGATCCCGCCGAGCGTCTCGTCCGAGAACACGACGCCGAACCCGAACGTGTCCTCGGCCCGGTTGCGCTCCCACACGGTGACCTCGTGGGCGGGGTTGAGCTGCTTCATGAGGGCGGAGAAGTACAGGCCGCCGGGCCCGCCGCCGATCACGGCTACTTTCAGGGGCTTCATGGGTACGTCCTCTCAGACCTGGGTGCCGTTGGTGGCGGCCTGCTCGCGCAGGCGGTAGTGCTGGAGCTTGCCGCTCGGGTTCCGGGGCAGGGCGTCGACGAAGCGGATGTCGCGCGGGTACTTGTACGGCGCGATCCGGGACTTCACGAAGTCCTGGATCTCGCGGCGCTTCGCGTCGTCGCCCTCCACGCCCTCGCGCAGGACGACGAACGCGCACACCACCGTGCCGCGCTCCGCGTCCGGCCGGCCGACTACGCCGCATTCCATGACGTCCGGGTGCTCGTCCACGGCCGCCTCGACCTCGGGGGCGCCGATGTTGTACCCGGAGGAGACGATCATGTCGTCTGCCCGGGCCTGGTAGTAGAAGTAGCCGTCGGCGTCGCGGTAGAACGTGTCGCCGGTGACGTTCCAGCCGCCCACCACGTAGCCGGTCTGGCGCTCGTCGTCGAGGTACCGGCAGCCGGTGGGGCCGATGACGGCGAGCCGCCCGAGCTCTCCCGCCGCCACCTCATTGCCGTCCGCGTCGAGCACCGTTGCGCGGTAGCCCGGGACGGGCCGGCCGGTCGCGCCGGGGCGGATGTCCTCGCCCGCGGCGGAGATGAACACGTGCAGGAGCTCGGTCGCGCCGATCCCGTTGATGAGCTTCAGCCCGGTCTCCTCGTGCACGTGCTGCCAGACCTCCTGCGGGAGGTGCTCGCCCGCGGAGACGGCGCGCGTCACGCCCGCGAGCAAGTGCGCGCGGCCCTCCTTGAGGATTGCCCGGTACGCGGTCGGCGCGGTCGCGAGGACTGTGACGCCGTGCTCTGCCACGAGCTCGGCGAGCTGGACCGGCGTCGTGCGCTCCGTGAGCAGCGCGGAGGCGCCGAACCGCAGCGGGAACACCACGAGCTGGCCCAGCCCGAACGTGAACGCGAACGGCGCCGAGCATGCGAACACGTCGTCCTCGGTGGGCGCCAGGATGTGGCGCGCGAACGTGTCCGCGTTGGCCAGGATGTCGCGGTGGAAGTGCATGGTCACCTTGGGCACGCCGGTGCTGCCGGAGGTGGGGCCCAGGAGGGCGACGTCGTCCGCGGCCGTCTCCACGGCGTCGAACCTGCCGCTCTTGGCCGCCGCGCGGACGGTGAGGTCGTCGGCGCCGTCGCCGCCGTACCGCACCACGGCGGGGCGCACCCCTGCAGGGCGCACGACGGCGGTGCTGCCGCCCAGTCCCGCGACGGCCTCCTCGAGGTCCTCGGCGAAGCGGTGGTCCACGAGCGCCACGGTAGGCGTGGTCCGCTCGAGGATCTGGGCGATCTCGGCCGCGCGGAGGGCGAACATCGTCGTCACGACCACGCCGCCGGCCTTGAGGACGCCGAGCCACGCAGCCACAGTCCAGGGGTTGTTCGGCGAGCGCAGGAGGACGCGGTTGCCGGGCACGAGGCCGAGGTCCTCGGTGAGGACCTGCGCCACCTGGTTGGCCCGCGTCTGCAGCTCGCCGTAGGTCCAGCGGGTGCCGTCCGGGGTCAGGAGCGCCGGGCGGTCGGGGCCGAAGCGCTCCACGGCGCGGTCGATCAGCGCCGAGCCGGCGTTGAGGCGGTCCGGGTACTGCAGCTCGGGGAGCGTGAACTCGAAGGCCGGCCACTGCTCGGCCGGGGGGAGGTGGTCCCGCGCGAACGTGTCCGCGTGGGCGGAGGGGGTGAGGGCCATGGCGCACCTTTCAGGGCGGGCTGGGGTGAGTTGAATGGGGTGAGCGGAGTCGGTCCCGTGCGGGCCGGCCGGACGCCACTGTCCGGGGGTCGCTGTCGGGGCGCCAGCGTGCGGGACTGTCATTGTCCGGGACGGACCAGGGCCTCCTGGGCGACGGTCGCGACGAGGCGTCCGTCCGTGTCGAAGAAGCGGCCGAGCCCGAGGCCGCGGCCGGACTGCGTTCCGGCGGACTCCTGGACGTAGAGGAGCCACTGGTCGGTGCGGGCCGGCCGGTGGAACCACATGGCGTGGTCGAGGCTCGCGGTGGTCAGGCCCGGGTCCCCCCAGGAGAGGCCGAGGGCGCGGAGGGTGGGCTCGATGATCGTGTAGTCGCACACGTAGGCGAGGGCCGCGGTGTGGAGCTGCTCGTCGGTGAGGGCGGCGGCGCCGGTGCGGACCGCCGGGTCGGAGCCCTCCGCGTGGGGCGAGGCCACGCCGTCGAGCGCCTCGAAGGCGCGCACCCACACCGCCTGGTGCGGCACCCGCTCTCCCTCGACCCGCACGTAGACGGGGCCGGGGACGTGGCGCATGTCGAACGAGCGGCCCGCGGACCAGTACTCCTTGGACTCCGCGGTGAGCGTTCCTGCCTCCGGGGTGCCGGGCTCGATCGCGGCGAGGTACTCCGCCGAGCTCGGCAGCGATTCCGGGTCCGGGATGCCCGCCGGGGCCGCGGGGGCGAGCTCGGCGCCGTCCTCGGGGACCTGGAACGAGGCGAGCGCCGCGTACACGGGCTTGCCGTTCTGGTACCCGCGGACCTGGCGGGTCGAGTAGCCGCGGCCGTCGCGCAGGAGCTCGACCTCGTAGCGGACCTCCGCGCCGATGTCCACGGGCCGCATGAAGTACGAGTGCATCGAGTGCAGTCGGCGGTCCGCCGGGGCCGAGAGCATCGCGGCCGCCGCGGCCTGGGCCACCATGTCCCCGCCGTAGGCCTTGGGCCACGGGCAGGGCTGGGTGGTCGCGGTGAACGCGAGGTCGAAGTGCTCGGGCTCGGCCGGCGTCAGGGCGAGGGCCGCCACGAGGGCGGCGGACCTGGCCGTCGGGGCGCTGGCGGTGTTCATGCGCGGCGGAACCCCTCGAGCTCGGAGTCGTCCACGTCCTCGAGGTTGACCACGATGTTCTCGGGCGTGCGGGCCGTGAGCCACACGAGCTCCTCGGTGGTGGACATGTTGGCCTCGACGTGCGGCATGAACGGCGGGACGAAGACCCAGTCGCCGGCGGTCATGTCGATGTACTCCCTGTAGCCCTCGCCGAAGTAGATCCGGCCGTGGCCGCGGAGCACGTAGCCGCCGGTCTCGGCCTCGCCGTGGTGGTGCGGGAAGGAGCGGTAGCCGGGCTCGTTGGAGACCTGCCCGAACCAGATCTTCGTCGCAGGGGTGTGCTGGATCGAGACGCCGGAGACGCGGACGCACTGGCCGGACTGCATGGTCGAGGTGTCCTCGTGGCCCGCGCGGGTGACGACGGGGATGACGCGGCCGTCCGGCTGCGCGTAGACCGCGTTGTCGCCCTCGGTCGCGTAGGCGGTCTGCTCGGCGGTGCTCTGATCGATGGCGCTCTGATCGGTGGTCATGCTGGCTCCTTTGCCTTGTTCTAGTGTGCGGTGCTGAAGCGGATGGTGTTGGCCAGGCGGCCCAGGCCCTCGGCCTCCACCACCACGGTGTCGCCGTGGGAGAGGTACTGCGGGGGCTGCATGCCCATGCCCACGCCGCCGGGGGTGCCGGTGAGGATGACGTCGCCGGGGCGCAGCACCGTGAACTGGGAGACGTAGGCGACGAGGGCTGCGGCGCTGAAGACGAGGGTCTTGGTGTTGCCGTTCTGGCGGCGGTCTCCGTTGACCTCGCACGTGATCCCGATGCCCGCCTCGGGGTCGATCGAGTCCGCCGTGACGAGGACCGGCCCGAGCGGCGTGGTGGCGTCCCAGGCCTTGCCCTGGAGCCACTGGAGTGTGCGCTTCTGCCAGTCGCGGACCGAGATGTCGTTGGCGAGCATGTAGCCGGCGATCCCCGCGCGGGCCTCCTCCTCGCCCGCGCTGCGGAGTTCCGCGCCCACGACGACGGCGAGCTCGGCTTCCCAGTCGAGCTCGCCCTGCGCTGCCGGCGGCACCGCGATCTCGTCCGTCGGTCCGGTGAGGGTGTCCGCGAACTTCGCGAAGAGGGTGGGGTGCTCGGGGAGATCCCGGCCCATCTCGGTGATGTGGTCCGCGTAGTTGAGGCCGCAGCAGATGACCTTGGCAGGGGCGGGGAGCGGGAGCGCGAGCTCGGCCTCGCCCACGGGCACGCCCTCGGCGTCCCCGGCGACCCCGGCGCCCGGCGAGGTGCCCGCGAGCGCGGCCTCCGCCGTCGTCCGCCAGTCCCCTGCGGCGAGGAGCGCGCTCAGGTGCGGGGCGCCGAGCGGCAGCCAGCGGTCTGCGCTGCGCACGGCGGCGCAGGTCCCGCCCGCAGTCCGGATCGTGGCCAGTTCCATGGGTCCTCCTCTGTCGCCCGGCGACCCTGTATGTCGCTTTCTTGACGTCCGTCAACTAAGCTCAACGTAACACGGCTCACACTGCCGCGACTACCCCCACACTGGAACGAGCCCGCGAGGGATGCAGGAGGAGACATGGAGGCCACCATGGCGCGCAAGGAGACCATCAACCCGGCGTCGCTGCCCAAGCCCTCGGGCTACGCGCACGGGATCCGGGTCGGCAGCACGGTCTACCTCGGCGGCCAGACCGCGCTGGATGCGGACATGCGGATCGTGCCCGGTGGGATAGTGGAGCAGTTCCGCCAGGCGTTCTCCAACGTCCTCGCCACGCTCGAGGAGGCCGGAGGGAAGCCCGAGGACCTCGTGGACGTGACCATCTACCTCACCGACGTGGACGACTACATGGCGCACGGGCGCGAGATCGGGCGCATCTGGCGCGAGATGGCGGGGCGGGAGTACCCCGCGATGGCCGGGATCGGGATCACGCGGCTGTGGCAGGAGGAGGCCCTGATCGAGATCAAGGGCGTGGCCGTGATCGGGTCGGGGACCGCCGCGGAGTAGCCCGCCGACCGGGGCAGATCAGGTCCGACGCCGGAGGTCTTGGTCCGGCCGTCCTGTGCAAGACCACCCGAATCTGAGTACAGGCGGCATGACCCAAGTAGTCGCGCGGGAAGACGCGCTCCCGATTCAGGTACAAAGTACTCATCACAAACGTCCGTACAACTGTCACAGTGGGATGACAGGCAGCATTGGCATCCGGGGGGCTGTGATGGCAAACGTCGATGATGTTGTTCGGATATGGAGCTCGGGCGGCGGCGCACCGGCAGAGCGGCTCAGCCGGTACGCGCAGGCGCTCGTCGCCGAGGGCCCGGTCGCCGCGTACCACGTGCTGGACGACGACGAGGAGGACCGGGCGATCCTCTCGCTGTACCGCGTGGACCGGCCCCGCGCCACGATCGAGGACCTGCACCAGGTCCCGCCGCTCGCGCTCTCCGGCTACCACCAGATGCTCCACGATCTCGCGCGCGCAGGGCTCGGGCCGGAGCCCACCGGGCACTGAGCGCGCGGCCCCCGTCCTCGCCGGGCCCCCTACCCGGCGAGGACCCGCTCGGCATGGCGCCGGGCGGGGCCTTCGAGCTTCGCGTGGAGCGAGGCGAAGAGCTCCTCGGCCACGAGGCCGTGCCAGGTGGGCGGGAGGTACTCCGCCGGGAGGCCCGGGTCGAGATAGGGCAGGCGGCGCCACTGGGTCAGGAGCGAGACGTAGTCGGCGAAGGCGGCGGCGTCGTCGGCGGCCGACGACGGCGCCACGCCCTCCCAGCGCTCGCGCACCCCGCGCTGGCCCTCCACGAACTCGACGTAGGTCGCCTCGAGCGCGTCCAGGTCCCACCACTCGGCGACGCGCTCCGGCATGCCCGGCCCCTCGCCGTCTTCCGCGTGCTCTGCCTCCGCGTACCGGGCGCGGAAGAACTCGACGTACTGCCCGGCGCCGGCGCGGGCCAGGCGCCGCCGGGCCTCCTTCTCGAGCGCGACCGGCGCGATCCACAGCCCCGGCGAGACCGCGCCGAAGCCGAGCCGTGTCAGGGAGGCACGGATCTGGTGGCGCAGAGCGCGCTGCGACTCGGGGACGGAGAACGCGGCGAGGAGCCACGGATCATCCGGCCGGGCGCGGTGGGGCGAGAAGATGCGCTCGTCGCCCTCGCTGAAGACCTCCTCGAGGCCCGGACCCAGGCGGTACGCGGCAGCCCCGCCGAGCTTCACGCTCTCGAGCACACCGCGCTTCTTGAGCCGGGACACCGCCGAGCGGACTCCCGCGCCCTCCACCCCGAGGTCCCCCAGCAGCCGGACGAGCGCGGCGACTGGGAGCGCGCCTCCATGCTCGCGCGCGTAGAGGCCGAACACAGTCACGAGCAGCTGCTGATGGCGCGGGGACGCGGCCGCTGCCTTGGACTGCTGGACGGCGGCGGTGGACATGCACCGAGCCTACCGCCGGAGGGACCCCTGGCGCCGGGCAGCGCGTCTACGTGCCCGCCGGGGCCTTCGGGATGAGGATCCAGAGCACGATGTAGACCAGTTCGCCCACGCCCGTGATCCCGAAGACCACGAACGCCAGCCGGACGAGGAACTTCGGGATCCCGAACCGTGCGGACAGGGCCGCGCACACGCCGGCGATCATCTTTCCCTGACGGGGACGCACAAGAGCTCCAGTCATGCCGTCACGCTACTCCGGTCGGGCCGCGCCCTCCAGAGGCAGTCGGCAGGCGCGGACCGCCGCTCCGGCTCTGGCCCTCGCCCCGACCGAGTCCTACGATGTGCTCGATGCGTGCGCGGCCCTTGAGTCCGGGGGAGGTGGGGGCAATGGCGTTGGTGCCCGTGGCGCGAGCTCGCGCCCTGACCGCGCTGCGTCACGCCGCAGCCGCCGCGGGCCTCGGGCTCGGGTGGCTCCTCCTCTCCGCCCCCGCCGCCTCTGCCCTCGACGACCTGCTGGGGGCGGATTCCCTCCTGGGCGCCCCCACAGCTCCCACGGCGGAGCTGGCGCCCGTGGACACGGTTGGACGCACGACGACGATGCTCGCCTCCGTCGCGGATGCGGCGGCGCCCGCGGCGCATCCCCTGCTGACGGGCCCGCTGGAGCCGCTCGCCCCCGTGGTGGGCGGCGTGGTGTCGGAGATCGGGGACGCCGTCACGGCGGTGGGAGACGTCGTCGGCGCCCTCCCGGCGCCGTCCGTCTCCGTACCGATCCCCCTGCCGGAGCCGCTTCCCCTGCCGGCCCTGCCGCCCTCGGTCCTCCCGGTCGCGCCACCTGCTGCGCCCGCTCCGGCCGTGTCCCCGGCGGCTCCCGCCGCTCCGGGCTCCGCCCCCGTCCTTGACACGGCGCCCGTCCTCGCACCGCCCGCGGGAGAGGGCACGGGCCCGGCGGCCCCCGGCGATGGACCCCGGGCGACCCTCGAGTCCGGCCGGGTGTGGGACTGGTCGATGCCCGTCTTCTCCTTGGAGCGCCCGGCCGAGCTCGGTCCGGCCGCGGAACGCCTGCCCTCGGGCGCTCCCGGCGGGCCCTGGGCCATCCCTCTGTTCGAGAGGCAGCTGTGGCTGGGCTCGGGACTGGCCGGCGCCTCCGGGGCCGGGGCTCCGGGCGCTGTGCTCGCTGCCGCCGTCCTGCTTCCAGCCCTGCTCCAGCTCACGGCCCGGAACCGGCCACGGCGCGCGCACGCGCCGGCCTCCCCCGCGTTCCAGCCAGGATCCACCCCCGACTGAGGGGACGAGTCTGCCTTCTCGCAGTCCGTCCTGCGCGCTTCACGCGCGCCCAGACTCAGACAAAGGATCACTGGCATGAACACCATTGGCAACTGGCCTGACCCCCTGTAGGAATTCGGCATGTAGGGGATCGGCCGCTTCTCGGCCTCAGGCGGGATCCGGCCCGCCTTGGCCGTCCAGCCCTGTCGACCCGAGCGTCCTGCGGACGAACTCGGCCGCCGGCCCCGCGTGCGCCTCCCTGATCCTCTCGAACAGGGCGACGCACGCCGCGCCCGGCCAGTCCTCCGGCAGCAGCTCTGGCGGCAGGCCCGGATCCAGATAGGGGATCATGCGCCACGCGTCGACGCAGTGCACGTACGCGGCGAAGCTCTCGGCAGGCCCCTCACTCTGGCCGGGCACGTCGGCCTGCCCCGCGATGAAGTCGCGGTGCAGGCCGGCGATGGCGTGGAGGTCCCACCATCCGGCCACATGGCCCGCCGCGACGGGCCCTGCCGGGAGCCCGCGGGCCGTGAACAGGACGACGTGCTCGCCGAGCCCCAGTCCGTCCACGGCGTCCGCGACCTCGTCGCGGAGGTAGTCGGGGCAGATCCACACGCCGGATTCGACTGCCCCGCATCCGATCCAGCGGAGCTGTCGCCGCAGCTGGTGCCGCACATCCCGCATGGCCTCCGGAATGGAGAAGACGATGAGGCACCACTCGCCGTCGGCGGCCATGCTGCGCGGCACGTGGATGCGCCGGTCGCCGCGGGCCAGCATCGCCTCGGCCCCGGGCGCGAGCGCGAGCCCCGGCACGCCGTCCCGGGCCTCGCCCTCGAGGAGGCCGCGCTGCTTGACGCGGCTCACGGCCGTGCGGGCCTGCGGGACGGGCACCCCGAGCGCACCGAGGAGGGCGACGACGGTCTCTGCCGGCATCCACCCGCCCGTCTCGCGCAGGTACAGGCCCACCACGGTGCGCAGGAGCGAGACGGCACTGCCGGGCCGCGAGACCATGTCGTCCGCGACCCGGGGCAGCGCGCTGGCGGGCGCGTCCTCGGGGTGGACCACGTCCACCGCGCCCACGTGCGTCCCCGCCGGAGCCTCCGTCGGCGCGTCTGCGGCCCCCATCGCGGAGCCGGCCCCTGAGGCCGTCACGCGAGCTCGGCCAGGGCGTCCCGGATGGCGGCGATCCCCGCCTCGACCTCGGCGAAGGACGTGCTCAGCGGCGAGAGGCCCACGCGCAGCCCGTGCGGCGGCCGGAAGTCGGGAATGACGCCCCGCTCCCACAGCATCGCGGTGACCTCGCGGAAGCGCGGGTGGTTGAGCGTGATGTGGGAGCCCCGCTCGGCGGGGTCGCGCGGGGAGGCGAGCTCGACGCCGAACGCTGCGAGGTCCCGGGCGGCGAGGGCAGCGGCGAACTCGGTCAGCAGCACGGACTTGGCCCGGACGGCCTCCATGCCGCCCGCCTCGGCGATGAGCTCGACCATGCCCGCGAGCGGCTGCATCGCAAGGATCGGCGGCGTGCCCGTGATGAACTGCCGGATGCCGGCGGCGGGGGCGTAGGACTCGGTCATGCCGAACGGGTCCGCGGCGCCCATCCAGCCCCACAGCGGCTGGCGCAGGCGGTCCTGGAGCCCGCGGCGCACATACCCGAACGCGGGGGAGCCCGGCCCGCCGTTGAGGTACTTGTACGTGCACCCCACGGCGAGGTCCACGCCCCATGCGTCGAGCTCGAGCTGCACCGAACCGGCCGAGTGGCACAGGTCCCACACCACGAGCGCTCCCGCGCGGTGCACGGCCTGGGTGATCGCCGGGGCGTCGGCGATGAACCCGGACCGGTAGGCCACATGGCTCAGGAGCACGACCGCGGTGCGCGGGCCGACCACTGCCTCGACGTCGGCCGGGCGCACTCCGGTGTCCGGGTCCGGCGAGATCCAGCGGATCGTCGCGCCCCGCTCGGCGGCGATGCCCTCGACGAGGAAGCGGTCCGTGGGGAAGTTCTCGCGGTCGATCACGATCTCGTCCCGCCCGGCACCCGACTGGGCGTCGAGGGCGGCGCGGACGAGCTTGTAGATCATGACCGAGGTCGAGTCCGCGACGATCGTCTGGCCGTGGGCGGCGCCGAGGACCACCTCCGCGAGGCGGTCGCCGAGCCGCACGGGCTCGTCCATCCAGCGCTCGTCCCAGGCGCGGATGAGCCGCTGGCCCCATTCGCCGCGCGTGAACTCGCCGAGGCGCTCCGCCGTCGCCGCGAGCGGGCGGCCGAGCGAGTTCCCGTCGAGGTAGGCCACGACCGGGTCGCCCTCGGGCTCGAGGAAGCGGTCGCGGAAGCGCGCGAGTGGGTCGGCGGCATCCAGCGCCGCCGCATCCAGCGCCTGCAGGGCTGAGGTGCTCGTGGGGGTCATGGCTCAGGCTCCGATCTCGGTGCGCACGGCGTACAGCTCGGGGAAGAAGGTCAGGTCCAGGGCACGCTTGAGGAAGTCGACGCCGGAGGAGCCGCCCGTGCCGCGCTTGAAGCCGATGGTGCGCTGGACGGTGCGGAGGTGGCGGAAGCGCCAGGCCTGGAAGTTGTCCTCGAGGTCCACGAGGTCCTCGCACGCCTCGTAGAGGCCCCAGGGCGTGGAGTCCTCCTCGTAGATGCGCTTGAAGACGGGCACGAGCTCCTCCCGGAACGTCCACGGCTCCGTGACATCACGGTCCAGGACGTCCGCGGGGATCTCGTACCCGTTGCGGGCCACGAGGCGCAGGAAGGCGTCGTAGAGGGTGGGCTCGGCGAGCAGGCCGGAGAGGAGGTCGTACGCCTCGGGCTCGCTCGTGAAGACCTCGAGCATGCGCGCGTGCTTGTTGCCGAGCACGAACTCGACCGCGCGGTACTGGTACGACTGGAAGCCGGACGAGTTGCCGAGCGAGCCGCGGAACTGCGCGTACTCGCGGGGGGTGAGCGTGCCGAGCACGGACCACTGCTCTGTGAGCGTGCGCTGGATCGCCTTGACCCGGGCCAGGCACTTGAGGGCCTTGCCGAGATCGTCCGCATCGAGGAGCCGCCGGGCCTCGAGGAGCTCGTGCAGCACGAGCTTGAGCCAGAGCTCCGAGGTCTGGTGCTGGATGATGAACAGCATCTCATCGTGGTGGACGGGGCTGCTCTGGGGGTGCTGGGCGTGCAGGAGCGCGTCGAGGCCGAGGTAGCGGCCGTACGTCATGGCGCCATGGAAGTCGGTGCGGACCGTGTCCTCGATCTTCCGCACGCCGGCCGGCTCCGCCGAGTTCTGGGCCGCCGTGTTCTGGGCGGATACAGCGTCCGCAGGAGGCGTCTGCGCGGGTGTGGTCTGGGGCATAGTCTGACGATATCATCTTCGTGACGATCGTCCAAGGGATGAAATCGATGCGCGTCACGTCCGCGCGCCGGGCGTGCGCGTCACGTCCGCGCGCCGGGCGGGCCCGTCAGGACGGTCGGAATGTACTCGAGCAGCTGCGTGCGCCCGTCGAACGTGCGGCTTGCGACCATCTCGAGCGCCACGTCCGGGTAGCCGTCGTAGATCCGGTCCCTGCCCGTCCGGCCTGTGATGACCGGGAAGACGACCACCCGGAACCGGTCCACGAGCCCGGCCTCGAGGAGGGAGCGGCACAGCGTGAGGCTGCCGAGCGTGCTGAGGGGCTCGCCGCTGCCCTCCTTCATCTCGCGCACCGCTTCGACCGCGTCGCCCCGGACAAGCCGCGTGTTCGGCCAGGCGAGGGGCTCGGCGAGGGTCGAGGAGAAGACGACCTTGCGCATGCCGGCCAGGACGTCCGTCCCGGGCTCGCCCTCGGCAGCGAGCGCGGACATGACCCGATATGTGGTGGCACCCATGAGGACCGTGCGGTCGGGCTGCTCGTCCAGCCACGCGAGGTACTCGGGGCTCTCGAGCCCCCATCAGCCCGGCCAGCCCTCGGCGGCCCCGTAGCCGTCGAGGGACGTGATGAAGTCGACGAGGAGTTCTGGCATCTGCGGCTCCTTCGGCTGGGTGGACGGCCGGCGTCCGCGGCGCTGGGCGTTCCGCGGCACCCCTCCATGGTGCTCCCGCGGGCCGGCCCACGTCAGCCCCCGCGGCCGTCAGGATGCCGGCCGGCAGTCATGCCCCCAGCAGCGGTCCGGCCAGCAGCAGTCCGGCCAGCGCGGCGGCCAGCGCGAGCACGAGCGTCCCCAGGGCATTGACGACGGCGGCGCCCCACTTCCCCGCGAGCGCGAGGCTCACGCTCTGGTAGCTGGCCGTGGAGAAGGTCGTGTACCCGCCGAGGAACCCGGTGCCCAGCACGGCCGCCGGCCCCGCACCGAGCGCCCCCGCGAGAGCGAGGCCCGCGACGAGCCCCAGGGCGAAGGACCCGGTCACGTTGATCCCGATCGTCGCGACCGGCAGCGCCGAGCGGAGGCGCCGGCTCACCGCGGTGTCCACCGCGTAGCGCACTGCGGCACCGATCCCGCCGGCCGCCCCGAGCAGCAGCACCTCGCCCGGACTCACTGCTCAGCCTCCCGCCCAGCGTCAGCGCCGGAGTCTCCGACCCCTGGCCCACCACCGGATTCGGACGGGACCCCGTACCGTGGCGCGTGGTTCTGTCCGAAAGCCGTGGCGCCTCCGGAGGACGGCGGGCGCCCCGCCCCGCGTGCCCCGCCCCCCTGCGGGTGCGCGGCCACGCGGGCCTCGGCGGCCAAGCCCCTGCGGTCCTCACGGTGGAGCCACGCCGCGCCCGCCACCCCGGCGAGGGTCGCCGCCGCCCCGCCGAGCAGGGTCAGCGCGAGGTACCACCCGGCGTCGGCCGCGCGGCCGTCGGAGAGGAGCCGCACGCCGTCCACCGCGAGCGCAGAGTATGTGGTGAAGGAGCCGAGGAACCCCGTGCCGAGCCCCAGGCGCACGAGCCGCCGTGCCCCCGCATCCGGCCCCCGCCGCACGAGGGACTCGAGGAGCACGCCGAGGGCCAGGGCGCCGAGGAGGTTCACCGCGAGGGTCGCAGCGGGGAAGCCGCCGGGCATCCCCACGGCCTCCCCCACGGCCCAGCGGGCGAGCGTCCCTGCGGCACCGCCAACGGCAACGAGCGCGAGCACGGCCGGCGAGAACGGGTGGCCCGGCCTGGCGGGCGCGGGGAGGCGCGAGGCGGCGTGCGCCTCGGGAGGCGGGGGCCCGGCGTCGTGCGCGGGGCGGGGGCGGGAGTGTGTCACGGCGCCTTGAGCGTACCGGCTATCCGCTGCGGCCAACCACCGCTAGCGTGGTGCCATGGATGCGGCCCCGTGGTTCGCCGAGGCCTTCATGGCGTGGTTCTCCGCGGAGGACTCCGAGCTCGCGCGCGCCGTGCTGCAGCGCGGAGTCGCGGCGCTCTACTTCGTCGCGTTCCTCTCCTCCCTGAACCAGTTCCCCGCCCTGCTCGGCGAACGCGGCCTCCTGCCCGTCCCCGAGTACCTCGAGGGGTTCCACCGGATGCGCCGCCCCACGCTGTTCCGCTGGCGCTACTCGGACCGGCTGCTGCGGGCCATGTGCGTGGCGGGGCTGGCCGTCTCGGCGCTCCTCGTCGCCGGCCTCCCGCAGACGGGCCCGTGGTGGCTGCCGCTCATCGCGTTCCTGGCGCTGTGGGGCATGTACATGTCGATCGCGAACGTGGGCCAGGTGTTCTACGGGTTCGGGTGGGAGATGCTCCTGCTCGAGGCGGGCTTCACCGTGGCGTTCCTGGGCTCGGACCAGGTGCCGCCGCCCGCGCCGATCCTCCTGCTGACGGTGTGGCTCGTGTTCCGGCTCGAGTTCGGCGCGGGCATGATCAAGATCCGCGGCGGGCCCGAGTGGCGCGACCTCACCGCCCTCTTCTACCACCACGAGACACAGCCGATGCCCGGCCCGCTCAGCCGCCAGTTCCACCTCCTGCCGAAGTGGATGCACCGGGGAGAGGTGGCCGGGAACCACGTGGCGCAGCTCGTGGTGCCGTTCTTCCTCTTCTTCCCGCAGCCGGTCGGGAGCATTGCGGCGGCGGTGGTGATCGCCACGCAGCTGTGGCTCGTGCTCTCGGGCAACTTCGCGTGGCTGAACTGGTCCGCGATCGTGCTCGCCTTCGCCGCCGTCGGGGACCGCGCGGTGCACACGGTGCTCCCGTTCGTCCCGGAGGACCTCTCGCCGGGGGCTTCCTGGCGCACGACGGCGTGGCCCGCCGACGGCGACCTCCTCGCCTGGGCGTGGGTCGTCGTCGTGCTCGCTGCCGCCCTGCTCCTCGTGGTGCTCTCGTGGCAGCCGCTGCGCAACCTGCTGGCCCGCGACCAGCTCATGAACGCCGCCTTCAACCGGTGGCAGCTGGTCAACGCGTACGGCGCGTTCGGCTCGGTGACCAAGAACCGCATCGAGGTGGTGGTCGAGGGGACCCTGGACCCGGTGCCCGCCGAGGACGCGCAGTGGCGCGAGTACCGCTTCAAGGGCAAGCCCGGCGAGCCCGGCCGGATCCCGCGGCAGTGGGCGCCGTACCACCTGCGCCTCGACTGGCTCATGTGGTTCCTGCCGCTGCGCACGGTGCACGAGGAGTGGTTCTACGCCTTCCTCATGAAGCTCCTTGCCGCGGATGGGGCCACGCTGCGGCTCCTGCGCGAGGACCCGTTCGGGGGCGAGCGGCCCCGCTGGGTGCGGGCGCGCACGGCCATGTACGAGTTCGCGACCCACGAGGAGTTCCGCGAGACGGGCCAGCGGTGGATCGTCACGCCGCTGCGGGAGGTGATCCGGCCGATCGGCCTGCGGGACGGCGAGTAGGGGGAATTCGCGGAGGCGGCGGGAGCTGCGGCGGCGCGCAGCCGAACGCGGGGAGGGCAACGCAAAGGGCCCCGGTCGATCGACCGGGGCCCTTCAGCTCTGTGCGCGAGGCGGGATTTGAACCCGCACGCCCTTTCGGACACTGGCACCTGAAGCCAGCGCGTCTGCCGTTCCGCCACTCGCGCGCGGCACTTCCGGGGTCACAGGCGGGCGCTGGTGGAAACCTTGCACGGCCTGATCCTGCGAAAGCAGCGAGAACCAGCATAGCCGAGCACTTCGCCGATTGCGAAATCCGACGGTGGCCCAGCGCCCGGCCCGCTCGCCCCACCCCACCGCTCGCCCCGCCCCCTGCCCAAACCCCCACCCACCGCTCGCCCCGCCCCACTGCAGTGCCGCGGAATTGTTGGGTTGAACAGGGTGCGGGCCCCTTCCACCCTGCCCAACCCAACAATTGCGAGCAGGGCGGGGCGCGGGCGTCGAACGGAGGCGTCGAGCGCGGGCATCGTTACCGGGACGGAAGGCGGTGCGTGGGGCCGGACAGTGCCCTGCCCAGTAGTATCGTCACAGGACTGCGCGCGCCCATGGGCCGTGCGCCGCCGCCACGGCACACCGGCCGGAGGGGGATCGACCACCTGCACGCCCAGAGGAGAGGAGGAGGCATGGGACTGCTCGACAGGCTCGAGCGCGGCATCGAGAAGGCCGTCCACGGGGTCTTCTCCACCGGCTCCAAGGGGCAGGTGCAGCCGGTCGAGATCGCGAGCCGGATGCGCCGCGAGATGGACCACAAGGCCTACGCGATCGACCAGGGCCGCACCCTCGCCCCGAACGCCTTCGAGGCCAGGCTCTCGGACGCGGACTTCGAGCGGGCCAGGGAGTGGGGCCAGTCCCTCGCCGAGGAGCTGTGCGAGGTCGCCTCGAAGCACGCCCGCTCCCAGGGCTACACGCTCCAGGGGCCCGTCCGCGTCTCGTTCCACCATGACTCGGAACTGCGCGCCGGGGAGTTCGAGGTCGTCTCCCGCACCGAGAAGGGCGCCGGACGGCCGGCGGGCATGAGACCGCCGAGCGCCCCGGCGCCTGCCCGCCGGCCCAACCTGCCCTCGGCGCCCCCGCAGCAGGCCGGCCCCCTGACCCCGGTGCTCGAGATCGACGGCCAGCGCTACGCGATCAATGCCGAGTCGGTCGTCCTCGGGCGCTCCTCGGAGGCGGACATCGTCATCGACGACACGGGCGTCTCCCGCCGTCACCTCGAGATCCGAGTGGACGGCCCCGGCCCCCGCGCCGTTGACCTCGGCTCCACCAACGGCAGCTACGTCAACGGCCAGCGCGTCTCCGGATCAGCCGAGCTGCGCGACGGCTCCGTCGTCACGATGGGCCGCACCAAGATCGTCTTCCGCCTGCTTCCGGCACCCCGGGGAGGGAACGCGTGAACGAGCTGACGCTCACCGCCTTGCGGCTGGGCCTCCTTCTGCTGCTCTGGCTCCTGGTCTTCAGCGTCGTCGGGGCAATGCGCCGCGACCTGGCGATCGGCCGGCGCAACAAGACCGGGGTCCCGACGGCCCGGGAGGTGCGCCGCCATCCCGAGCTCGCCCCGCCGCCGGTGCGCGAGCACGCCCGCCAGCTCGTCGTCGTCGAAGGCCCGCTCGCCGGCATGAGCATGGACCTCGCTGACAGCCCCATCCTGCTCGGCCGCGCGCAGGAGGCCACGCTCGTCCTCGAGGACGACTACGCCTCGGGCCGCCACGCCCGCCTCTTCCCGCAGGGCAGCCGCTGGTTCATCGAGGACCTCGGTTCGACGAACGGCACCTACCTCGCCGAGCAGCAGCTCACGCGGGCGCAGCCGGTGGAGCTGGGCGCGCCCATCCGCATCGGCAAGACCGTGATCGAGCTGAGGCCCTGATCTTGGCCGACGCACAGCTCGTCCTCCGCTATGCCGCCCGTTCCGATGTGGGCCGGCTCCGCTCCAAGAACGACGACTCCGCGTACGCGGGGCGCCACCTCGCCGTCGTCGCAGACGGCATGGGGGGCCACGCGGGCGGCGACGTCGCGAGCGCCTCGACCGTCCTGGACCTGATCCACCTCGACCGCGGCGACTACGCCGAGGGCGAGGCGCGCACGGAGCTCGCGGACGAGATCCAGACCGCGAACTCGCTCCTCTCGGAGCTCGTGGCCAGCAATCCCCTCCTCGCGGGCATGGGCACCACCGTCACGGCGCTCCTGCTCTCGGGCAGCACGTTCGCGTTCGCCCACATCGGCGACTCGCGCGCGTACCGCATGCGCGGCAACCGCGTGGAGCAGGTCTCCACCGACCACACGTTCGTGCAGCGGCTCATCAACGAGGGCCGGCTCCGCGCGGACGAGGCCGAGACCCACCCGCACAAGAACGTCCTCATGCGCGTGCTCGGCGACGTGGACGCGAGCCCGGAGCTGGACCTGGACACGTTCGAGGCCATGGAGGGCGAGCGGTGGCTGCTCTGCTCCGACGGGCTCAACTACGTCCCGCTGCCGATCGTCGAGCGCACCCTGCGGGAGATCGAGGACCTCGGCGAGTGCGCCGACCGGCTGATCGAGCTGACCCTCGCGGCCGGCGCGCCGGACAACGTGACCGTGATCGTCGCCGACGTGGTGGCGGCGAGCGCGGACGACGGCGAGCGGCCGGCTCCCGTCTCCCCCGCGGGTGCCGCGTCGCTCACCGCTGCGGCGGCGGCCCGCACCTCGGTCACTTCGGCCAGCACGCCGGGCACCGCCGACAAGGCCGGCCAGACGGCCGGCGGCGCGGCGGGCGAGGAGCCTGCCACGGCCGCCGACGAGACCAGGGACGAGAAGGCCGGCGCGGGCAAGACCGGTGCCGACGGCGAGAAGGCCGGCACGGACCCTGACCGGGCGAGCGGGCAGGCTGCCCCCGGCGGAAAGCCCGTCGCCGCCCTGGCGGCTGGACCGGCGGCGGCTGGCCCGGCGGCGGCTGGCCCGGCCGCGGCTGGCCCAGACGCGGAGTCCGACGAAGCGGAGGTCAGCGGGCCTCCGTCCGGGGCCTCCGAGGCCCCGGAGGCGGAGGCCACGGCCAGCAACGAGCCCGTGACCGATCCGAACCTGGGGGCCCACCTGTCCGCCGAGGTCCTGCGCCGCGAACTGGACTCCCGCCCGCACGAGCTCGTGGGCGCCGCCGCCGCGGCCGCCGCGAGCGGCTCCCTGCCGTCCGTGGCCAGCCGCACCGCAGCCCGCCGGGCGGCCGCCCTCCTCACCCACCGCGCGGACGCCGACGCCGAAGAGGCCGTCGCAGCCGGCGAGGGCACCGACCGGCCCCGCCGCAGCTGGCTGCGGATCGCGTTCGGCGGCCTCGCCGCGGTCGCGCTCGTCCTCGGGATCGTCCTCGGCTACGCCTGGACGCAGACCCGCTACTACGTGGGCGCCTTCGACGACAGGGTGGCGATCTACAACGGGGTGTCCCAGACCCTCGGCCCCATCCCCCTCTCCCACGTGCACACCGTGACGAACATCCCGCTCGCATCGCTGAGCCCCTTCACGCAGCAGCGCCTGCGCTCGGGGGTCCCGACCGACGGGCTCGAGGGCGCCCAGGACATCGTCCGCACGCTCCAGACCGACCCCGAGGGATGCCTGCCCGGCACGGGGGCGACGCCGAGCCCGGAGGAGGCAACGGCGTCGGCCGCCCCCGTGCCCACTGCGACCGCGAAGCCCACGGCCACCGCCAAGCCGACGGGCACGGCCAAGGCCACCGCAACGGCCAAGGCCACCGCACCCGCGAAGGCCGCCGCCTCGAAGACGCCGACCCCGTCGCCGAGCGCTGCGACCCCGACGGCGAGCCCGACCTCGACCCCCGACCCCTGCCTGGGAGGCACCGAATGAGCGGCGTGGAGACGGCCGCACGCCCGCGCCGCAACGTGGAGCTCGCGCTCCTGCTCCTGGCCCTCGCGGTCTCGGTCAGCGCGAACGCGATGATCGGGCTCCACGACGGCACCTCGTTCGAGGGCGACTTCTGGCTCCAGACCGTGCTCCTCGCCGTTGCGTCCCTCGCGATGCACACAGTGCTGCGGCTGCGCGCCCAGCATGCCGATCCGGTCATACTCCCGCTCGTCGTGACGCTCAACGGGCTCGGGCTCGCCATGATCCACCGGCTCGACACGGCCAACACCGAGTACGGCAACGCCCAGGTCCGGTGGACGCTGCTCGGCATGGCCCTCGCCGCCGTGGTGGTGTGGTTCCTGCGCGACCACCGCCACCTGCGCCGCTACACGTACATCTCGCTGATCGTGAGCGCGGGCCTGCTCATCATGCCGCTCGTGCCGGGCCTCACGGCCGGCGAGATCAACGGCGCCCAGGTGTGGATCCGCATCGGCTCGGCCACGTTCCAGCCCGGCGAGGTCGCCAAGATCACGCTCGCGGTGTTCTTCGCCGGCTACCTCTCCACGAACCGGGACCTCATCCTGCTCGCCGGACGCCGGATCGGGCCCCTGCAGCTGCCGCGGTTCAAGGACATGGGCCCCATGCTCGCGGCGTGGCTCGTGAGCATCGGCGTGCTCATCTTCCAGCACGACCTCGGCTCCTCGATCCTCTTCTTCGGCCTGTTCATGTGCATGATCTACGTCGCGACCTCCCGCGTGAGCTGGGTGCTGATCGGCGTCCTGCTCATCGCCGTGGGCGGGTTCGCGGCGAGCCGGATCTTCGCGCACGTCAGCGTCCGGATCGACGGCTGGCTCAACGCGTTCTCGGACGAGGTCTACGGGCGCGACTTCGGCGGCAGCTACCAGATCGTCCAGGGCCTGTTCGGCATGGCCAACGGCGGCCTGCTCGGCACGGGCCTGGGCGAGGGCCGGCCGGACCTCGTGCCGTTCCCGCACTCGGACATGATCATCGCGGCGTTCGGTGAGGAGCTCGGGCTCGTCGGGCTGTTCGCGATCGTCATGTGCTACGGCCTGCTCATCACGCGCGGCTTCCGCGCCGCGCTCGGCGCCCGCGACTCGTTCGGCAAGCTCCTCGCAGTGGGCCTCTCCGCCGGGATGGGCCTGCAGTGCTTCGTGGTGATCGGCGGCGTCACGCGGCTCATCCCGCTGACAGGGCTCACGACGCCGTTCCTCGCCGCGGGCGGCTCGTCCCTCCTCGCGAACTGGATCATCGTCGCGCTCCTGCTCATCATCTCCAACGCCGCGCGCCGCCCCGTCCTGACCACCCCGCTGGGCCCGGATGCGGCACCCGGGGAGGAGCCGGCGTCGTCCGTGCCGCAGCGCAGCCGGGGACGCCGCGACGGGCTCCGGGGCGCCCGGCGCCACCCGGACGAGGAGACGCTCACGCAGGGGGTGAGGCAGCAGTGAACCAGGCCATCAGGAACGCATGGATCGCCGTCGCCGCGATGTTCGCGCTCATCCTCGGCTCCATCAGCTACGTCCAGGTGATCGGTGCGGACGCCCTCACGGGCAACCCGTGGAACAACCGGGCCATCCTGCAGACGTTCTGCCAGGACCGCGGCGCCATCCTGGTCGCGGGCGAGCCGATCGCCCAGTCCGTGCCGAGCGGCTCGGACGCGTGCGAGTTCCAGCGGACCTATCCCACGGACCCGGCGCTGTATGCCGGCCTCACGGGGTACTACTCCAACGTGTTCGGCTCCACCGGCCTCGAGAACTCGATGAACCAGACCCTCACCGGGCAGGCGGACCAGCTCCTCATGGACCGCATCCGCCAGCTCGTCCTCGGCCAGCAGCCGAAGGGCGCGTCCGTCGAGCTCACGATCGACCCCGCGGTGCAGGCCCTCGCGTACAGCCTGATCCCGGACGGCCAGCGCGGATCCATCGTGGTGACCAACCCGCGGACGGGCCAGATCATCGCGATGGCCTCGAAGCCCAGCTACGACCCGAACAAGGTCGCGACCCACAGCCAGGACGCGGCGCAGAAGGCCATGGCCGGGCTGCAGGCGGTGCCGGGGATCAACCTCAACCAGGGCGTGAGCGGGCCCACGGGCGCGCTGCTGGCCCCGGGCTCCGTGTTCAAGCTCGTGGACACCGCCGCCGCGCTCGCCTCGGGCAAGTACGACGCCCGCTCGGTGCTGCCCAACCCGGCCCAGATGACCCTGCCCGGCACGAGCGCCAAGCTGCCCAACTACGCCGGCGGCAACTGCTACACCCGCAACGAGGCGGACTTCTCGTTCGCACTCGAGCAGTCCTGCAACACCCCGTTCGCCTCGATCGCGCTCGACCTCGGCCAGGAGGCGATCGCCAAGCAGGCGGCCGCGTTCGGGTTCGGCCAGGAGGCCGGCGACCAGCTGCACCTCGACTACTCCCCGGGCGTCTTCCCCGAGGACCTCGACCGCGCCCAGCTCGCGCAGTCCGCGATCGGGCAGTTCGACGTCAAGGCCTCGCCCCTGCAGATCGCCCTCATGACGAGCGCGATCGCCAACGGAGGGGTCCAGATGAAGCCGTCCCTCGTCAAGCGGGTCACGGCGCCGGACCTGCGCGTGGTGGACGAGCCCAAGCCGGAGGTCCTCCGGACGTCGACGACCCCGGAGATCGCGCGGCAGATCAGCGAGTGGATGGCGAACGTCGTCTCGCGGGGCATCGGCTCCGGCGCCGCCGTGCCCGGGGTCGAGGTGGCCGGCAAGACCGGCACGGCCGAGCTCGGCGACACGGGCCTGAACAATTCCTGGTTCACGGGGTTCGCCCCCGCAGACGACCCGCAGGTGCAGGTCACGGTCGTCATGGAGGGCGTGGACGTGAAGACCGGGGCAGCGTTGACCAGTCCTAGTGCAGCGAAGATCTTTGAGGCGGTGTTGAAGAAGTGAGACCGACGTCGGGCATCACCTTGGGCAGCAGGTACCTGCTGCAGAGCCGGATCGCCATCGGCGGGATGGGCGAGGTGTGGAAGGCTCGGGACGAGGTGCTGGGCCGGATCGTCGCGATCAAGATCCTCAAGGAGGAGTACGCGGGGGATCCCGGCTTCCTCGAGCGCTTCCGCAACGAGGCCCGCCACACCGCGCTCCTGAACCACAACGGGATCGCGAACGTCTTCGACTACGGCGAGGCGGACGGCTCGGCCTACCTCGTGATGGAACTCGTGCCCGGCGAGCCGCTCTCGGCGATCCTCGAGCGCGAGCGCGTGCTCTCCCCCGAGCGGACGCTGAACATCATCGCCCAGACCGGGCGCGCCCTCGCGGTGGCGCACGGGCAGGGGCTCGTGCACCGCGACGTCAAGCCCGGCAACCTGCTCATCACCCCGGACCACCGGGTCAAGGTGACCGACTTCGGGATCGCCCGCCTCGCGGACCAGGTCCCGCTCACTCAGACCGGGCAGGTCATGGGGACCGCGCAGTACCTCGCACCCGAGCAGGCCACAGGTCAGCAGGCCACGGGCTCGAGCGACATCTACGCGCTCGGCGTGATCGGGTACGAGTGCCTCACGGGGCACCGGCCCTTCTCGGGCGAGAGCCAGATCGCGATCGCCCTCGCCCAGGTCAACGATGCGCCGCCGCCCCTTCCGGAGCAGCTGCCCGCCCCGGTGCGCGCGCTGCTCATGTCGATGCTCGCGAAGGACCCGCGCAACCGCCCCGCCAACGCGATCAAGCTCGCGGAGGCGGCCGAGGCGCTGCGCCGCGGCGACGTCAGGGCGGCGCACGCCGCGGTGCCGGGCATGCTCCTGCACGACGACTCGACCGGCCCGATCACCCAGGCCACTGGCCGGATCAGCCGGCAGACCGCCCCGACCGCCGTGGTCGGGGGCGCGGGCCTCGCTGCCGGCGCCGGCGCGGCGGCAGCGCACGGGGCGGCTCCCACCTCGGCCCTCCCCGTGGTCGCCGGCGGCGGCCACGGCGGGCCCGGCGGAGAGGACGGGCACGACGACGAGGGGCTCGTCCCCGGGTTCGGCGCGGCCTCAGCGGGTCCCCTGTACGCGGCGGGCGACGACGACGAGGACCTCGAGCCGGCCTCGCGCCGGACCGAGCGGCGCCGCAGCCCGCTCACGTGGCCCCTCGTGGCCCTCGTGCTGCTGCTCGCATTCGTCCTCCTCGGGGTGCTGCTCTCCAACGCGGGGCTCTTCAGCCCCTCGCCCCTGCCCACGGAGACCGCGAGCCAGACGCCGAGCCGCAGCGCCACGCCGTCGAGCGCCTCCCCGACGAGTGCGACGCCCACGCCGACCGAGACCGAGACGCCCACGCCCACGGAGCCGGAGAAGGTGACTGTGGTTGAAGGCGACTATCTCGGGCAGAACTACTCGTATGTCAAGACCGAGCTCGAGCGCCTGGGCATGATCGTGGTGGCCAACCCGGTCGCGGCCCAGTCGGGCGTCATGGGCGAGGTCACCGGCCTCACCCCCGCTGGCGAGCTGGACCCGGGCACGCGGATCACGGTGACCTACCTCGTGGTGCAGCCCCCGGCCACGGCCACGCAGACGCAGACGCCGACCCCGAAGCCCACCCCGCCCGCCACCACGACGACGACGCCGACCGCCGGCGCCCTGCCGAGCCTCAGCGGCCAGTGACCGCATGACCCACACCACCGACCCGCCACGAGGACGAGAGGAAGACGCCATGAACCAGCCTCTCGTCCTCTCGGGCCGGTACGAGCTCGGCGAGCTGATCGGCCGCGGCGGGATGGCGGACGTCTTCGAGGGCCGGGACCTGCGCCTGGGCCGGAAGGTCGCGGTCAAGATGCTGCGCCCGGACATGGCGCGTGACCGCCAGTTCCTCGCCCGGTTCGAGCGCGAGGCGCGGGCCGTGGCCGGGCTCAACCACCCCGCGATCGTGGCGGTGTTCGACACGGGCGAGCACGTCCCGGAGCCCGGGAACCAGCACGCCGTGCCGCTGCCGTACATCGTCATGGAGTTCGTGGACGGCAAGACGCTCCGGGAGATCGTCCGCGGGGACGGCCTCACGATCGACGACGCGGTGGACTACGTCCTCGGCGTCCTCGGCGCCCTCGACTACAGCCACCGGCAGGGCATCATCCACCGGGACATCAAGCCCGCGAACGTCATGTGCACGGCGTCGGGCGAGGTCAAGGTCATGGACTTCGGGATCGCTCGGGCCACCGCGGACTCGGGGGCGACCATGACCCAGACGCAGGCCGTGGTGGGGACCGCGCAGTACCTCTCCCCCGAGCAGGCCCGCGGCGAGGTGGTCGACTCGCGCAGCGACCTCTACTCGGCGGGGTGCCTCCTCTACGAGCTGCTCACGGGGCGGCCCCCCTTCGTCGGGGACTCCCCCGTCTCGGTCGCGTACCAGCATGTCCAGACCGCGCCGCAGCCGGCCGCGGTCCACAATCCGGAGGTCAGCCCGGCGCTCGAGAGCGTCCTCGCGAAGGCCCTCGAGAAAGACCCTGCGGCCCGGTTCCAGAACGCCGCGGCCTTCGCCCGGGCGCTCCGCGCGGCCAAGGCGGGCATCCCGGTGGCACCCGCGGGCGTCGCTGCCGCCGGTGTCGCCGGTGCGGGTGTCGCCGGTGCCGGCGCGGGCAGCGGTCCGGACGGCGGCGTGGACGACGGCGGGCTCCCCACGGCCCCGGTCGGCCTCGTGGGGCTGGGGGTGGCCGGTGCAGCGGGCGCCGCCGGAATGGAAGGTGCGACGGCCGCCGAGGGTGCGTCCCGCGCGTCGGGCGCCTCCTCCGGCGACGCTGGAGGGAACGGTGCGGTCGCGACCGGCGCCGAGGAGACGGGCCGGCACGCCGCGCCCACCCACCTCGGCGACACGGGCCAGATCCCCTTGGCCGCCGCGGCGCCGGCGCCAGAGCTCATCGCCTTCGACGACGCCGCGGACGAGGAACGCGAGCGGCGCGGCAGGGGGAAGCGGCGCACGTGGATCGTGGTCCTGCTGCTCGCGGCGCTCCTGCTCGTGGGCGCGGGCGGCCTGTGGCTCTACAACTACATGAACCAGCCGGCTGCGGTGGTGTCGCAGACCATCCCGGAGGTCGCGGGGATGAACGAGACGGAGGCCGCGCTCCTGCTCGAGCGGCAGGGGTTCGAGCTCGCCCCCATCCAGCGCCCGCACCATGACACCGTGCCGAAGGGCATCGCGATCCGCACCGTCCCCGCGGCGGGGACCCAGCTCGATCTGGGGAAGACCGTCACGCTCGAGGTCTCCGACGGGCCGGCCAACGCCACGATCCCCAAGGAGGTCATCGGCGCCAGCGAGGCAGGGGCCCGCGCCACGCTCGGGGACCTGGGGCTCAAGGTCAAGGCGAGGACCGCGCGCGCGAACGACCCCAAGGCCCCCTACGGCACCGTGGTCGCCGTCAACCCGGGCGTGGGGCAGACGGTGGCGATCGGTTCCGAGGTGGAGCTGACCATCTCCACGGGCAAGGCCACCGTTCCGGACCTGCGGGGGAAGACCTACGAGGAGGCTGCGGCAGCCCTCAAGGCCCTCGGCCTCACCGCGGCCCGGACCGACGTGGAGACCGGCGGTTCACCGGCGGGGACCGTCATCGGGCAGCAGCCGGCGCCCAACGGGGCCGTGGACCAGGGCGGCACCGTGGCCCTGACGGTCGCAGCGACGCCCCAGCCCACGCCGTCGCCCGACAAGCCGAGCGAGGGCGCAAGCGGGTCTCCGAGCGCGAAGCCGACTGCAGACAAGGGGAAGGGCAACCCGTGACGCGGCGTGGCCGGCGGGTCAGTGCCCCTCGGTGATGAGCGGGCTCAGGGTTGCGGCCTTCGCGGCGGCGCCGGAGAGCCCGAGGGACTCGAGCCAGTTGCCGAGCATCTGGTAGCCGCCCTCGGTCAGGACGCTCTCGGGGTGGAACTGGACGCCGCACAGCGGCGCGGTCCTGTGCTGCAGCCCCATGACCACGCCGGAATGCGTGTGGGCGGTGACCTCGAGGACGTCCGGGATGGTGTCCGCGACCGCTGCGAGCGAGTGGTACCGCGTGGCCGTGAACGGACTCGGGAGGCCCTCGAAGACGCTCCCGCCCTCGTGCTCGACGAGGGAGGTCTTGCCGTGCATGAGCTCGGGGGCGTGCGTCACGGTGCCGCCGTAGGCCTCGGCGAGGGCCTGGTGGCCCAGGCACACGCCGAGCATGGGCTTGGTGTTCTCCCCGCACCAGCGGATGAGCTCGATGCACACTCCGGCCTCGGCCGGGTTGCCGGGGCCGGGCGAGATGAGGACGCCGTCCCGCGCCGCGGCGAGCTCGATCGCCTCCTCGAGGGAGACGTCGTCGTTGCGGACCACGGTGGTCTCGGCGCCGAGCTGCTGGAGGTAGCCGACGAGGGTGTAGACGAACGAGTCGTAGTTGTCGATGACGAGGATGCGCGTGGTCATGTCAGGAGCAGGCCGATCGTGGTGTCAGTGAATGTGGTGAGGTCGGAGAGCCAGGGGAACAGGTAGCGCACCATGAGCACGAGGGCCCCGGCGAGGAGCGCGATCGCCGTGAGGATCCGCACCCAGAGCGGGCCCGGGAGGTGGCGGAAGATCCATGCGTACATCATGAGCCTTTCAGTGCGGCCGCGACGCGGGCGGCGATCTCCGGGGGCGCGCCCTCCGAGGCCGGCTGCCACGATTTCAGCACGGAGTAGGCGATGAACCGCTCCGTGTTGCCGTAGCGCGGGTGGCAGGTGGTGAGGGTCAGGAGGCTCTCGGTGGGCTTGACGCCGGGCTTCTGCGGGACGGGCAGCAGGACGTCCACCTCGTGCGGGAGCACGATCCTGCTGTCCCGGAAGACGTACGTGTAGAAGCCCTCCTTGGTCTGGAGGTAGATCCGGTCCCCCGGCACGAGCTTGTCGATGTTGTCCAGCACGGCGCCGTGGGTCTGACGGTGGCCGGCGAGGGCGAAGTTGCCCTTGGCGCCCGGCATCGAGGTGGAGGGGTAGTGCCCGAGCCCGAGGGTGTCCAGCACGTCCCGGCCGCTCCCCTCGAGGACGGGCCGGGCGTAGTCCTCCCCGAAGCGCGGGATGTAGAGGACGCCGATCACGCCGCCGTGGGCGGGAGCCTCGAGGACGGGCGGGGCGGCCTTCTGGGCCGGTGCGCTGGGGCGCGCAGTGGCAGCCGGCGGCTCGAACTCCTGCACGAACTCGCGGACGGCCTGGTCCTGGCGGATGTCCGCCTCGACATTGGTCCACCACAGCTGCCAGACGATGAAGAGCCCGAGGACCACGCCGAGCGTGATGAGGAGCTCGCCGAGGACCTGGATGGCGAATGCGCCCCGCTTCCGGGCCGGGCGGCGAGGGCGGCGCGAGGGACCACGGGCGGCGTCACTGCTCGTGACGGTGGACGCTGCGGACACGGCTCTTCCCTTCTGACGGCAGCTGGCGCCTGCGCAGTCTCGACGCGTGCGCCCGGGATGAGGGCAGCAGCTAGAATGACAGCCGAGAACGACCCCCCAAAGCGTCGGCTCCCAGTCCTGACTCTACCGTGACGAGCCGACGCCAGCAGGATACCAAGCAGGCCCATGCCCGGCCCACGGCCACGAGCCGCCCGGCCACCAAGGAGGATCAGTGCCCGAGTCCAAGGAGAGCCGCACGGACCGCGCGGGGAAGAAGGCCCGCCGCACCGCGAAGGCCCCTGGCCCCACGCCGCAGTGGTACAAGGCCATCATGTTCGGGCTCATGGTCCTGGGCCTTCTCTGGATCATCTCGTTCTACCTCACACAGGGCCTCTTCCCGCTCCCCGAACTGGGCAACTGGAACATCCTCATCGGCTTCGGCGTCGCCATCATCGGGTTCCTCATGACCCTGCGCTGGCGCGACTAGCCACCCGTTGCGGCGTCATGTCCCCTCGCCCCGTTGCGGGGTCATGTCCCCTCAGATCCCAGCCCCAGGGTGAGGCCGAGCGCCCGCCCCACGGCCCGCGCCGTCGTATCCCACCCCGGCAGGCGCGGCCGCCCGGCGAGCGCGGCCGCCCGCCACCGTCCGCGGAGCGCCTCATCGGTGAGCCAGCGGCCCAGCACGGGAACGAGCCCCTCGGTCGTGGGCTCGCAGGCAGTGCCCGCGAGCCCGGGCCCCTCGTGCTCCGGATCGTCCTGCCCGGGCCCGTCCGGCCCGTCAGGCCCCTCCGGCGCCGGCCCGGCCAGCGGGAGCGCGAGCGCCTCCTCCGCTCCCGTCCCAGCGCCGACCACGGCCGGCACCCCGCGTGCGAGCGCCTCGGTGACCGCCATCCCGAAGGTCTCCGACACCGACGCGAGGACCATGAGGTCCGCCCGCTCCCACGCGTCCTCGAGCGCCCGGCCCGTGAGCTCCCCCGGCACCGATATGCGGTCCGCGAGCCCGAGCCGGCCCACCTCCTGGCGCACGAGCGCGGCGTAGGAGGGATCGGCGTCGTGCCCCGCGAGCTGCGCCGTCCACGCGAGCCCGCGCAGCTCCCCGAGCGCCCGCACGAGCGCGAGCTGGCCCTTCCCCGGCGTGAGCGCCCCAACGCAGAGCAGATGCGGCGCCCGTCCGGCGGCGAGGCTCCCCGGCGCGGGCGGCACGTGCACGACGCCGGGCCTCGCCACGTGCGGCTGCGTCCCGTAGCGTGCGGCGAGCCTGGCCGCGGCGAACGCGCTGGGGACGACGACGGCGTCCGCCTGGGCGAGCGCGTCGCGTTCGAGGGCGGCGAGGCGGTCGGCGTCGTGTGGGCTGAGGCCCGGCGCGTCCGGGAGGGACATGTGGACGAGGACCCCGAGCCGGGGCCGGCCGTGCGCTGCAAGGCGAGCGCTGGCTGACGCCGGCCCCGCGGGGGAGGGCCGGTCTCGCCCGGAGACCGCCCGATCCTGCCCTGAGGATGCAGCCCGCAGGGCCTCCGGCGCGCCGCACGCGAGGAGACCGTCGACGAGGACGGCCGCAACGCCGTCGTGCCCTGCTCCCTCGAGCGCCGACCCCTCAAGCCCGGCCGGGGCGAGCGCCTCCGCGAGGCGGGCGCGGTCCTCGGGCGAGCCCACGGGCCACGCCCCCGGCACGGGAACCATCTCGACCCGCACGCCGAGCGCCTCGAGCGCGTGGGCGAGGCGGGCGTTGTACACGTTGCCGCCCGAGGAGTAGCCGAGGCCCTCGGGCACCACGAACCGGACGGCGGGCACGGTGTCCGGGCTAGTCGCGGCGGCGCCGGCCCCGCGACCGGTTCAGCTCCACCCGGCACGAGGCCCACGCGTCCGGGTGCTCGCGCAGGGTGGCCTCGACGGCGACGAGGTGGTCCGCGCTGCGGAGCTTGTCCGCAACGCCCTCGGCGATGTGCTGCGCGATCGCCTCCGTGGTGGTGAGCCGGCCGGAGAACTCCGGCAGCTCGTCGAGGTTCGCGTAGCGCAGGGGGTCGAGGACGCCGGAGAGGACGTCCGAGGCCTCGCCGATGTCCATGACGGTGGCGTTCTCGTCGAGGTCCTCGGCGTGGACGGTGAGCTCCACGACGAAGGTGGCCCCGTGCAGCCCCTGCGCCGGCCCGAACGCGGGGCGGGGGAGGCTGTGGGCGATCATCACGTGATCACGGACGGTCAGGCTGAACATGCCCCTCCTTGGTGTCTGGTCCTCGTGGTCCCGGGTAGCGGATCACCCCGCACAGGCCTTCCCCGCCCTGCCCGAGGCGGTCCATCGCGGCGGGGAGGTCGGCGAAGTCGGTCTCGGGCCCCAGGAACGCCTCGAACGCGTCGTCCGCGAGGAGCTCGAGGGCCAGTCGGAGCCTGTCCCGGGTGGTGCGGCGATGGCGGCGCGGCGTGGCCACCTGGCCCACCTGGCTGGCCCGCAGCGAGAGGCGGCGCGCGTGGAAGTCGGCCCCGAGCGGCACGGCCACCTCGCCGTCGCCGTACCAGGACAGCTCGATCACCTCGCCATCGTCCCCGGCGATCTCGAGGCAGCGGGCCAGGCCGGCGGCGCTGGCGGAGGCGTGGAAGACGAGGTCGCAGTCCTCGGCGGCATCCTGGGGGAGCGCGAAGTCCACCCCGAGGGCGGCCGCGAGGTGCGCCTTGGACGGGTCGCTGTCCACGGCCTCGAGCCGGCCCAGCGGGAAGCGGCGCAGGAGCGCGGCCACGGATGCGCCGATGAGCCCGCAGCCCACCACCGCGACCCGGTCCCCGATCCGCGGACCCGCCTCCCACAGGGCGTTGACCGCGGTCTCCACCGCCCCCGCCAGGACGGCCCGCCGCGGAGGCACGCCCTCGGGCAGCGGCACGAGGTCCGCTGCCGGCACCACATACCGGTCCTGATGCGGGTAGAGGCAGAAAACTGTGCGGCCCGCGAGCTCCGCCGGGCCCTCCTCGACGACGCCAACCGAGAGGTAGCCGTACTTCACCGGCGCCGGGAAGTGCCCCGCCTGGTGCGGCGCCTCCATGATGTCCGCGACCCGGTCCGGCACCCTGCCCGCGTGCACGAGGCTCTCTGTGCCGCGCGAATGCCCCGAGTACAGCGCCCGCACGCGCGCCTCGCCCTCCCCGGGCGCCGGCAATTCCTCGCGCCTCAGCTCACCGCGGCATGGACCCGTGGTCCAGTACGCCGTGGCCAGGTCCGGGTCGGTGTGCGGATGCGCCATCGTCCCCCGAACCTACCCGTCACCATGGTGCGGAAACCAGACCCGGGCGCGGTGCGCCGTCGTGCGCCGCCTCCCGCGGGGCCACGCCCGGGGCCCGCGCCGCGGCGACCTGCCGCCGTCCCTACACTGGAAGGATGACCACGGCGCTCACCCAGCAGACCCACGCGTACTACGAGGACACCTACCTCACGGAGGCGACCGCGGCCGTCATCGCGGCAGGGCGCGGCGAGGACGGCGCGTGGGCGGCGGTCTCGCCGAACATCTTCCACCCCAAGGGCGGCGGGCAGCCCAGCGATGAGGGCACGCTCGACGGCGTGCCGGTCACCCCGGAGCGCGCCGAGAACGGGCTCGTGGTGCTCCGCGGCGCGCCCGAGCTGGAGCCGGGAACCGAGGTGGCGTGCGCGGTCGACGCCGGCACCCGCCTCCTGCACGCCGCCCTCCACACCGCCGGCCACGTCCTCGGGGCGCTCGGCGAGGCGCGCGGCTGGGTCCACTCGGGGCATTCCCACTTCCCGGGCCAGGCCCGGCTCGACTTCTCCCCCGAGGGGCACGAGGACGAGCTCGCGACCCCCGAGCTGCGCGAGGCCGTCCGGGCCGAGCTGCAGGCCGCGATGGACGCGGTGCTCGCGCGCGGGGGCGCCGTCACGGCGTCCGTGGACGCGGCCGGGCACCGGACCGTGGCGATCGAGGGGGTCAACACCGAGCCGTGCGGCGGGACGCATGTCCGGTCCCTCGCCGAGCTCGCGGACGTCACGATCCTCGAGGTCAAGGTCAAGCGCGGGGCGATCAAGGTCCGGTATGAGGCCCGGCACGCGGGCGCCGGCGGCGGATCGGCGGGCGCCGACGCGGGGGCCCGGGCATGAGCCTCTGGGTCAAGATCTGCGGGCTGTCCACGCCCGAGTCGGTGGAGACGGCGGTCGCGGCCGGGGCGGACGCGCTCGGGTTCGTCCTCGCGGAGCACAGCCCCCGGACCGTCACGGCAGCGCGGGCGGCGGAGCTCGTCGCCTACGCGCGGGAGGCTGCCCGGGGCGCGGGCCGCGCGGTGGAGATGGTCGCCGTCGTGCGGCACCAGGCGGCCGACGACGTTGCCCGGCTCGCGCGCGAGGCCGGCGTGGACACGGTGCAGCTGCACGGCGACGAGCCCGACGCGGATGCGGACCGGCTGCGCGAGTCCGGGTTCGGGGTGATCCGGGCGCTGTCCGCGCGCGAGTACGCCGCGCGGAGGGCCGGTGGGTGGGCCTCGCCGGACCGGCTGCTGCTGGACGCCGCCGTGCCCGGGTCCGGGACGCGGATCGGGGCCGAGGAACTCGCCGCCGCGCCGGAGGGGTTCTGGATCCTGGCCGGAGGGCTCTCGCCAGCGAACGTCGCCGAGGCGGTGGCCGCACTCGGGGCCGGCGGGGTGGACGTCTCGAGCGGTGTGGAATCCTCGCGCGGGGTCAAGGACCTGGGCCTCATCCGCGACTTCATCCGTGCCGCCCGCGCCTAGATCCGTTTCGGGTACACATAAAAGCGCCTACGAGCGTTTCGGGTACACATAAAAGCGCCCGACGAGCGTGTGATGTCTCAGGACCTCGTGGACAGTTCTGGTCTCAGGTGAGTGTGGACATTTCATGTCTCAGGAGTTCGTGGACACTTCGGTGGCCGGGGGCTGCTTGAGGCCGCTGCGGGGGACGAATTTGGTGCCCTTGGGCGGGCGGGGGTGGGTGAGGATCTCGGTGCCGTCCTCGTCGTAGAAGGAGATCGTGCGGGTGTCGTAGTGGACTCGGACGGTCTTGCCTGCCCAGTGGGCGCCGATGAGGAAGTGGGTGTTCAGGATGGTGACCACGCCCTTGGGCCGTGAGCCCCGCCTGCTGGCTGTGCGGGGTTCGTCCCAGGGCGGGGCGTGGTCCGGTGGCGGCGGGGCCGGTGGAGCCGCGACGGGGGTGCGGTCCCATGCCTCGCGGGGAGTGAGGTCCAGGCTGCCGTGGCCCTGGTGGACCCGCTCGGTGTTGTAGTAGTGGTCGAAGGCGTCCACCTGGGCCTGGAGCTCCTCCAGGGTCGCTGCGGCCGGCTGGGCGGCGAGATAGGTGAACAGGGTCTGGTGGAAGCGCTCGTTCTTGCCCTGGGTGGTGGGCCTGTACGGTTTTCCGGTGATCGGCTCGGTTCCGAGGCTGCGCAGGTACTCCACGAGGATGCCGGCGTGGCCGCGGCGGGACGGGTTCAGGGCCTGGCCGTTGTCGGAGAGGAAGCGCTGGGGCACCCCGTGCCGTGCGATCGCGGTCTTCACCACCGCCATCGCGGCCTCGCTGGTCTCGCCCCAGGCGGCCAGCGAGGCCAGGGCGAGGCGCGAGTGGTCGTCGATGACCTGGAAGATGGTCGCCGCGCGTCCTGCAGGCATAGGCCATTCGGTCGCGTCGATCTGCCAGCACATGTTCGGGGCCGGGTAGGTGAAGCGCTTGAACGCCGAGCGGGGCTTCTTCCGCGGCGAGGGGACGACCTCCCCGGCCCGGGAGAAAATCCGCGCGAGGGTTGCCCGGGAGGGCGGCTCGAGGCCGCGCCGGCGCATCCGGGCTGCGACGCTGAGCGGGCCGTGGTCGAAGCCCGCTCCGCGCAGCTCGGCACGGGTCTTCAACGCCATTTCCACCATCTCGGCAGGCACAGCCCGTGGGCTCGTGTGCGGCCGGTTGGAGCCCAGGTCCAACGCCGCAGAGCTTCCCTCGGCCAAGGCCTTGGCCCTGACCTTGTAGAACCACGCGCGGGAGACACCGTGCCGGCGGCAGAAATCGGACACCGCCCCACGCGGTGCATCGGCAGGCCAGGTCGCGGCCTTCATCCGGATTCGAGGATCAGGTTCAAGAGCGCTCATGGCTCGATCCCAGACCCGAACTGTCCACGGACTCGTGAGACACACTGTCCACGAGGTCCCGAGACATAAGTGTCTATTCAGTCCCGAGACAACACA
>NZ_JBDFRB010000014.1:0-78697 GCF_039615075.1 Sinomonas halotolerans | reverse complement strand
GATCGAAGCGGGGACGCTCACCACGCTCACCATCACGGTCATCGCGACCGAACGGACGACCCTGGCCACGCTCACCACGCTCACGATCGAAACGAGGACGCTCACCACGCTCACCACCACGGTCATCGCGCCCGAACGGACGACCCTGGCCACGCTCACCACCACGGCCGAACGGACGACCCTGGCCACGCTCACCACCACGGTCATCGCGCCCGAACGGACGACCCTGGCCACGCTCACCACCACGGTCATCGCGCCCGAACGGACGACCCTGGCCACGCTCACCACGCTCACGATCGAAACGAGGACGCTCCCGGTCATCGCGATCGAAGGGACGGCGCTCACCTGCGTCCCGACCCGCGTCGTCCCGGTCGCGGTCGCGGAACCCGCGAGGACGCCCACCGGAGTTGCTGGTTCCGCGGAAGGGGCCACCGAAGCGCTCGGATCCCCGGCCGCTGTCGCCTCCTCGACGGGGTCCGCCGAATCCCCGTCCGTCGCGGCCGCGCCCGTTCTCCTCTGCCATGTGGCTCCTCTTTCACTATCGACTTATCCGCCGGAATCAACTCTCCAGCACAGCTCTGATCAAGTCTACGGGGTGCGGACCTCCGATTCCGGGGCGGAACGGGCAGGGGTGCTGCATCCCACACGGGCCCCGGTACTGCATCCCGCACACAGCCGGCCCTCCCGTCGAGGAGCTGGCGTCCGGCAGACGCTCGAGCACACCTGCCGGGCGCCAGGGGCTTGCGAGGTCCGGGCGGTGCGATCGCCCTGGTGATGCGGAGCGCCCTCGTTGCGGGCCGTGTCCCCCGGGCCGTGTCCCCGGGGCGCGTCCCCGGGGGCGTGTTGCGGGTGGTGGTTGGTTAAGTGGTGAGGACCCCCACCGTGTGGTGGGGGTCCTCGTGAATGGTTGTCCGGCGGTGTCCTACTCTCCCACACTCTCTCGGGTGCAGTACCATCGGCGCTGTGGGTCTTAGCTTCCGGGTTCGGAATGGGACCGGGCGTTTCCCCCACGCTATGACCGCCGTAACCCTGTGTCCCGTCCCCGCCGGTGGCGGGGTGGGAAGCGTGTGGGTCCGTGGTCGGACTGTATTCGGTTGTGGCGGCTCCCCCGGGGGGCGGGGGGTTTGTTGTCTGGGGACCGTAGAGTGGACGCGTGGCAGTGTTCTCTCCGCACCCCCGGGTGTGGGGGTGGTGTGTTGAGGTTGTCGGCCTATTAGTACCGGTCGGCTTCGCAAGTCTTCAGTCCTTGCTTCCACGTCCGGCCTATCAACCCAGTGGTCTGCTGGGGGCCTCTCGGACCAGAGGTCCATGGAAATCTCATCTTGAAGCGGGCTTCCCGCTTAGATGCTTTCAGCGGTTATCCCATCCGAACGTAGCCAACCAGCCGTGCACCTGGCGGTACAACTGGCACACCAGAGGTTCGTCCGTCCCGGTCCTCTCGTACTGAGGACAGCCCTTCTCAGATTTCCTGCGCGCGCAGCGGATAGGGACCGAACTGTCTCACGACGTTCTAAACCCAGCTCGCGTACCGCTTTAATGGGCGAACAGCCCAACCCTTGGGACCTACTCCAGCCCCAGGATGCGACGAGCCGACATCGAGGTGCCAAACCATGCCGTCGATATGGACTCTTGGGCAAGATCAGCCTGTTATCCCCGAGGTACCTTTTATCCGTTGAGCGACGGCCCTTCCACGAGGTGCCGCCGGATCACTAGTCCCGACTTTCGTCCCTGCTCGAGATGCCTCTCTCACAGTCAAGCCCCCTTGTGCACTTGCACTCGACACCTGGTTGCCGACCAGGCTGAGGGGACCTTTGGGCGCCTCCGTTACCCTTTGGGAGGCAACCGCCCCAGTTAAACTACCCATCAGGCACTGTCCCTGACCCGGATCACGGGCCGAGGTTAGATGTCCAAAGCGACCAGAGTGGTATTTCAACGATGACTCCACCCGGACTGGCGTCCGGGCTTCACAGTCTCCCACCTATCCTACACAAGCCGCTCCGAACACCAATACCAAACTATAGTGAAGGTCTCGGGGTCTTTCCGTCCTGCTGCGCGTAACGAGCATCTTTACTCGTAGTGCAATTTCGCCGAGTTCACGGTCGAGACAGCGGGGAAGTCGTTACTCCATTCGTGCAGGTCGGAACTTACCCGACAAGGAATTTCGCTACCTTAGGATGGTTATAGTTACCACCGCCGTTTACTGGGGCTTGAATTCTCCGCTTCGCTCCGAAGAGCTGACGGGTCCTCTTAACCTTCCAGCACCGGGCAGGAGTCAGTCCGTATACATCGTCTTGCGACTTCGCACGGACCTGTGTTTTTAGTAAACAGTCGCTTCCCCCTGGTCTCTGCGACCCCTACCCGCTCCCCGCAGCGCGTGCGGTTCACGGTTGGGGTCCCCCTTCTCCCGAAGTTACGGGGGCATTTTGCCGAGTTCCTTGACCGTGATTCTCTCGATCGCCTTGGTATTCTCTACCTGATCACCTGTGTCGGTTTGGGGTACGGGCGGCTGGGACCTCGCGTCGATGCTTTTCTCGGCAGCATAGGATCACCCGATCCCCCCGTGAGGGGGTCCCGTCAGATCTCAGGCTTCGTGCGCGGCGGATTTGCCTGCCGCGCGCCCTACATCCTTGGACCAGGTCTACCATCGCCTGGCCGGGCTGCCTTCCTGCGTCACACCTGTTAATACGCTTGCCTCGCAGCTCTGGGTCCCGCGCGCACCCCCCGGTGCAGGTCCCGAAGGACCCGCGGTGGGGGGGATTGGGCGGTCAGCATCGGCTGTCCGGCATGGGCGGTCCTTCGCCGGTACGGGAATATCAACCCGTTGTCCATCGACTACGCCTGTCGGCCTCGCCTTAGGTCCCGACTTACCCAGGGCAGATTAGCTTGACCCTGGAACCCTTGATCATCCGGCGGACGGGTTTCCCACCCGTCTTTCGCTACTCATGCCTGCATTCTCACTCGTGCGGCCTCCACCACTCGGTCACCCGGCGGCTTCGCTGCCCGCACGACGCTCCCCTACCCAGCCCCACCCCTGAACCACGAAGGCTAGGGTTCACGTGGGACTGCCACGGCTTCGGCGGTGTGCTTGAGCCCCGCTACATTGTCGGCGCGGAATCACTTGACCAGTGAGCTATTACGCACTCTTTCAAGGGTGGCTGCTTCTAAGCCAACCTCCTGGTTGTCTGGGCAACTCCACATCCTTTCCCACTTAGCACACGCTTGGGGGCCTTAGCCGGTGGTCTGGGCTGTTTCCCTCTCGACTACGAAGCTTATCCCCCGCAGTCTCACTGCTGCGCTCTCACTTGCCGGCATTCGGAGTTTGGCTGACGTCAGTAACCTTGTGGGGCCCATCGGCCATCCAGTAGCTCTACCTCCGGCAAGAAACACGCAACGCTGCACCTAAATGCATTTCGGGGAGAACCAGCTATCACGGAGTTTGATTGGCCTTTCACCCCTACCCACAGCTCATCCCCTCCATTTTCAACTGAAGTGGGTTCGGTCCTCCACGACGTCTTACCGTCGCTTCAACCTGGCCATGGGTAGATCACTCCGCTTCGGGTCTAGACCACGCCACTGAACGCCCTGTTCAGACTCGCTTTCGCTACGGCTCCCCCACACGGGTTAACCTCGCGACATGGCACTAACTCGCAGGCTCATTCTTCAAAAGGCACGCCATCACCGGTACAGCGCCCAAGGGCGCAGCCGGCTCTGACGGTTTGTAGGCGCACGGTTTCAGGTACTGTTTCACTCCCCTCCCGGGGTACTTTTCACCTTTCCCTCACGGTACTGGTCCGCTATCGGTCATCGGGTAGTATTCAGGCTTATCAGGTGGTCCTGACAGATTCGCACGGGATTCCTCGGGCCCCGTGCTACTTGGGGACATCCGCAAGGGCGGCAGACAAGCGTTACGGCTACGGGACTCACACCCTCTCCGGCCGGCCGTTCAAGACCGTTCGCCTACACTCCTGCACCACACCCCCGGCCACCGGCAGATGACCGAAGCAGAGCCCCACAACCCCCGACGCGCAACCCCTGCCGGGTATCACGCACGCCGGGTTTGGCCCCATCCGCGTTCGCTCGCCACTACTGACGGAATCACTGTTGTTTTCTCTTCCTGCGGGTACTGAGATGTTTCACTTCCCCGCGTTCCCCCCACACCGTCTATGCGTTCAACGGCAGGTCACCACACCACCTCTCGGCGCATGGCGGGGTTTCCCCATTCGGACACCCTGGGATCACAGTCCGGTTATCGACTCCCCCAGGCTTATCGCAGATTCCCACGTCCTTCATCGGCTCCCGATGCCAAGGCATCCACCGTGCGCCCTTGGAAACTTCAACACAGAAGAAAACCAAGGACACCCACACGGGGCGCCCTACAAATTCAATTCGGCAAAACAACACCGCGCCACCCCGCCCCGGCCCCGGGACACGCCCGGGAACAGGGACAAACGGCGACGCGGCAGAAGAAATTGCTAGATGCTCGCGTCCACTATACAGTTCTCAAACAACAAACCACTCGACCCGCACCACGGCGCGCGCACAGCGCACCGCAGCCCAGGAAGGCAGCCACCAGGGCTGTTGCCCCAGGACCCAACAGCGTGCCAAGGACCCCACCCCCACCCGGGCACCCCCGCGCTCTCCAGCCCACCCCGACAAGGCCGGGGAGGGCGTACTGGCGCACAGGGCACACCGTGCAGGGCACGGGCCACGAATCCGTTGACGTTCCACCCATGAGCACCCACCGGAAGACATGCGCTCCCGCAGCGGGCATTCACCTGGCACCGGACGCACCGGCCTGTGCAGGCCGGCACCCCAGATGCGAGGGGCTCCTTAGAAAGGAGGTGATCCAGCCGCACCTTCCGGTACGGCTACCTTGTTACGACTTAGTCCCAATCGCCAGTCCCACCTTCGACGGCTCCCTCCCACAAGGGGTTGGGCCACCGGCTTCGGGTGTTACCGACTTTCGTGACTTGACGGGCGGTGTGTACAAGGCCCGGGAACGTATTCACCGCAGCGTTGCTGATCTGCGATTACTAGCGACTCCGACTTCATGGGGTCGAGTTGCAGACCCCAATCCGAACTGAGACCGGCTTTCTGGGATTGGCTCCACCTCACAGTATCGCAACCCTTTGTACCGGCCATTGTAGCATGCGTGAAGCCCAAGACATAAGGGGCATGATGATTTGACGTCGTCCCCACCTTCCTCCGAGTTGACCCCGGCAGTCTCCCATGAGTCCCCACCCGAAGTGCTGGCAACATGGAACGAGGGTTGCGCTCGTTGCGGGACTTAACCCAACATCTCACGACACGAGCTGACGACAACCATGCACCACCTGTGAACCGGCCCCGAAGGGAAGCCCCATCTCTGGGACGGTCCGGCACATGTCAAGCCTTGGTAAGGTTCTTCGCGTTGCATCGAATTAATCCGCATGCTCCGCCGCTTGTGCGGGCCCCCGTCAATTCCTTTGAGTTTTAGCCTTGCGGCCGTACTCCCCAGGCGGGGCACTTAATGCGTTAGCTGCGGCGCAGAAACCGTGGAATGGCCCCCACACCTAGTGCCCAACGTTTACGGCATGGACTACCAGGGTATCTAATCCTGTTCGCTCCCCATGCTTTCGCTCCTCAGCGTCAGTTACAGCCCAGAGACCTGCCTTCGCCATCGGTGTTCCTCCTGATATCTGCGCATTTCACCGCTACACCAGGAATTCCAGTCTCCCCTACTGCACTCCAGCCTGCCCGTACCCACTGCAGACCCGGGGTTGAGCCCCGGGCTTTCACAGCAGACGCGACAAGCCGCCTACGAGCTCTTTACGCCCAATAATTCCGGATAACGCTCGCGCCCTACGTATTACCGCGGCTGCTGGCACGTAGTTAGCCGGCGCTTCTTCTGCAGGTACCGTCACTTGCGCTTCTTCCCTACTGAAAGGGGTTTACAACCCGAAGGCCGTCATCCCCCACGCGGCGTCGCTGCATCAGGCTTCCGCCCATTGTGCAATATTCCCCACTGCTGCCTCCCGTAGGAGTCTGGGCCGTGTCTCAGTCCCAGTGTGGCCGGTCACCCTCTCAGGCCGGCTACCCGTCGTCGCCTTGGTAGGCCATCACCCCACCAACAAGCTGATAGGCCGCGAGCCCATCCAAGACCGCACAAGGCTTTCCACCCCCCACCATGCGATGAGGAGTACTATCCGGTATTAGACCCAGTTTCCCAGGCTTATCCCAGAGTCAAGGGCAGGTTGCTCACGTGTTACTCACCCGTTCGCCACTAATCCACCCCCGAAAGGGCTTCATCGTTCGACTTGCATGTGTTAAGCACGCCGCCAGCGTTCATCCTGAGCCAGGATCAAACTCTCCGTCAAAAAAACAGAAACCAGCCGGACAGACGGGAAAACGCCCACCCCGGCCAGCAAATCCAAAACTGGCAAAAACAAGACGACCACACCCACGGGGGTGGGCAGGCCGCCCAATGTATCAACCAAAAAAATGGCATCAACGAACTTGGCACACTATTGAGTTCTCAAACAACAGACCGCTTCGGGTAATTCTCACCGGCCATTCCGGCCCGATCGCCTCCCCGAGGCACGTCCATCAACTTTATCGGAATCCATTCTCCGGGGCAAATCCGCGTTTCGGCTGAATTCGCATCGGAAAACCGCTTCGCGGCCGCCAGAAGGCGCAGCACGCTGCAGCCTCGGTGGCTTCGTTGAAGGGATTTTCGCCGCCGTGCTGGGCTCCCGATCTCTCGGGCCCGCCGTGGCGACTCGGAAAACATTACCGGGGTGCGCGCGCCCGGGCAAATCCACGGGATGTGCCCTTGGCCACAGGGCAGGTGCGCTTGGATTCCCTAGGCAAGGCAGGCGCCCCCTGGCCCTGCGGAGGGAAGGCAGTCACGGCAGAATTACCCCCGGGGGGTACTTGACCGATACCCCCCGCGGGTATACGTTGCTGCCATGGACCACACGAACCCGGACACCGCGACAGTCCACGGCGACGGCCCGGACGCGCCCCTCTACGGCTACACCGGCCAGAAGGACGCGTACCTCCGGCGCCTCAAGCGGATCGAGGGCCAGGTCCGCGGGATCGCGCGGATGGTGGAAGAGGACAAGTACTGCATCGACATCCTCACGCAGGTGTCCGCAGTGACGAAGGCCCTCCACGCCGTGAGCCTCGGCCTGGTCGAGGAGCACATCGGCCACTGCGTGATCGGCGCGGCAGGCGAGCCGGACCCGGACAAGCGCGCCGCCGAGATCGACTCGAAGGTGAAGGAGGCCGCCGATGCCATCGGACGCCTGCTGCGGTAGCAACAGCCCCGCCCACTCCCCAAGCGCCACGGCGCGCGCGAGCTGCTGCTCGCCGTCGGGCGCTGCCGAATTCATCCCCCTGGCGAGCGTGACCGCTGGCCCGCGGGGTACCACCCCACCCACCGACCTCACCATCAGGAGCAAGGACATGACCACCTTCACCACCACCGTGCACGTCGACGGCATGACCTGCGGCCACTGCGTCAGCTCCGTCACGGAGGAGATCGAGGCGATCGAAGGCGTCGAGGGCGTCTCGGTGGCCCTCAGGGCCGGCGGCGTCTCCGAGGTGACCATCAGCTCCACCCGCAGGATCAAGCACGAGGCGATCAGCGAGGCAGTGGCCGAGGCCGGCTACCTCCTGGTGGCCAACGACGCCTGACCCATGGCGGGCCAGACAGTCCCCGACGCCGGGCTCGGCGTCCCCGAGGCACGCGTCGTGGAGCTCGACATCCAGGGCATGACGTGCGCCTCGTGCGTCAACCGCGTGGAGCGGAAGCTGGGCAAGATCGAGGGCGTCCGCGCCAGCGTCAACCTCCCGCTCGAGTCGGCCCGGGTCGAGGTCCCCGTGGGGGTCACCGACGAGCGGCTGCTCGAGACGGTCGCCGCCGCCGGCTACACCGCCAGCATCAGGCACGACGCCGGGGCCGCCCCCCGGGTGCGGGCACGCGCCCAGGTGCCGGGCGGCGTCGTGCGCGCCAGCGGCACCCAGTCCGAGGCGGGCCAGGCCCAGCCAGACGAGACCCAGCCGGGCCAGAACCAGCCGGGCCAGAACCAGCCGGGCCAGCCCGAGAGCGCGGCCCCGGAAACCGAGCGGCCGGCCCCCCGCATCCCCGCCTACGCGGGCCTGCTCCCCCGGCTCACGGTGGCGGCGGCGTTCACGGTCCCGGTCGCGCTCATTTCGATGGCGCCCGCCGCGCAGTTCGCGCACTGGGGCTGGTGGGCCGCCGCGCTTGCGCTGCCCGTGGTGACGTGGTCCGCGTGGCCGTTCCACCGCGCGGCGGCCATCAACGCGCGCCACCTCGGCTCCACGATGGACACGCTCGTCTCGATCGGCGTCTCCGCGGCCTACCTGTACTCGGTGGTTCAGCTCGCGCTCGAGCCGCGCATGACCGAGCACCCCGGCATGGAGATGTCCTCCGGCGGGCTGTACTTCGAGGTCGCCGCCGTGGTCACGACCTTCCTCCTCCTGGGCCGCTGGCTCGAGGCGAGGGCCAAGTCCCGCGCCGGGGACGCGCTCCGCGCGCTCCTGGACCGGGGCGCCAAGCGCGCCACCGTGCTGCGCGGCGGCGCCGAGGCACAGGTCCCGGCCGAGGAGCTCGTTCCCGGGGACCTGTTCGTGGTGCGGCCCGGCGAGACCGTGGCGACCGACGGCGTGGTCCGCGACGGCGCCTCCGCCGTGGACACCTCGCTCATCACGGGCGAGTCGGTCCCGGTCGAGGTGGGCCCGGGCGATCCCGTCACGGGCGCGACCGTGAACACGTCCGGCCGGCTGGTGGTCGAGGCGACCCGCGTGGGCTCCGAGACGACCCTGGCCGCGATGGCCAGGCTCGTGTCCGAGGCGCAGACGGGCAAGGCGCCGATCGCGCGCCTCGCGGACCGGATCAGCGCGGTGTTCGTGCCCGTCGTCCTCGTGATCGCGGCCCTCACCTTCGCGGCGTGGCTCGCGTTCGGCGGGGACCTCGCGGGGGCGTTCACCGCCTCGGTGGCCGTGCTCGTCATCGCGTGCCCGTGCGCCCTGGGGCTCGCGACGCCGGTGGGGCTCCTCGCGGGCAGCGGGCGCGGCTCCCAGCTGGGGATCCTCATCCGCGGGCCGCAGGTCCTCGAGGACACGCGCGCCGTGGACACGATCGTGCTGGACAAGACGGGCACGGTCACGACGGGCCGGCTCGCCTTGGACTCGGTGGACGCCTTCGAAGGGTGGTCCGAGGACGAGGTCCTGCTGCTCGCCGGCGCGGTCGAGGCCGCGAGCGAGCACCCCCTCGCGGCGGCCATCGCGGCCGCGGCGCGGGCCCGGGCAGGCTCCGGGGCGCACGACGGCGCCGGGCTGCCGGACGTCGTCGGCTTCCGCTCCGCGCCGGGCGGCGGGGTGGAGGGGACGGTCGGCGGGCGGGAGGTGCTCGTGGGCCGGGCGGACTGGCTCGCCTCCCGCGGCGCCGCCCCGGACGCGGGGCAGGCGGCGCGGCTCGCCGAGCGCGAGGAGGGCGGCGCGACCGCGGTGTGGGTCGTCGTCGACCGCGCCATCGCCGGGATCCTGAGCCTGCGCGACACCGTGAAGCCGAGCTCGGCGGCCGGCATCGCGCGGCTCAGGGCGCTCGGGCTGCGGCCCGTGCTGCTCACCGGCGACAACGCGGCGGTCGCCGCACGGGTGGCCGCGGAGGTCGGGATCGCTCCCGGCGACGTGTTCGCGGGCGTGCGGCCCGAGGGGAAGGTCGACGCCGTCAAGCGCCTCCAGGCCTCCGGCTCGCGGGTGGCGATGGCCGGCGACGGCGTCAACGACGCCCCGGCGCTCGCGCAGGCGGACCTCGGGATCGCGATGGGGTCAGGGACTGACGTGGCGCGCGAGGCGGCCGAGCTCACCGTGATGGGCGACGACCTGGGGCAGGTCGCGACCGCGATCGAGCTGTCCCGGAAGACGCTCTCGATCATCAAGGCGAACCTGTTCTGGGCGTTCTTCTACAACGCCGTGGGGATTCCGGTGGCGGCCCTGGGCCTGCTCAACCCGATGATCGCGGGGGCGGCGATGGCGGCGAGCTCGGTGCTCGTGGTGACCAACTCGCTGCGCCTCACGCGCTTCCACCGCTGACCCCGGCCCCGCGCTCTCCCCGTTCCCCCGTTGGCACATGCGTCCATGCTAGGCGCGGCGGCCGACGCCGGGGAGTCCCCCGGGTGCCCCGCCCGGCGTTGCACTGGCCGGTGCTGGATCGGCCTCCTCGGGCACGGCGGGGAGCGCCTCGGGCGCAACGGGTGCCGCCGGGTGCATTGGGCCGGCCCCCGCGCGCGGCTCGTCGAAGCGGACCATGACGACGCCGGCCACGATGAGCGCGCCGCCGATCCCCTGGACCGGCCCGGGGACGTCCCCGATCATGATCCACGAGGCGATGACGGCGAAGAGCACCTCGGTGAGCGAGACGAAGCTCGCGAGCTTGGAGCCGAGCCGCTGCGTGCCCACGATCCCGAGCAGGTACGCGACCACAGCCGAGACGAGCGTGATCCCGAGGACCGGGACGAGCCAGCTGGTCTCGGTGCCGAGGAGGTCCACGCTCCCGAACGTCGCCTCGACGGGGAGCACGCCCACCGCGGCGAGCACGCCGATCGTCACGGAGCCGAACACCATGCCGCCGGCGACGGTCACGACGGGCGGCAGGACGCCGTCGGACTTCGCGGAGAGCACGAAGTACACCGCGAGGCACACAGCCGCGGCCACGCCCCACGCGACGCCCACGGGGTCGACGCGCTGCGCGCCCAGGACGTCCAGGACGAGTGCGAGGCCGAGCATCGCCACCACGGTGCCGCCGACCGTGAGCCGGCCGGGGCGGCGGCGCGTGCGCAGCCAGGCCCAGCCGACGAGGATGATCGGCGCGAGGTACTCGAGCATGAGGGCCACGGGCGGGCTCATGCGCGCCACGGCGTTGAAGTAGAAGAACTGGCACAGCGCGATCGCCACCGACCCGTACGCGGCCATGAGCCCGAGCCCGCCGCGCAGCCGGGACCACTGCCCGCGCATCGTCCACGCGGCCGGGATGACGAGGATGAGCGCCGCGAGCCCGATCCGGGCACCGACAACTGCGCCCGAGCTCCAGCCGGCCTCGAGGAGGGACTTCCCGAGCGGGCCCGAGATGCCGAAGGTCGCCGCGGACAGCAGCGCGAAGACGATTCCGGACGTAGTGCGGTTCGCGGACAGGGCGCGGAGCGTGGACATCACAGGGCACCTCCCGAGGGCTCGATCAGGGATATGTCATGGGCAAAAAGCTGTATGGTAATGACAGTAGACCTGCCCTCCGTAAGGAGTCAACATGATCTTCGCCCCTGACACCGAGGTGGCGCTGCGCAGCGTCGTCAACCTCGTCAACACGCTCGACCCGGACGGCGGCGAGAAGCTCGCCACGCGCGCCGACCTGGACGAGTTCCTCGCGCGGGAGCGCTTCACGGGCTCCAGGACGCACGACGACGGCGAGCTGGCCTCGGTGCGCACGCTGCGGTCGCGCCTGCGCACCCTGTGGGACGCGACCGAGGACGAGGCGGTGGACCTCGTGAACGCGATCCTGCGGGAGTCCCGCGCGCTCCCCCAGCTTGTCAAGCACGACGAGTGGGACTGGCACCTGCACGCCACGAGTCCGGAGGCGCCGCTCGCGGACCGCGTGGGCACCGAGGCTGCCATGGCCGTGGTGGACGTGATCCGCTCAGGCGAGCTCGAGCGGCTGCGCGTGTGCGCGGCCGAGGACTGCGAGGCGGTGCTGATCGACCTCAGCAAGAACCGCTCGAAGCGGTACTGCGACACGGGGAACTGTGCCAACCGGGCGCACGTGCGGGCCTACCGGGAGCGCAAGGCGGCAAGCTGAGCCAGGGGCTCAGCAGGGTGCGGGCTCAGCAGAGTGCGGGCTCAGCAGGGTGCGCTGGACCGGGCGACAATCAGGCCGCGCGCGAGCCGACGCCGGTGCGGGACTCAGGAGTCGGCGTCGTCCGCGTCGGTGCCGCGGCCTGAACCGGTGCCGCCGGCGTCCGGGCCGCCCGGCTGGTCGCGGTCCGCGGAGCGCAGGTTCACGCCGGAGCCCTGGCCGAGGTGCTCGGCGTTCTCCTTGTAGCTCATGGAGAGCATCGCGGCCACCACGAGGCACACGATGAACGCGATGCCGGCGCCGCTGAACGCGAGGTCGAAACGCGGGGTCTTCGCGGAGCCGCCCGAGGAGAAGACGAGGACCGCGAAGAAGGCGACAACGGCGAAGAACGCCGAGAACAGGAGCGGGCCCTTGATCCCGACGCGGGGGCCGCGCTGCGGCTGAGACATGGGCCCTCCTGGAGCTGGCCGGGTGGTGGAGATGTTCTACGCGCAGTAGAACCGGTATCGATTCTAGGCCACGCCCGTCCGGGGGGCGGAATCGTGCCGGAGGCTCAGGCCGGCCACGGCGAGCAGGACGCCCGTGAGGATCGCGGCGCCGCCGGCCACTCCGAGCAGGGCGTGCGCACCGAGCGGGGCGAAGAACGGCACGAGCCCCGCGGCGCCGAGGTGCACGACGCCGGTGATCACCGCATCGCGCGCGAGCGGGCTCATGCGCCGGCCGGCAAGGCCGCGGTAGAGGTCCGAGGCGCCGGTGAGCGCGAAGGCCGCCGCCGCCCCGACCGCCACACCGGTGACGTGCGGGAGCGTGCCGAGCGCGAGGCCGATCGCGGCCGCGAGCCCGAAGGCCGCGGAGGCGATGGACCGCGCTGCGGGTGCCGGCCGCGCGGACGGGTCCGCCCATCGGCCCTCTTCCCTGAGCTGCCACGCCTGTGCCGCGGCGAGCCCCACGAAGTAGCCGGCGAGGAGCCATGCCGCCGCGGACGCGGTGGGCTGGCCCCAGAAGACGGTCACGGCGCCGAACGCGATCGCGACCGCGGAGCGCAGCAGGACGGGGCGGAAGACTCTCGCCGTAGCGGTCACGGGGGTGTCAGGCACGCTCCAAGTGTAGTCAGCCTGCGCTCAGCCGGCGCCGAGGACCATCCATGCGTCCGAGCGGGCCCGCACGCCCAGGGTCACGGCCCGGGCCAGCATGTACCCGCCGGCGAAGGCCGCCCACAGCCACGCGAGCCCGGCCGGGCCGGCCGCCCCGGAGAGGCCCACAGCTACGAGGAGCGGGCCGTAGACCGCCAGGTTGAGCAGGCCTGCGAGGGCCAGGTACCGGGCATCGCCCGCCCCGATGAGCACGCCGTCCAGGACGAAGACGTAGCCGCTGAGCGGCTGGCTGGCCGCGAGCACGAGGAGCGCGGGGACGAGCGCGGCGTGCACCCCACGGTCCGTGGTGAACGCCCATCCCGCCCACGGGGCCACCGCGGCCAGGAGCGCGCCGGTCACGGCCCCGAGGCCGAGGGACCAGCGCACCATGGTGCCGGTGAGCTCCCGGGCGCGCTCCGGACGGCCCGCGCCGAGCTCCTTCCCGATGAGCGCCTGGGCCGCGATGGCGAGGGCGTCCAAGGCGAACGCGAGGAAGGCGAAGACCGTCATGGCGATCTGGTGTGCGGCCAGGTTCTCCGAGCCCTGGGCCGTGGCGACCACGGCCGCGGCGAGGATCGCAGCGCGCAGCGTGAGGGTGCGGAGCATGAGCCAGCCGCCCACGTGGGCCGCGCTCAGGACGCCCCGCGCGGTCGGGGCGAAGCCCACGCCCTCGTGGCGCATGCGCCGCGCCACGATCCACACGTACACGCCGGCCATGCCGAGCTGGGCCACGCTCGTGCCGATCGCCGAGCCGGCCACGCCCCAGCCGAACCCGTAGACGAAGAGCAGGCTCAGGCCGATGTTCGCGCTGAAGCCCACGGTCGCGACCACGAGCGGGGTCCTTGTGTCCTGGAGCCCGCGCAGCGCCCCCGTCCCGGCGAACACGAGGAGCATCCCGACGAGGCCCGGCATGGACCACACGAGGTAGTCCACCGCGTGGGACTGCACGCCGGGAGACGCCCCGAAGGCGGCGACCACCGCGGGCGCCGCCGCCCAGCCGAGCGCCGCGAGCGCGAGCCCGAGCGCGAAGGCCAGCCACACGCCGTCGCGCGCCGCCGCCATGGCGTGGCCCATCCGGCCCGCGCCGAGGAACCGCGCGACCGCCGGCGCCGTCCCGTAGGCGAGGAAGACCATGAGGCCCACAGCCGTCTGCAGGACCGTCGTTGCGAGGCCCAGGCCCGCCAGCTGCTCCACACCGAGGTGCCCCACGATCGCCGAGTCGGCGAGGAGGAAGAGCGGCTCGGCGATGAGCGCGAAGAACGCGGGAACAGCGAGGCGCAGGATCTCGCGGGCCGTCGCCGAGTCGTGCCCGGCGACGCCGCGGCCCGGCCCGCCCGGGCGGGCGCCGAGGAGGGATCTGATCACGCGACCACCCTACGCGCGCCCAGAGGGGTCTGCCGTGGGCTGCCTTCGGTGCCGGCAGCCGTCAGGATCGGCGCAACTCGGCACGATCTACCCTCCCGAGTCGTGCCGATCGCGACGGACAGGCCATGCCCCGCGCACTCGAGGAAGATCCCCCGCCTCGACGACCTGCCGGTGTGGAGCATCTGGTGCCTGCGCAGGCGGGCGGGGCACCGGAGGAAGGGGGTTGCCGGGGCGCTCCTCGAGGGGGCCGCGGAGTCCGCGCGCTCTCGCGGCGCGCCCGTGGTCGAGGGCTATCCCGCGGACAACAGGGGCGAGCGCGTGGACCTCACCATGGCCTACGTGGGGGCCAGGGCCATGTTCGAGAAGGCCGGCTTCACGAAGGCCGCGGACACGGACTCCGTCTCCGGGGGTTTCCCCCGGGTGCTCATGCGGCTCGACCTCCGGTGAGCAATAGGACACCATCTGTCCGATTGGAGGAGTAGCTTTTCGGGCATGGCTATCGCACGCTACCCCGTCACCGTCCTCGACTGTCCTGATCCCGCCGCCCTCGCCTCGTTCTACGCGGCGCTGCTCGGCTGGACGGTGGAGGAGACCTCGGCCGAGTGGGCCTCGATCCGCGCCGGCAACGGCCAGTCCCTCGCCTTCCAGGGCGTCCAGGGCTACCGGGCCCCGGAATGGCCCGGGCAGGAGGTTCCGCAGCAGCTCCACCTCGACGTCACGGTGGACGACCTGGACGAGGCCGAGCTCGCGGTCGTCGATCTCGGAGCGACCAAGCACGGAAACCAGCCGGGCACCACCTTCAGGGTCTTCCTCGACCCGGCGGGGCACCCGTTCTGCCTGTGCCTGCCCTGAGGCGGCCAGGCCTGCCCTGACAGGCCCTACGGTCGGGCAGTCCTAGAACCCGCCACCCTCGCCGCCTGCGTCCGCCGCCATGTTCGCGAACCGCGAGTAGTGGCCCTGGAAGGCCACGACGATGTCCTTGGTCGGGCCATTGCGGTGCTTGGCCACGAGGATGTCCGCCTCGCCAGCGCGGGGCGACTCCTTGTTGTAGACGTCCTCGCGGTGGAGCAGGATCACCATGTCCGCGTCCTGCTCGATCGAGTTGTGGACGGCAATGCCGTTTGCGATGAAGTTGTGGCAGCCGAGCACGGTGGCGTCGTAGACCTCTTCCTCGCCATCGGGCTCGATGCTGACGATGGAGTCCCAGAACAGATCGTTGAGCGCCTGGATCTCGAGATCGGCTGATCCCAGGATCTCAGCTACGCGCGACAGCCGCTCACGAGACGGAGCCGACTTGAACAGTGACGATCCGCAGTAGGCCGTGCCGAGGGCGTCCTGGAACGCCCGGTGGCTCATCCCGGTCTCGGCCAGGGTGTTCCGCACGTCGTCCCAGACCGTCCGGGGGACGGTGTCCACATTCGTGTTGGCTGTTGTGGCGCGGACGATCTCGAGGAGCCGCTGCGCATTGATGTCCCTCTCCCCGCAGACGCCGATCTCCTGGAGGAAGCGGCGCTGGTCGTCGGCCCCTGAAACGTCGAGGGTGTAGCCGGGCCGATAGGCGCCCTTGGGCGTGGTCGTCCTGATGCGCCCGGTGATGCCGAAGCGGAGCAGGAGGCGGGCGATGTCGTCCAGCAGCCTCCGCGACGTGGACGCGTAGTACACGCGGCCCGCCGTGCCCGCCTTGTTGACCGTGACCGAACCGTCGGTGGCCCAGAGGTTGCGGAGGAACAGGGCGATCTGCTGCTTGGGAAGCGCGAACACGGCCTCCGGAACGAACTTCTCGTGGCTTCGCGCGCCGAACAGCCCCAGGGCGTCGAGCCACGCCGCGATCGGGTTGCGCCTGCCGTGCGTCAGGCGGAAGGGCGCGGGGAGCCGCACCGTCGTGCAGCGGGCCACGGCGTAGTCGTCGCGGACTGCCGTGATCCCGAAGTATTCCGCCGCCTTCGTCACTGCGAGGACATTCGCCTCGTCCTTCGTCGCATAGCGGATGGGCTGCCTCCGCACGAAGGAACCGTCGCCGATGAGATGGGCCAGCATGACAACCTGGCGATCGTCCCATTCCGTGCGCTGGGAGGGCCCGTTGACGTGGCGGGGGACGCCCAGCCTGTCTCCCGCGGAGAGGCTTCCGAGCGGGCGCCATCCCTCATAGGTGAAGAAGGGGTGGTTCGCTGTGGCCCGGACAGTGCGGCCCGATGCGAGCCGGACCTTGAACACAGGCTTGACGCCCGTGGAGAACACGTGCGTGAGGTGGCGTTCAACGTATCGGAGGCTCTCGTCGAGCGCCCAGACGGGGACATCCTTGGCGCCGGCCGCGAAGAGTTCGCCCAGTGTCGTCTCCGCTCCCGTGTCAGAACGAAGCACCCGCGTGTCCGCGGTCAGACAGCCCGACTCGCGGAGGTCCGAGACCATGGGCCGCTTGTCCTGGCGCTGCTCGGAACCACGGTTGAGCTGGGAGAGCGCGATCACCGGGACCTGGAGCTCCTTGGCCAGGAGCTTGAGCGCACGGGAGAACTCGGAGACCTCCTGCTGGCGGCTCTCGACCTTCTTGCCGCTGGTCATGAGCTGGAGGTAGTCGAGCACCACGAGCTTGAGGTCGTGCTGCTGCTTGAGCCGGCGGCACTTGGCCCGGATCTCCATGAGGGACATGTTCGGCGAGTCATCGATGAAGAGAGGCGACTCGTTGAGCGGGCCGAGCACGGAGGCGATCTTGGACCACTGCTCGTCGCGGAGCGTGCCGCGGCGCAGGTCCTGGAGCTGGATGGATGCCTCGGCACTCATGAGGCGCATGGCGATCTCGTTCCGGCCCATCTCGAGAGAGAAGAAGACGGTGGCCATCTTGTGCTTGATCGCCGCCGAGCGCGCGAAGTCGAGGGCGAAGGTGGACTTTCCGACAGCCGGTCGGGCCGCGATGACGATCATCTGGCCGGGGTGCAGTCCGTGCGTGAGCTCGTCAAGCTCGTAGAAGCCGGTGGGGACGCCCGTCATGCCGCCGCCGCGGTGGCCTGCTGCCTCGATCTCGTCCATGGCGCCCTCCATGACCTGGGAGAGCGGGACGTAGTCTTCAGCGGTGCGGCGCTCGGCGACGGCGTAGACCTCGGCCTGCGCCTGGTTGACGAGGTCCTCGACCTCGCCGTCCTGCCCGTAGCCGAGCTGGACGATCTTGGTGCCGGCGCCCACGAGGCGGCGCAGGACGGCGCGTTCGGCGACGATCTCGGCGTAGTAGCCGGCGTTGGCCGCGGTGGGGACGGACTGGATGAGCTCGTGGAGGTAGGCCGGCCCGCCCACGCGGTTGATCTCGCCCCGCTTGGTCAGCTCGTCGGAGACGGTCACGGCGTCGGCGGGCTCGCCCCGGCCGTAGAGGTCGATGACGGCCTCATAGATGGCCTCGTGCGCCGGCCGGTAGAAGTCCTGCCCGCGCAGGACCTCGACGACGTCCGCGATGGCGTCCTTCGAGAGCATCATGCCGCCGAGCACGGACTGCTCGGCCGCGATGTCCTGGGGCGGCGTGCGGGCCGCGTCCGGGTCGCGGAAGGAAGGAGCGGATTCGACGGGGGAAGCGGACACCGGCAGCACCTCGGACACTAGCTCACGACCCGGGAGCGTGCTCGCGGATCACGCGGGCGCTTCGCCTCCGGAAGATTCTGGGCAACCGTAGCCCCTCCTCACGACACTCCTGAAGCCCGCTGTCCACCCGCCCTGTGGACAACGTGTGGAATAGGGCCCCTGAGATGTTCGGAAGTCTGTGGATAACTGTGGAAAACTCTTCGCAGACTTCTAAAATGCGCCTCTGACCTGTGGAAACGTTGTCGACATGGTGTGGACCAAAGATTTTTTTCCACAGGAGGCAATCCACAGTGCCTGTGGGCACGTATGCGTTCAGCGGCACGCTATCAGCCCGAATGTGCCGTGGATCACATTGATTCGACCACCGCGGCCGCGGCATGAAGCGCACGGCATATGCACGCTGCTGGCCGGCGTGGCCCCCGGAACGCGGGTCCAGGGGTGTCCGGCCCGCCGGCGGCGCCCGCGGCCCCGGCCGTCCCGCCGCTAGGACTCTGCCTTCGGGGGCCATCACGGGCCGCAGGCACTAGGCTGGAGGTGCCTCATGGCCAGCCCCGGCCCCTCCCCCGCACCCTCGAGAAGCGCCCCCATGGAAAACCTCCTGCCTCCCCTCCTCATCCTCGCCGCAGTCGCGGCGGTCCTGATCCTGGTGCTCCGCCTCGGGGCGAAGCGCGCCCGCGCCTCCTTGGACGGCGGGCTGGCCGGTGGCCCTGAGGCGGCCGCTGCCGCCGCCGCCCGCCTCTCGGCGGACCAGCACCGGAACGTCTACTCGCTGATCGCCCGCGGCCAGCTCATGCAGGCCATTGCCGCCTATCGGGAAGCCACCGGTGTGGGCCTCGTCGAGGCGCGCAACGCCGTCGTCCTCCTCGACCGGCACCCGCAGCCCTACCGCCCCGCCGGCACGGCGCCGAGCTTCCCCAGCGCTCCCGGGACCGGCGAACAAGAGGCGGGCGAAGCCGCGGGCCCCGCCCAGAAGGACGCCGCGGCCCCCGCCCCCGAGGGCGACGCCGCGGCTCCGGGATCCCCGGCCGCAGAGGGTGCCGTGCCGGAGGAGGCCGAGGCCCAGTCGCCCACGATCGTGCCCCCGGACTGGAGCGGGCTCTCCGCCGAGCAGTCCCCGACGGAGACGGCCCAGGGGCCCGCCGGCACGGCCCCGGAAGCCCCTCAAGCCCGCGCGGAGGCGCCCGGCCACGCCGAGCCGGGACCCGGCGTCGTGCCCCAGGAGGCGACCGCCGCTGACGCGCCACGCGACGCGCTGCGCCCACAGCGCTTCCCCTACCGCTACCGGGCGATCGTGAGCAACGGGCGGGAGACGCTCGAGGTGGCGAGCAACATGCTCAACGACGAGATCTATGCGGAGATCAAGTCGCTCGCGCAGATTGGCGACGCCGAGGATGCCGCACAGCTCCTGCACAGGCATTCCGACATCAGCATCGAAGAGGCGCGCGCGTTCGTCTCGCTCCTCTGACTGGCGGGCCTACCCGTCGGCCGCCTCGAGGACCCGCAGCGCGTTGCCCCAGCACAGCGCCTCGAGCTCCGCGCGGGACCAGCCGCGCCCGGCGAGCGACTCGAGCAGCGGCGCGCAGCCGGCCACCCCGTCCATGCCCGCCGGCAGGTCCGGCGTACCGTCGAAGTCTCCGCCGAGCCCCACGTGCCGTATCCCCACGGCCTCGCGAGCGTGCTCGAGGTGGCGCACGACGTCGTCGACGGTCGCCTCGGGCGCGGGGTGGGCTGCCTCCCACCGGGCGAACTCCGCGGCGGCTGCCGGATCCTCGTCGGGGGCCACGTCGTGGAACCCGACCGGCAGGCCCAGGCGCCGGCGCTCCTCTCGGACGTTCCACGCGTGCGCGCGGCAGGCCTCGGACACGAACTTGGGCACGAACGTCACCATGAGCACGCCGCCGTTGGCCGGCAGCCTCTCGAGCACGCCGTCCGGGACGTTCCGCGGATGCCCGCACACCGCGCGGCACGAGGAATGCGAGAAGAGGACCGGCGCCCTGGCCGTGTCCAGGGCGTCATGCATGGTGCGCTCGGAGACGTGGGAGAGGTCCACGATCATCCCGATCCGGTCCATCTCCGCCACGACCCCGCGCCCGAAGTCGCTCAGCCCGGTGTCCGCACCCGCCTCGGCAGCGGCGCCCGTCGCGGAGCAGGCCCAGGGGACGTCGTCGTTGTGGGTGAGGGTCATGTAGCGCACCCCGAGCCCCCGCATCATCCGCAGGACCGCGAGCGAGCCCGCGATGCTGTGGCCGCCTTCCATCCCCATGAGCGAGGCGATCCTGCCGCGGCCGGCCGCGGCGCGGACATCCTCGGCACTGACCGCGAGCTCGAAGGTTCCCGGATGGTCGGCCGCGAGGCGCCGGACGCAGTCGATCTGCTCGAGCGTGGCCACGACCGCCTCCGCCGGCGTCAGCGTCGAGGGCACGAACACCGACCAGAACTGCGCGAGCACGCCGCCGGCACGCAGCCGCGGAAGGTCCGTGTGCAGGCGCGGCTGCCCCTCGGCCAGGCCTGCCGCCTCGACGCTGTACCCGAATCCCTGGCGGAGCGCCCAGGGGAGGTCGTTGTGGCCGTCGAACACCGGCGGGAACGCGGTGCCCGACTCGGGTGGCGCAGGGTCCGAGGCGGTTGGGCCCGGGTCGGGGTCAGGAGGCGCGGGCTGGTCCATGCCCGTCATGGTACGCGCGGTCCGGGAGCGCGGCGGCCCCGCGCCGCTGGTCACGCCCTGAGTCCGCCGGCGCCCCCCGCCGACGGGCAGGTACCAGCAGTCTCAGCGGGCCGCTGTGAGGCCCGCGAGCAGCTCCTCGAACGACTTGTCCTCCGGGCGGGTCGACGCAGTCCGGGCGGACTCCGAGCGGGAGGCCTCCGAGCCGGGAACGCGCCCGGCGGCCAGTTCCTTGGCGAGCTCGGCGGCAGCCCGCTCGATCCGGGCCGTGAGACCACCGGCCGCCCCGGTCCCCGCGGGCCCCTGCCCCCAGTCCATGGGGGCCGCGTAGACGGCGGTGGCCACGGTGCGGGCGCGCAGGTAGGCGAAGAGCGGGCGCATCGCGGCGTCCAGGACCATGCTGTGCCGTTCGGAGCCGCCGGTCGCGCCGAGGAGAACAGGGGTACCGTCGAGCGACTTGGGGTCGAGGAGGTCGATGAACGACTTGAAGAGGCCGCTGTAGGAGGCGCTGAAGACCGGGCTCACGGCGATCACGGCATCGGCGCTCTCGACAGCGCTGATCGCCTCCGCGAGGGACGGCGCCGCGTAGCCCGTGACGAAGTTGTTGGCGATGTCCACGGCGAGCTCCCGCAGCTCGAAGACCCTCACCGCAGGCTCGAGTCCCGCCTCGCTCGCGTACCGGACGGCGGCCGCGGAGAGCTGGTCCGCGAGGAGGCGGCTCGAGGAGGGCACTCCGAGGCCTGCGGAGAGGACGACGATGGCGGGGGCTTCGGGCGTGGCTTCCATGGTTCCTCGCTTCGGGGTAGGCCGCTGACTGCACGGTTCATGCGTTTGCATCTACCTGCCCAACGTCCCGGCGCCCAAGGCTATTCCCCGCAGTTCCAGGGCATGCAGAAGGGCCCCCACCGCAGTGCAGTAGGGGCCCTTCACGTCCAGCACCCCGCCGAGCGGGGCATCGCAGAGGACTACTTCGCGGCGACGACCTCGAGGGCCACCACAGCGGAGACGTCCTCGTGCAGGCGCACGGAGACCTCGTACTTGCCCGTGGTCTTGATCTGACCGGGCAGGGCGACGTTGCGCTTGTCGATGGCACCGAGGCCAGCGGCCTCGACAGCACCGGCAACAGCCTCGGCACGGACGGTGCCGAAGAGGCGACCCTCCTTGCCGGCCTTCACCTCGAGCCGAACCGGCTTCTCGGAGAGGGCAGCAGCCTGGGCCTGAGCGGCCTCGAGCGACTTGTGGGCGCGGGCCGCACGGGCGGCGCGGATCTGCTCGACCTGCTTCTCGCCACCCTTGGTCCAGAGCAGCGCGAAGCCGCGCGGCAGCAGGTAGTTGCGTGCGTAGCCGTCCTTGACCTCGACAACGTCACCGGCAGCGCCGAGACCCGAGACCTCGTTCGTCAGAATGAGCTTTGCCATGGTTTATTGCTTCCCTTCTCAGCCGCGGCCAGCGCCGGAGTAGGGGAGCAGGGCAACCTCACGGGCGTTCTTGATCGCCTGGGCGATCTTGCGCTGCTCCTGCACGGTCACGCCGGTCACACGACGGGCGCGGATCTTGCCGCGGTCCGAGATGAACTTGCGCAGCAGGGCGACGTCCTTGTAGTCGATGACGGTGATGTCAGCGGCCTTCAAGGGGTTGGACTTTGGTTTGGGCTTGCGGATTTCAGCCTTGGCCATCGTGGAGCTCCTTAGAGTCGTGGAGCCCGTGGTCTATGCCACGGGATGGTGGATTGAGTGTGGATCAGAAAGGCGGTTCGGAGTCGGAGCCGTTGCCCCAGCCTCCGGAGCTGCTGACGCCCGGGGTCGCCCACGGGTCGTCCTGCTGCTGCTGGGCGCCGCCGCCGGACCAGTTGCCGCCGGAGCCGCCGCCCTGGTTCTGGGAACCCTGGCCGCCGCCCCAGTTGCCGCCGGCGTTGCCGCCGCCGTACTGGCCGCCGCCACCGAAGTTGCCCCCGCCGCCACCGCCGAAGTTGCCCCCGCCCTGACCGCCGGAGCGCTGGGTGCGGTTGACCTTCGCGGATGCGTAGCGGAGGCTCGGGCCGATCTCGTCGACCTCGAGCTCGATGACGGTGCGCTTCTCGCCTTCCTTGGTTTCGTACGAACGGCTCTTGAGCCGGCCCGAGACGATCACGCGCATGCCCTTGGTGAGGGACTCGGCGACGTTCTCGGCGGCCTCGCGCCAGATGGACGCGCGGAGGAACAGGGTCTCCCCGTCCTTCCACTCGTTGCTCTGGCGGTCGAACGTGCGCGGCGTGGAGGCCACGGTGAAGTTGGCGACGGCCGAACCCGACGGGGTGAACCGAAGTTCGGGATCGTTCGTCAGATTGCCGATGACCGTGATGGTCGTCTCGCCTGCCATGCTTCCTCCTGGTTCCGCGCCTGCGTACTGCGAATCGTCGTACTGGATGAGGGGATCACGCCAAGACTACTCGGCGGACACCTTCTGGTCCTCGGGACGGATGATCTTGGTGCGCAGGATCGTCTCGTTGAGGTTGAGCTGGCGGTCCAGCTCCTGGGCCGTGGCCGGCTCAGAGGTGAAGTTGACGACCGCGTACACGGCCTCGTTCTTCTTCTTGATGTCGTACGCGAGGCGACGACGGCCCCAGATGTCCACCTTGTCGACGGTTCCACCGTCGGTGGTGATCACCGAGAGGAACTTCTCCAGCGAGGACTGGACCGAGCGCTCGTCGACCTCGGGGTCAATGAGAACCATCAGTTCGTAAGGACGCATAAGTGAACCCACCTCCTTTGGGCTAAGCGGTTGCGGTATCTCCGCAACAGGAGGTTCATGTGCGTGTGCCCGTGCATCCAGTGCCGCACCCGAAGGTCCGGCCTCTGGAACACAGACTGCACTATCCTACCGGATCGCGGCGAGCCGCCACGACCCGTATGTGGAGGACTCGCGCCAGCGGGTGCCTGTGGAGGACAAGTGCCGGGCAGCCGGCCGGCGCAGAAGGCCCGACCTGCGCACGGGCCTAGGCTGGCGGCTGTGAAGATCCTCGTCTCCTCCGCCCTCTTCGCCCTCGCCGCCGTCGCCGAGATCGGCGGCGCGTGGCTCGTGTGGCAGGCCGTGCGCGAGGGCCGGCCGTGGTGGTGGGCCGGGCTCGGCGTCATGGCGCTGGGAGCCTACGGGTTCGTCGCGGCCTACCAGCCGGATCCGCACTTCGGCCGGGTCCTCGCCGCGTACGGGGGCGTCTTCATCATCGGCTCCCTCGCGTGGGGCGTGGTGGTGGACGGCTTCCGGCCGGACCGCTGGGACCTCGCGGGCGCCGCGATCTGCCTGCTCGGGGTCGCGCTCATCATGTTCGCCCCGCGCGAAGGGTGAGAACCGGCCACGCGAGAAGTGAGAACTGGCCACGCGAGGGGTGAGATCTGGCCACGCGAGGGGTGAGATCTGGCCACGCGATTCAGCCGGCGAAGAAGCGCTCCGCAACCTTCGCCAGGCGCCACGGGTCCTGCACCCCGGCCAGCTCCCGCGCCGAGTGCATCGACAGGAGCGGGATGCCGACGTCGACCGTCCGGATGCCCAGCCGCGTCGCCGTGAGCGGGCCGATCGTGGAGCCGCACGGGAGGTCGTTGTTGGAGACGAACTCCTGGTACGGCACCTCGGCCTCGGCACACAGCCGCGCGAACAGCGCCGCGCCCGGGGCGTCCGTCGCGTAGCGCTGGTTCGCGTTGATCTTCAGGAGCGGACCGCCGTTGAGCACGGGGTGGTTCGCGGGGTCGTGCCGCTCGGCGTAGTTGGGATGGACAGCGTGGCCCGCGTCCGCGGAGAGGTGCCAGGAGGCGGCCAGCGCACGACGCCGGTCCCCCGCCGTCGCGCCGAGGGCGTCGCCGATGCGGGCCAGGACGTCCTCGAGGAACGGCCCGGAAGCGCCCGAGCGGGACGCCGAGCCGACCTCCTCGTGGTCGAACGCGGCGAGGACCGCGATCGAGTCCCCGGCGCCCTGCGACCCCGCGAGTGCCGTGAGGCCGGCATGCACCGAGGAGAGGTTGTCGAGGCGGCCGGAGGCGAAGAACTCCCCCTCGGCCCCGAATACTGCGGACTCCTGCGCGTCCGCCACGACGATGTCGAACCCGCCCACCTCACGGGCGTCCACCCCGGCAGCGTCCGCGAGGAGGCCGAGGAGGTCCGCCGAGCCCGGGTCGCCGAGCCCCCAGACCGGGTTCATGTGCTGCTGCCTTCCGAGGGCGAGCCCCTCGTTCACGTTGCGGTCCAGGTGGATCGCGAGCTGGGGGAAGCGCAGGAGGGGACCGGTCGCGACAAGGTGCGTGGCGCCGTCGAGCATCACGAGGCGGCCGGCGAGGCGGAGCTCCCGGTCCAGCCATGAGTTCAGCAGCGGCCCGCCGTAGACCTCCACCCCCGCCTGGAGCCAGCCGAGGCGGCCCGTGGTCGGCTTGGGCTTGAGCTTGAACGAGGGCGAGTCCGTGTGGGCGCCGAGGATGCGGAGCGGCGTGAGCGGGCCCGCACCGTCCGGCACGGACCAGGCGATGAGCGCGCCGTCCCGCACCACCGCGTAGCCGCCCGGCGCGGTGGGCCAGTCTTCTTCCTCGGAGAGCAGCCGGAACCCGGCGTCCCCGAGCCGGCGCGCTCCCTCCGCCGCGGCGTGGAAGCTCGAGGGCGAGGCCGTGACGAAGCGGCCGAGGTCCAGGGCGTGCAGGTGCGCGGCGGTAGGCATGGCCACCACTCTAGCCAGCGTGGATCCGCACAAAATTGCGCAGGACCTTCTGCGGCTCCGTGACCGAGGCGCCGCGGGCGCGCTCCTTGACGGCCTCCGCCTCCCGCGGCGGGAAGTACCCGGAATGCCGGTACGCGTCCACGCGCCGCTCGATCCCGGCCAGGTCCAGCTCCGGATGGAACTGCGTCGCGTAGAGGTTGCAGCGGAACCGGAACATCTGCACAGGGCACGTGTCCGAGCCTGCAAGCAGGACCGCGTCCGGCGGGAGCCGGCGCACGGCCTCCTTGTGCCCGACGTACGCGTCGAAGACCGGGTCGATGCCCGCGCACAGCGGGTCCGCGAGGCCCGCGGCGCTCAGCCGGACCTTGACCGGGCCCACGGCCTCGCCGAAGTTCCGGTCGACGACCGCGCCCCGGTGCGTGCCGAGGAGGCCGACGCCGTAGCAGGCTCCGAGGAACGGGAAGTCCTCGGCGACGATCCGGTCCAGAAGTGCCGAGATCTCGGCCTCGACGCGCCGTTGGACCCCGCCCTTGGACTCGTGCGGATCCGACGCCGTGAACGGGCTCCCGCCGAGCATCACGCCGGCGTAGTCCTCGAGCCGGATCTCCGGCAGGGGGCCGGCCTCGGCGCGCACGCGGTGCAGCTGCTCGGGCCCGAGGCCCGAGTACTCGCAGAAGGCGCGGTATTCGTCATCGGCCACGACATCGTGCTCGCGCGAGGCCAGGAGCAGGAAGGGCCTCATACGGCCATTGTGCGCCACAGCGGGCAGGAGTGGCACGAAGCCGGCTACACGTCCCGCTTTGCTAGGCTCACGAATGCCCCCGCCAGGAGCACGGCGACGTAGGCGGCGAGGACGAGCGCGCCCTGACCGGGCTCGAGCAGCCCCTCCGCCGGAACGTCCCTGCCCGCCTGCAGCATCGCGTTCGCAGCCGAGGTGGGCAGGTACTTGCGGGCCTCCTCGAAGAAGTCCCCCGGGATGAGCTGGGCGATGATCGGCAGGACGAACAGCGCCGCGACAAGCGTCACGATGGCCCCGGCGGAGTTGCGCAGGAGAGCGCCGAGGGCCAGCCCCATCGCCGCCACGGCGGCCACGAACGCGCCGTTGAGGAGGATGTCCCGCTGGACGCCCCACGAGGCGAGGTCGACCTGCACGTCGTAGGCCGCCATGATCGGCGTGGCCGCGAGGCCGCCGACGAGGGCCCCGGCGTAGGTCACGGCGAAGGCGAGCACGACGACGATGAGCAGCTTCGCGGCGAGGACCGGCAGGCGCCGGGGCACCGCGGCGAAGGTGGCCCGGGACAGGCCCGTGGTGAACTCCCCCGCGATGAGGATCACGGCGAGGGAGCCGACGATGAGCTGGCTGAAGGACACGCCGGCGGCGGGGACGGAGAGGAAGACGTCCGGGCCCTGCTGCGCGAAGGCAGCCGCGGCCTCCGGATCGGACTCGGCGGCCTGCTTGAACTGGCCCAGCCCCCACGCCTGCAGGGCCGCGAAGCCGACCATGAGGCCGGCGGCGCTGGCCAGGAGGACCGGGGTGGAGAGGACGGTGCGGGCCTTGAGGGCTTCCGCGGCGAGGACGCGGGGGAAGCTCGGGCCGATGAGCTGGCGGTCCGGTGCCGCCGGGGCCGGTTCGGTGCTGGTGGCGCTCACGGTGCGTCTCCCCTACTCTTCTGCGGACGACGGCGCGGGTGCGGCGTGGGCTTGGGACTGGTACTCGACGTCGTCCTTCGTCAGCTCGAGATAGGCCTCCTCGAGGCTGGCCCGCAGGGGCGTCAGCTCGTAGACGAGGACGCCGGCGCCCAGGGCGGTGCGGGCGATCTCGCGCGGCTCGAGGCCGGTGACCTCGAGGAGCTCGTGGTCGGGACTCTGCACGGCCACACCGTCGCGGGCCAGGAGCGCCGCGAGCTCCGCGGGGCGGTCGGTGCGGACCCGTGTCCGCGCCCGGCCCTGGCCGTCGAGGATCTCCTGGATGGGGGCATCGGCGATGATGCGCCCGCGGCCGATCACGATGAGGTGGTCCGCAGTCTGGGCCATCTCGCTCATGAGGTGGCTCGAGAGGAACACCGTGCGGCCCTCGGCGGCCAAGTGCCGGACGAGGTTGCGGACCCACAGCACGCCCTCGGGGTCCAGGCCGTTGACCGGCTCGTCGAGGACCACCACCTGCGGATCGCCGAGCAGCGCGGCGGCGATACCGAGCCGTTGGCCCATGCCCAGCGAGAAGCCGCGGACCTTCTTCCGGGCGGCGGCCCCGAGCCCGGTCAGCTCGATGACCTCGTCCACGCGCCGTGTCGGAATCGCGTGCGTGGCCGCGAGGGCGCGGAGGTGGTGGTAGGCGCTCCGGCCCGGGTGCACCGCCCGCGCCTCGAGCAGCGCGCCGATCTCGCGCAGCGGCGCCCGGTGCTGGGCGTAGGGTGCGCCGTTCACCGTGACGGTGCCCCGCGTGGGGGCGTCGAGGCCCATGATCATCCGCATCGTGGTGGACTTCCCGGCACCGTTCGGCCCGAGGAAGCCGGTCACGCGCCCGGGCTGGACCGTGAACGTCACCCCGTCCACGGCCGTCTTGGCCCCGTAGGCCTTGGCCAGGTCCTGCGCCTGGATCATCGCTCCCCCTTCGGCTGGATCCCGAGACTACTCTGCCAGCTCCGGCGCGAGCGGCGAGTACACCGTGAGGGCGCCCGGCTCCGTCCACAGCGCCGCGCGGCCCACCCCGGCGACCAGTTCGCCGTCGACCGCCAGCACGAGCGCACCGTCCCGCGCGGCGACGTCCACGCGCCGCGCCTCCCGCGTGGCCACCACGGGGCTGCGGGAGGTGGTGCCCGTGACCAGGGCGGCGACGAGCCGCAGCCGGGCGAGGGGCGGGTCCGCGCTGATCGAGCGGATGTCGAGGACGCCGTCGTCGAGGATCGGCCGCTCGAGCGGGGCGAGGTCCCGCGGCCAGTACCGGCCGCGGCCCACGTAGAGGGTCCAGAGGCGGTGCGGTGCGGAGTCTACGTCGAGGCGCGTGGGCTCCGCCCCGGCGAAGGTCCGCAGCGCGGCGACAGCGGCGGCCCCGCGCTTGCGCAGGAGCGGGACACGGCGCAGGAGGCGGTCGCGGCGGCGCACGAAGTCCGGGTACATGCCCACGCTCGCCGTGTTGAGCATGACCGCCGCGCTCTCCTGCTCCTCGGCACCGCGACCGCGGACCGCGAGCACGCGCCCGAGGTCGCAGCGGAGCGCGCGGCCCTCCTCGACCGCCTTGCCGACGTCCACGGGCTCGAGGGCGCCCACGTCCCGCGCGAAGTGGTTGAACGTCCCGCCCGGGAGCACCGCGAGCGGCAGGCCGGCGTCGGCGCAGGCTCCCGCGACAGGTCCCACTGTCCCGTCCCCGCCCCACACCCCGAGCGCGCGGACGCCTTCCCGCTGTGCGAGCGCGGCGGCCACCGCGGCGACGTTCTCGCCGAGGGCCAGCTCGCGCACGGCGGCTTCGGGGAAGAGGCGGGCAAGCGCGGCGCGCACGTCCTCCTGCGCCTCGCCGCTGAGCGGATTGACGACGACGGCGAGTCCCCGGCCGCGGGGCAGCGGCGGCGCGGGCGCGGTGGCCGGCTCCTGGGACGGGGGCTGCTCGGTGCGCGGCCACCACGAGCGGGTCACGAGCGCTGCGCCGGCGCCGAGGGCCGAGCCGAGGGCCACGTCGCTGGGCCAGTGCGCCCCGGTGTGGACCCGCGAGTACGCTACGGCGGCCGCCACGGGCGCCAGGGCGAGCCCGAGCGGCGGGCTCACCATGCCGACCCCGGTGGCAAAAGCCACGGCCGAGGCGGAGTGGCCGCTCGGGAGGGACGAGCTCGTGGGCTGCGGGTGCAGGAAGCGGTGCACGGGCAGGTGGTGCGGCTCGGGGCGGGCCCGGGGCAGGAGCGTCTTGAACACGAGGTTCACGCCCGCCGAGGCCACGGCCAGGGCCAGGAGCCCGTGCGCGGCGGCCCGACGCGGGGAGCCCTTGCGGAGGGCGAGCATGGCGGCCACAGCCATCCAGAGCCTGGCCTTGGTCGCCGCGCGCGTGAGCCAGGACAGGGCGGGATCCCACGGCCCGCGCGGCAGGGCGGCGACCCTCCGCACGATGGCCCGGTCCATGCCCGCCACGGCATGGAAGGGCCTCCCCGGCGGGCGGAGCCTACGGCGGGGACGGGGCGCTGTCATGGCGCACACCGCTAGGGCGTCCGCCCGGACGGGCTGTCCGGAGGCAGAGGCGCGGGCTGGCCGGGACTGGCGGGCATGACGGGGGTGCCGGGCTCGTCGGGACTGGCAGCGCGGTCCGGGGCTTCCTTCCGGGTGACGCCTGCGAGGAGGAGGGCCAGCGCGATGGGCGCGAGGATGGCCAGCAGGGCAAGGCGGAGGCCCACGTGGTCGCCGAGGAATCCGAGGAAGGGCGGGCCGGCGAGGAACGCGATGTACCCGATCGTGGAGACCACCGAGACGCGGTTGGCGGCGTGGCGGGGATCGTCCGCGGCGGCGGACATGCCGAGCGGGAAGGCCAGCGCGGCGCCGAGCCCCCAGAGCACGGCGCCGACAGCCGAGAGCCAGTAAGTGCCTGCAAGGGAATATGCCGTGAGGCCGATGAGTGCGGAGACCATGCTGATCCGCAGGGCGGCCACGCGGCCGATCCTGTCGATGATCCCCCCGCCGAACCAGCGGGCCAGGGTCATGGCCCCCACGAACACGCCGAACAGCAGCGCGCCAGCGGACTCGCTCGCCCTGAGCCCGTCCACGATCCCCTTGGAGATCCAGTCGTTCCCGGCGCCCTCCGTGAGGGTCGCACCGAGCACCACCACCCCGATCAGGAGCGTCCGGGGATGGCGCCATGCCGCGAGGGCCCCGCCCCGGCGGCCAGCGCCCGTGCCCTCAGGGCCCTGGGGTGCGGCGGAAGCGGGCGGCGAGGGGTCGGCGTCGTGCGCGAGGAACCAGCCCGGCACCACGACCACGACCGCGAGCACCACTGCGACGATCGCGAAGAGGTGCACGGGAAGCGCGATGTCCGCGGCGCTGAGTCCCGCCCCGACCATGGCCCCGAGGAATGCGCCGCCGCTGAACGCCGCATGGAACTGGGGCATGATGGTTCGCGCGAGCCGGTGCTCGACGTCTGCGCCCGCGATGTTCTGGGCCACGTCCCACAGCGCGACGCCCACGCCGAAGAGGGCCAGGCCCGCCGCGACCACGGGCACCGAGGCCATGAGCAGCCCGACGGCGATGACGGACCCGGCGACCGCCGCGACGAAGCCCCCGAGCCGGACGGTGTTGGCCAGGCCGATCCGCTCCGCGATGGTCCCCGTGAGCGGCATCGCCACGAGGGAGCCGACGGCGATGACAAGCAGGAGCGCGCCCATCTGGCCGGTGCTGAGGGCAAGGATGTCCGTGACCGAGGGGATGCGCGCGGCCCAGCTCGCGAAGACGAAGCCGTTGGTCGCGAAGACCGCGAACACCGCGAGGGCCGCCGCGCGCACCGCGTCCCGGCCCGAGGCCTCGCGCACCGCCATGGGTGGAACCGGTTCGCTCATAGCCGTGACAACCCCCATGTGCCGATGGGCAGCCGTGCCGGCGGGCGCGGCTGCAGCGCCGTCAGGACGGGCCTCCCGGCCCGCGGTCCTGCCGGAACACGCCCATGCTCTCACGCCCGTGGGTAGGCTGGGGGCCATGGTGCGCGCCAAGGTCCGCGAGGTCCCCGCCCCCACCCGGGTGGGCCCGCTGGGAACCGCCGCCGCCGCGCTCGTGGTGGGCTCCGCCGTCGTGCTCTACGTGTTCCGCGAACCGCTGCCCGGCTACGCCGTCATGGCCGCCGGGCTCGTGCTGGCCCTCGGCGTGGACCGGGCGCTGCTGCGCAGCCTCGCGCTCATCGCGGCGGGGCTCGTGATCGTCTCGACCATCTCGGTGGAGGCGGACATCTCCTACCCGAACATGGCGCTCATGGGCACCGTGCTCTCACTCGCCGTGGCCGTGCCGTACCTCGTGTCACGGTACGTCTTCCGGGAGCGGGCGGTCTCCTTCCCCTGGCGGGCCGGGCACCGGTGGAGCCGCGTGCAGTGGGCCTACCTCGTGTTCGTCATCGCCGCGGCGTGGCTCATCCTGCCGTTCTACTTCATCACATCCGGCGCCTACCGGAACTGGCCCGCGGTGGCGGCCCCGGACGAGATCGCGCGGCTGTTCGTGGGGGTCAACGCCGTGGGGATCTGGGACGAGCTCTTCTTCGTGTGCACTGTCTACGTCCTGCTGCGGCGGCACTTCCCGGACTGGCTCGCCAACGTGCTCATGTCCGTCGCGTTCGTCGCGTTCCTGTGGGAGCTCGGGTACCGCGAGTGGGGGCCCGCGCTGACCATCCCGTTCGCCCTCCTGCAGGCCTTCACGTTCTCCATCACGCGCTCGCTCGCGTACGTCGTGACGGTGCACCTGCTGTTCGACCTCGTGGTGTTCCTCGTGATCGTCCACGCCCACCACCCCGAGGCCCTGCCCATCTTCCTCGTCTGAGCCCCCGGGTTATCCGCAATTGTTGGGTTGAACAGGGTCGGGACGCCGTGCACCCTGCTCAACTCAACAATTCGCGGAGAAGGGGCGGTCAGCGTGCCGCGGTGAGGAAGCGGTCCAGGAGGGGCCCCGAGACGGTCGCGCCGAGCCCGCCCTCCTCGACGAACACCGCGACTGCGAGGTCCCCGTGCGTCCCGATGATCCACGCGTGCGTCTTGGGCGGGTCCGCGGACCCGAACTCCGCTGTGCCTGTCTTCGCGCCCACCGGCGCGCCCGGCACGTCGGCGAGGAAGCCGGCGTGCCCGCTCGTCACGACGGCGCGCATGAGGTCCCGGAGCACGCCCGCCTCGGCGCCGGTCAGCGGTGGGCCGGGCTCCGCCGCTGGGCTCGCGGTGGGTGCCGGCGTGGTGGGGCCCGACGACGGCGACCCGGCCGCCCCCGTCGGGCCGCCCGCCGTCGTGCTCCCCTGGGTCCCGCTCCCGACCGGGGCGAGGACGAGCCGGGCGGCGACCGGGGCGCCCTTGGCGACCGAGCCGGCCATGACCGCGGCCGCGAGGGGAGAGAAGAGGACCCGGCCCTGCCCGATCATCGACGCCGCGTGCTCGGTCCCCTCCGCGCTGCCGGGGACGGAGCCGAGGAACGCCGCAGCGCCGAGCCCGGGGTGGTCCACGGCCACGCCGAGGGAGGTCGCCGCGGATTCGAGCTGGCCCTGTGAGACCGTCTCCCGCTGCGCGATGAACGCGGTGTTGCACGAGTGCGCGTAGGCGTCCCGCAGTGTGATGTCCCCGAGTGAGGCCGCAGGATAGCCCGGGGCGTTGCGGAACGTCCGCCCCTCCACGGTGAGGGCCTCGGTGCACTCCACGCGGGTGGCGGCGGTCGCGCCGTTGCGGACCATGGCGAGCGCGTCCACGGTCTTGAAGATCGAGCCGGGGGCGTACTGGCCCAGCATCGCGGTGTTGTAGCCGTCGCTGCCCGGGCCGGACGCGGCGGCGAGGACGGCTCCGTCCGATGGGCGCAGCGCGACGATGGCCGACGCCGGGCCCACACCCGCGAGGGTGTCCTCCGCGAGCTTCTGGAGGGCAGGGTCGAGGGTCGTGCGCAGGGGCGTGCCCGCGACCGGCGCGGCCTCGAAGAGCGTGCGCCGCGCGTCCGGCGCAGCGCTGAGCTGCTCCGCGGTGAGGCCGGCGGGCTGCGCGTACACGGTCACGCCGTCCTTGCCGCGCAGCTGGGAGTCGTACTGGGCCTGGAGCCCGCCCACGCCGGTCTCGTCCCCGGCCTGGAGGGTGCCGTCCGAGGCCTCGATCTGCTCCGCCGTCGCCTGGCCCACCGTGCCGAGCAGCGCGCGGGCGAACGTGCGCGTGGGCGCGAGGGCCAAGGTGTCCTTGACGGTGATGGCACCGGGGACTGCTGCGATCTGCCCGTCCGTGGGGGTCCGGCCGGGCGCGTCCCGCAGCACGATCGCCTCGACGAACGCCTTCTCGCCAGCGGCCGCCGCCTGCTGCGCGTACGCGGCCGCGTCGATGCCCACGAGCTTCGCGAGCGCCCTCGCCGCCGCGTCGAGCCTGTCCGCGGTCACCTTCGCCTTGTCGATCCCCACGCGCAGCACCGGCCGCGCGGTCACGAGCTTCGCGTCACCCGCGCCGAGGATGTCTGCACGCTCGGGCGCCGTGGCGGCGAGGACGAGGACCTCGTCGGTGCCCAGCTGGGGCGCGAGGGCCTCCGGCCGCCACAGCGTGCGCCACTCGTCGCCCTCCCGGGCGAGCTGCGCCGTCGTGCGGTATTTCCATTCGTGGCCGCCGAGGGTCCACGTGTAGTCGAGGTCGACGTCGGCACTGTCGCCGTCCAGCCGCGGCTCGCCGGCGCTCACGGCCGGGGTGGCATCGCCCAGCCCCTCGACGGCGGCCGCCAGCTGCTCCTGTGCCGTGGAAGGCTCGACGCCCTGCAGGGGCACGGCCCCGACGTCGAGCGCCGAGACCGCGGCGGCGAGCCGGCGGGCGGCCTCCCGGGCCGCGTCCTGGCGGCCGTCGTCGCACGAGGCGAGCGCCGCGGCCGCCAGGGCGGACGCGAGCAGGACCGAGACCACGCGAAATCTCCCCATGGCGCCCAGCCTACGGCGGCGCCCGGCCTGGGGCGCTGCGCGTCGCGTGGCGGGTGGGCGCGATCGCAGCAGACGACCGTTGGCGGCGATCGTTACTGGCGCGTCACGGCGACGAAACGCGGCGCGCCTAGCGTGGGCGGTGAAGCACCACATCGACGAGGGGGAACCATGCGAGTCGCGCTCATCCGCGCCCTGACCACATCCGATCCGAGGCTGCGCCACGCGCAGGCCCATGCGCTCGAGCAGGCCTACGGGCTCACGGTGGTCTCCCGGGCCATCGCCGACCAGCCGACCGGCGTCCACGACGGCTGCACACTCGCCCGGGCCGCGCCGAAGGTCCTCGCGCTCGCGCGGGAGATGGAGGCCGGAGTGGATGCCGTGCTCATCAGCTGCACCGCGGACCCCGGGCTCGCCGAGGCGCGGAAGGCCCTGGGCGTTCCCGTGGTGGGGGCCGGCTCCGCCGGTGCGGCGTCCGCGCGCGCCCTCGGCGGGACCGTCGGGGTGCTCGGCGTGGAGGGAACCATCCCGGCCGCTGTCCTCGACGGGCTCGCGGGGCATCCCTCACTCACCGCGACCGTCCAGGGCGTGACGGACCCGAGCGGGTTCCACTCGCCGTCCGGCGCGCTCGAGGCGGCCGAGGAGGCCCGGCGGCTGCGGGACGCGGGGGCGGACGTGATCCTGCTGGCCTCCGCCGCGCTCACGAGCATCGGCCTCGCCGACCACCTGCGGGCCGCCCTCGGCGTGCCGGTGGTGGATCCCGTGGTCGCGGCTGGGGCGGCGCTCGTCGCGGCCGTCGCCGCTCGGGGGTCTGCGGCTGCGTGAGGGGGACGCGTGCCCAACTGCACAACCCAGGGCGGCCGCAGGGCCTGAACGGCCCGTGAGGCGCCATTGTTGTGCAGTTGGGGACGCAGTACGGCCCGAGGCCTACCGCTCCCGCTCCACCCGGCCCTCGTCCCACACGGGCTCGGAGGCCTCGCGCACGGCGCCGTCCGCGCCGAAGACGAGGAACCGGTCGAAGGACTTCGCGAACCAGCGGTCGTGCGTCACGGCGAGGACGGTGCCCTCGAACGCGTCGATGGCCCGCTCGAGCGCCTCGCCCGAGTGCAGGTCGAGGTTGTCCGTCGGCTCATCGAGGAGCAGGAGCGTCGCGCCGGAGAGCTGGAGCAGGAGGATCTGGAACCGGGCCTGCTGGCCGCCGGAGAGGGACTCGTACTTCTGCTCCGACGCGCCGGCCAGGCCGTAGCCGTCCAGGGCCCCGGCGGCGGCCTCGCGGGCCAGGCCCGAACGGTGCTCGTCGCCGCGGTGCAGGATCTCCAGCAGGGTCCGGCCCGCGAGGTCCGGGCGCGAATGCGTCTGGGCGAAGTATCCGGGCCGGATCCGGGCCCCGAGCTTCACGGTGCCCTCGTGCGGGACGGGAGCGATCTGGACATCCGAGACGGGCAGGTGCTCGCGCTCGGGGTCGGTGCCGCCCAGGGCGAGCAGGCGCAGGAAGTGGCTCTTGCCCGAGCCGTTGGACCCGAGCACGGCGACCCGGTCGCCGAACCAGATCTCGGCGTCGAAGGGCTTCATGAGCCCGGTCAGGCCGAGCCTCTCAGCGACCACAGCCCGCTTCGCCGTGCGCCCGCCGCGCAGCCGCATGCGCACGTTCTGCTCGACCGGCAGGGCCTCGGGCGGGCCGGCGGCGAGGAACTTCTCGAGCCGGGTCGTGGCCGCGTGGTACCGGTTGGCCATGTCGGAGCGGAACGCGGCCTTCGTCTTGTACATCGTCACGAGCTCCTTGAGCTTCGTGTGCTCCTCGTCCCAGCGCTTGCGCAGCTCCTCGAAGCGCGCGTTCCGCTCGGCCCGGGCGTCCACGTAGGAACCGAACCCGCCGCCGTGGATCCAGGCGCTCGCGCCGTTGATCCCCGGCTCGAGCGTGACGATGCGCTCGGCGGCGTTGTCGAGCAGCTCGCGGTCGTGGCTGATGAAGAAGACGGTCTTGCGGGAGTCGGCCAGCTTGGCCTCGAGCCACCGCTTGCCCGGGACGTCGAGGTAGTTGTCCGGCTCGTCGAGCAGGAGAAGGTCGTCGGGGCCGGCGAAGAGGGCCTCGAGGACCAGCCGCTTCTGCTCGCCGCCCGAGAGGGTCGACGCCGCGCGGTGCTGGGCGCGCTCGTACGGCACCCCGAGTGCCGCCATCGTGACCTCGTCCCAGACGGTCTCCCATTCGTAGCCTCCGGCGTCCCCCCACTCGGCGATCGCGTGGGCGTACGTCATCTGGGTGGGCTCGCCGTCGTCCTCCATCATGGCGAGCTCGGCGGCGTCGAGTGCGCGGCCTGCGGCGGCGAGGTCCGACGGCGCGGCCCCCAGGAGCAGGTCCCGCACCGTCGAGTCGTCCCGGACGTGCCCGATGAACTGGCGCATGACTCCCATGGAGCCCGAGCGGCCCACGGTGCCCTCGTCCGGGACGAGGTCCCCGGCGATGATCTTGAACAGCGTGGTCTTCCCCGTCCCGTTGGGGCCGATGAGCGCGGTCTTGGACCCGTCGGGGACCTTGAAGGACACACCGTTGAGCAGCTGGGTGCCGTCGGAGAGGAAGTAGTCGATGCCGGAGAGGTCGAGGTGGGCCACCGGGCAAGTCTAGGGCGGACCTGTCTCCCACCCCCCACGCGTGGCCACCTTTCGCCCAACACGCGGCCACCTCCCGCCCAACAAGCGGCCACCTTTCGCCCAACACGCGGCCACCTCCCGCCCAACAAGCGGCCACCTCCTGCCTACCGGGACGAGACGGCAGCGAGGGCGGCGCGGAGGCGAGTGCCGGCGTCGTCCGCAACCTCCTGGACGTGCCCGCTCGAGCTGAGCTGGACCATGGTCTGCGGGTCGATCGCCTCGATGGTCGTCGCCTCGGCACCGGGCGCGCGGCGCACGACGACGTTGCACGGCAGCAGCGCGCCCATCTCCGGCTCCGCGGCGAGGGCGCGGCTTGCGAGGCTCGGGTTGCAGGCGCCGAGGATGATGTAGTCGCCCACGGCGTCGCCGGCCTCCGGGCCGAGCTTCTGGTTGAAGGTTGCGCGGACGTCGATCTCGGTAAGGATGCCGAAGCCCTGGTCGGAGAGGGCGGCGCGGACGGCCTCGATCGCGTCCGTGTAGGGCAGGGGAACCTGGGTGCTGAGGGTGTAGGCCATGCCGCTACGCTGCCAGCTGCGCCGGGGACGGGACAAGGGGCGCCGGCTACATCCGCCGCTTCGTCTTCGCGGTCGCGACCGCCGTCCACGGGTCCTCGGGCCAGGGGTGCTTCGGGTACCGGCCGCGCATCTCTGCGCGGACCTGCGCGTAGGGTCCGGACCAGAACGAGGCGAGGTCTGCGGTCACCGCGAGCGGCCGCCCGGCCGGGGAGAGGAGGTGGAACAGCACGGGCACGCGGCCGTCCACGAGGCGCGGCGTCTCCGCCCAGCCGAAGCACTCCTGGAGCTTGACGGCCACGACCGGCGCCGGCCCGTTGCCCTCCTCTCGCGTGGCCACATCCCGCCCCTCGCGTGGCCACATCCCGCCGCGCTCCTCGACCGGCGGGTACTCGATCCGCACGCGCGAGCCGCTCGGCACCTCGAGCCGTTCCGGCACGAGCTCGTCGAAGCGCGCCGCGTCGGGCCACGGGAGGAGGCGGCGCAGCGGATCCGCGAGGTCGACGGCGCGTGCCGGGGTTCCGTCCGCGAGGGCATCGATCTCCGGCGCGAGCCACTCGTCGAGGCGTGCGAGCAGGGCCGGCTCCGCGACGTCCGGCCACGGATCGCCCAGCTGCCCGCGCACTAGTGCGAGCCGGCGGCGCAGCCCGTCCGCCGCATCCGACCACCCGATCACCCCCAGCCCCTCGGCCGTGAGGGCGCGCACGACGGCGGCGTGCCCCTCCCCGCGCCCGGCCCGCACCGGCGTCGACTCGAGCTGGATCGCGCCGAGCCGCCTTTCCCTCCGCGCCACGACCTTCCCGCTCTCGAACCGCGCCTCGACCCGGTCCGTGAGCAGGTGTGCGGCCACGGCCTCGGCGGTCTCCCGGCTGATCGGCGCGGCGGCACGCACGACGGCGCCCGTCCCCGCCGCGTCGCGTCCCGCCGCCCGCGCGGCGTCGGCGATGGCGAGCCACTCACGCCCGGCAAGGGGGCTTCCGGCCGGGAGGCCCGCGCGGGTGCCGGAGGCGAGGAGGTACTGCTCGCGGTCGCCGGGGACGCGCCGGGCCACCATGGCGGGGAAGGCGAGCCCGACGACGATCCCCACCGTATCCGCTGCGCTGGCCACGCGCGGGGTGGGATCTGGCCACGCGTCGGGCGAGACCTGGCCAGGCGTGGGGTGAGAGGTGGCCACGCGCGGGGTGGGATCTGGCCATGCGTCGGGGGTGCGGGCTGCGGCGAGGCGCTCGAACCGCCGGACATCGTCGGCCCACGCCCGGGCCTGCGGGCTGCGGCCGGAGCGGGCGCCGCGCCGGAGCTCGGCCAGCAGGCGCTCGAGGTCCGCGCCGGGCGGCCGGAGGTCGCGGGCCACCATCGCCACGGTCTCGGCCGCCGCCCGCGGACCCACGAGCGCGGCACCCTCGAGGAGCGCCCGGGCGAGCCGCGGATCCGCCGGGATGCGCGCGAGGGAACGTCCGAGCGGGGTCGCGCGGCCGGCATCGTCCACGGCTCCGATCCACGCGAGCGTGCGCACCGCGTCCGCCAGCGCTGCTGTGGGAGGCGCGTCGGGGAGCGCGAGCCCGGCCCCGCCCGGCGCGCCCCAGCAAGCGAGCACGAGGGCCGCCTCGGTGAGGTCCGCGGAGGCGATCTCCGGCGTCGACTGGGCGGGGAAGGCCGCGAACGCGCGCTCGTCGTAGCAGCGCACCACCCGGCCCGGGCCCTGCCGCGCCGCGCGTCCCGCGCGCTGCTCCGCCGAGGCACGCGAGCACGAGACGGTCACGAGGCCGGACATCCCCCGCGATGCGTCCCGCCGCGGCTCCCGCGCGAGCCCCGAATCGACCACGAGCCGCACCCCGGGGACCGTGAGCGAGGACTCGGCCAGCGCGGTCGAGACGACGATCCGCGGCGGGTCCCCCGGCCGCCGTCCCGACACGGCGCGGTCCTGCTCCGCGGGAGGGGCCTGACCGTGGAGCTCGAGGATCTCGGTGCCGGCGGCGCGGGCGCGGAGCCTCCCGGCAACGTGGTACACCTCCCGGGCCCCAGGCACGAAGACGAGCGCGTCGACGTCGCGACCACGCGCGCGCTCGGCCGTGGACTCGGCCAGGGCCACGTCCGCGACGTGGTCGAGGAACGCTCCCGTCACCCCGCGCTCGTCCAGCCGCGGCGCCCTCGACGCCGCCCAGCCCACCTCGAGCGGGTGCAGGGCGGAGGGGCAGTCGACGACGGGGGCCGGGCCGCCGCCGTCGCCCTCCCCGGTCGCCGGGCCGCCGAGCAAGGCGGCGAAGCGGGCGGCGTCCAGAGTTGCGGACATCGCCACGAGCGTGAGGTCGCCGCGGAGTGCGCGGACCTCGGCGAGCATGCCCACGAGGAGGTCGGTCTCGAGGCCGCGCTCGTGGACCTCGTCGAGCACCACGGCCGCGACGCCGTCGAGGCCCGGGTCCGCGAGCAGCCGGCGCAGGAGGACGCCGGGGGTGACGAACTCGACGAGCGTCTCCGGGCCCGTGTGCCGCTCGCCGCGGACCGTGTAGCCGACACGTTCGCCCAGACGGGTGCCGTCCAGCGTGGCGAGGCGCTTCGCGGCCGCGCGCACGGCGACGCGCCGCGGCTGGGTCACGACGACGCGCGGCGGGGGCCCGGCGTCGTGCTCAGCCGATGCCCGACGCGCCGATGCCAGGGCGAGGTTGGCCGCGAGCGGCGGGACGAGCGTGGTCTTGCCCGAGCCGGGCGGGGCCTGCACCACGGCAGCCGGTCCGCCGCCCGCGACCGCGTCGTGGAGCACCGCCTCGAGCTGCCCGAGCGCCTGCGCGAAGGTGAGGCCGGCGCCGATCCGGACGAGGCCGAAGGGCTGCGGGTCGGTCACCGGTCCCTGACGGGGCCCCGCCGGCCCCTGGCCCAGCTGGAGGCCGAGGCCAGCGTGAGCGCGTCCGGGGCGCCGTCGAACTCGCCGCCCTGGGGATCGTCCTGACGGCTGAGCCGGACGGGGTCCCGGGCGGGGTGGTAGATGTCGATGACAACCCGCGCGCACAGGTACAGGAGGGCTCCCATGTGAGCGAGGACCGCGCCGACGTAGTACGGGGAGTCGATGTTGTTCTGCGGGGAGCCGCCGCTCGTCCACTGGCCGAGGTACATCCACACGGCACCCCAGTGCAATGCCTCGACCACCATCCAGACCGTGAAGCTGCGCCAGCGTGGCCGGGCAAGGGCGAGCAGCGGGATGAGCCACACGACGAACTGGGGCGAGTAGACCTTGTTGGTGAGCACGAACGCGGCCACGATCAGGAACGCGAGCTGGGCCAGCCGCGGCCGGCGCGGGGCGTGGAGGCCCATCCCGGCGATGGCGGCGCACGCCGCGAGGAAGGACGCGGTGGCGATCGCGTTGATGCCGGGCGCGTCGAGCATGACCCACTGGAGCCGCTCCGCGATGAGGTTCCAGGCGAAGTAGACCGAGGAGAACCCCGCGGGGCGTTCTCGCGTGAACTCGAGGAAGTACGCCCAGCCTGCCGGATTCATGAGGTAGAAGGGCAGGTTGACGGCGGTCCACGCGGCGGCGGCGCCGGCGGCCGTGAGGACGAGGGGCCTGTACCTGCCGGTGCGGACGGCGAGGACGAGGACGGCTCCGAGGATCACGATGGGGTAGAGCTTGGTGGCCGTGCCCAGACCGATGAACACGCCGGCCCACAGGGGCCGTCTCCGGGCGAAGGCGAGGATCCCGAGCGCGGTGAACGCCACGGCCCACATGTCCCAGTTGATGAAGCCGGCGAGGATGGCGCCGGGGGCGATGGCGAGCATCGCGGCGTCCCAGGGTCGGCGGCGGTTGGAGCGCGCGGTCGCGACGACGGCCACGAGCCACATGACCGTGATGAGCACGGCGTTGAGGTCGAAGTACGCAGTGGCGCGGGCCTCGGACACCACGGTCCCGGGCACGAGGAGCGCCGTGGCCCCGGCGATGAGGCCCATGACCACGGGGTACTCGAAGAGCGCGTCCGGGGTGAAGAAGGGCAGGACGCCCTCGGCGAGCCCGCGCTCCTTGAACAGCGTGGGCAGGTCCGAGTAGCACGTCGCGTAGAAATGGGTGGGCGTGGTCCAGCCGTTGACCCGGCAGTAGCCCTTGAGGACCACTCCGAGGACGGCGGCGAGCGTGGTCAGGACGATGAGCACGCGCTCGGGGGTCCAGAATCCGCTGCGGACGATTCCGGGCGCCGCGTGTTCCCCGAGCGGGCCGCCCACGGCCTCCGAGAGCGTGCCGAGGAGGGGGTCGTTGCGGGTCGGTGAGATCACCGCGTGGTGGTGGGTGGCGCTGCCGTCCTGCCTCGACTCCATGGCCCCGAGCTTACCGGCGGCCTCTTGACAGCGCTCGTTCCTCAGTGCAGCGAGCGGTCCTGGCTCATCCGGCGGAACACGTCCTCGTTCCTCGCCTCGAGGTAGGCGGCGTCCCAGCGGGCGCGGGGCTTCCCGGCACTAGGCATGACGGCGGGCCCTGCCTCCGCGGCAGGGCCTGCGACGGCGGGCCTCGCCTCTGCAGGCCCCGCGTCAGGCCGTGGCCTCGCCCCGGCCAGCGGATGCCACGCTGCGATGCGGGCGGCAGCGGCGCGCAGGGCTGCGATGGGGTGGCTGGACAGGCGGGGGCTGGGGTGCAGGGTCATCGGCGTCACGGGATCGAGGACGGACACATCGCCGCCGCTCCGGAGGGGCCGGCAGCACGGCGCACCATGACGCCACGGTTCGAGACCTGCCGCGATGATAGGGCCGGACTGTGACGTGCGCCACGACCCGCGCGGGCCCTCCTTGGGAGGACCTCTCTGGGAGGTCCTCCCGGGCAGGCCGGTCACCTACGGGGTCGGAACCCCTTCGTCAGCCAGCCAGTCCTGGACCGTGGGGATGTCCACGCGCTGGTAGCCGTCGATGTAACGGCAGTTGGAGGTCAGCCCGTAGCTCGTCACGCCCACGATCTCGTGGCCGAGGAAGACGGGCCCGCCCGAGTCGCCGAAGCAGGTCCCGCCCGTGCCGCGCGTGTCGTGCTCGTTGCCGATCGTCTGGAACACCTGCGGCATGACGCGCTGGAGCGGCATGTCCACGTAGCGGCGGATGAGCGGGTAGGACATCGGTGTGGGCTTCTGCGGTCCGCTCGCGGGCTTGCGCACCTCCGTGCCGTAGCCCACGGCCGTGACGATCGTGGACGGGATGTCGCCCGGCGCGATCTCGTCCAGCGTCCCGAGGCCGGCGATCCCGTAGACCGGGAGCCCGCTCACCGGCGCATCGAGGACCACCACGCCCACGTCGTTCCACGAGTCCAGATCCTGGAACCCGGAGTAGTCCGGGTGCGTCACGGCGGTCCCGGCGATCTCGCCCGCGAGGTCCGCTTCGGTGAACCCGGCCTTGGGGTCGGCGGCCGCGGGCAGGCCGGACGGCGGCTCCTCGGCGACCACGGAGTCGAAGGTCACGAAGGTCTTCCCGTCCGTCCCGTCCGTGCAGTGGGCTGCCGTGAGCAGCACGGTCGGCGAGACGAGCGCGGCCGAGCAGCGGTAGCGTCCACCGTCCGCGTAGTAGAGGATCATCGCGACGCCGGCGTGCGTCTCCCCGTCCGGCGTGCCGCCGGTGCTGGCCTGGGCGGGGCCGGCTGCCACCGCGAGGCCGAGCGCCGTGGCGATGGCAGCCGTGACGGCAGCGATCTTGGTCTTCATTGCAGGTTCCTTCCCCCGAAGTGTGCGAAAGACATTCTTCACACGTCGGGGTCTGCTGGCTAGGTCCCATCAGAGAACCGCATGGATCCCAGCACGGGCCAGCCCAGAGGACCGGTTCAGCCGAGCGGGAGGCGGAGGAAGCGGCGGTAGACGGCGTCGCGGTGCCGCGCCATCCGCTCCTCGTCGGGACGGCTCGCGCGCAGCAGCACAGCGAGGGCGTCGCGCAGGTGCGTGACCATGGTCTTCACCTCCGTTCGCTGGTTCCGGCGCACGACGGCGGTGCGTGCAGCTTGGCTTGAGATCAGGCTTGCGCTGGGGGTGCGCAGGGCGGAGGGCATGTGTCTCCTCGGACGGAACAGCACAGGACAGGACGGGGACGGGACGGCCCGCGCGAAGGTACGGCGGAGAGGGCATGCCGGAGCAGGCAGAGGGTAGGCCGTTGGCCGGAGCCGATTCACCCGAAGTCGGGCACACTCCACCCGAATTAGAGCCAAGGGGATGAATCGGATCAGAAGTGGAATTACCCATTCAGCGGCAGGAGAATGGCGCACTCCATCAGGGAAAAGAATTCCTCTAGGAATTCGCCCCGAAGAGAAAGCACTGGCCCTCTCTCCGATCGTCGGCCCGGTGGAGGACAGGGATGCACAGAAGCCTTCCGCCGGCCCGCGAGGCCCGGGAGACCCAGCCTGGCCGCCAAAGGATCCAGCCTGCCACAGCCTTCACCGGCATGGCGGGCCTTCTGCTACACCATCGGTGCGTGCGCTGGCCCGTTGTGCAGGGCAGGGCCTGTTGTGCAGGGCAGGAACTGCGAGAACCGCGCCACGAGAACGAGTGCGGGACCCCAGGCCCCGTGCGCTCCAGGTCTAGGCGGTGAAGATGCCGGCAGTGGGCTCGCGACGGTCCGTGCCATTCCAACCGCGGATGAGGTTCGCGATGATCATCATGGGACCCAGCCTCCTTTGCTGCCAGCAGAACGCCCCGGATTCGGGGCACATCACAAAGCTAGGCTATTCCCGCGGATAATTTCAAGCCGGAAATCAGAATTCGCAGAGATTTTCTTCGGGGCGGCCGGAGCGCGGGGACTTCAGAGCCCCCAAGCCTCGATGGCCGGCGTCTTCTTGTCCCACCCCAGGCGGCAGGCCTTCGCCGTGCCGAGGATGAAATGCCGGCCTGCCGCGGCATCGAGCCCGAGCCAGCGCGCTGCGAGGATGCGGCAGAAGTGCCCGTGGGCCACGACGAGCGCGTTCTCGACGCCCGAGGCGCGCACGCGCTCGACGATCCGGTCCGCGCGGCCGCCGACGGCCTCGAGCGCCTCGCCGTTCGGGACCCCGTGGGTCCAGATGAGGTAATCCGGGTTCTCCTGGCGGATCGCCGCCGAGCGGATCCCCTCGTAGTCGCCGTAGTCCCACTCCACGGCATTCGGCTCAGTCTGCGCATCGGCGAAGCCGGCGAGCTCCGCCGTCCGCCGGGCACGCTGCAGCGGCGAGGTGAGGACCAGGCCGAAGTCGACGCCGTCGAGCGCCTCCCGCGCGTCCCGCGCCTGCTGCTCGCCCTCCTCGGTGAGCGGGAGGTCGGTGAGGCCCGTGTACTGACCGCTGCGGGACCACTCGGTCTCGCCGTGGCGCAGCAGCCAGAGGCGGGTCAGGCCGTAGTCCTCGGCCCCGGGAAGCCCCATGCCGCTCATTCGCCCTCTCCGTTCCTGCTGTCCTTCACGTTCTCCCGCTCGTCCACCGCGTGCGATGCCTCCGGCTGCTCGGCCCACCAGGCCGCGAGCCGCCGGCTCGCCTCCTCCTCGCCGAGGGGTCCGTGCTCCATGCGCTCCTCGAGCAGGAACCGATAGGCCCGACCCACCACGGGGCCCGGCCGGATCCCGAGGAGCGCCATGATCTGCTGCCCGTCCAGGTCCGGGCGGATCGCCGCCATCTCCTCGCGCTCGGCCAGCTCGGCGATGCGCTGCTCGAGGTCGTCGTAGGCGAAGGAGAGCCGGTCCGCCTTGCGCTGGTTGCGCGTCGTGACGTCCGAGCGCGTGAGCCGGTGCAGCCGCTCGAGGAGGGGCCCGGCGTCGGTCACGTACCTGCGCACGGCTGAGTCTGTCCAGCCCGCGTCCCCGTAGCCGTAGAAGCGCATGTGCAGCTCCACGAGGCGGGCCACGGCCTTGATGGTGTCGTTGTCGAACCGCAGCGCCTTCATGCGCTTCTTCACGATCTTCGCCCCCACCACGTCGTGGTGCCGGAAGCTCACCGCGCCGCCCGGCTCGAAGCGGCGCGTGGCCGGCTTCCCGACGTCGTGCATGAGCGCCGCGAACCGCAGCACGAAGTCCGGGCCGGGCACGGGACCGTCCGCGTCCGTCTCGAGCGCCGCGGCCTGCTCGAGCACCTTGAGCGAGTGCTGGTAGACGTCCTTGTGGCGGTGGTGCTCGTCAGCCTCGAGCCGCAGCGCCGGTACCTCCGGGAGCACGCGGTCCCCGAGGCCCGTCTCCACGAGGAGGTCGATCCCGGTGCGGGGCGCGGCGCCGTTGACGAGCTTCACGAGCTCGTCCCGGATCCGCTCGGCGGAGATGATGTCGATGCGGTCCGCCATCGCCGTCATCGCCTCGCGGACCTCTGGGGCCACGTCCACGCCGAGCTGGGACGCGAAGCGGGCCGCGCGCATCATGCGCAGGGGGTCGTCGGAGAAGGAGAGCTCGGGCGCGCCCGGGGTGCGGAGGATGCCGGCGTGGAGGTCCCGGACCCCGCCGAACGGGTCCACGAGCTCGAGCTCAGGGAGGCGCAGGGCCATCGCGTTCATGCTGAAGTCGCGCCGTTCGAGGTCGTCCACGAGGTCCTTGCCGAACGCGACGACCGGCTTGCGGGACTCCGGGTCGTAGGCCTCGGCGCGGTATGTGGTGATCTCGATCTGGTGGGCGCCGCGGCGCAGGCCGATCGTTCCGAACTCGCGGCCGATGTCCCAGTGCGCGTCCGCCCAGCCCCTGACGGCGGCGAGCGTCTGGTCCGGGGTCGCGTCGGTCGTGAAGTCCAGGTCCGGCGACGTGCGGCCCAGGAACAGGTCGCGCACGGGCCCGCCCACGAGGGACAGCTCGAACCCGGCATCGGCGAACCGCTGGCCGAGCTCGAGCACCACCGGGTCCACCCTGAACTGCACGCCGGTCTGCTGGGTTCCCTCGGGGGTGCTCTCATGCGCTGCCATAGTCCTTAAATCTTGGCAGATCCCAGCGCGCCGCTCCGCCACCGGGCGCGGGGCCGTCCGGTCTGCCCCGGGGTTGGCTAGAGTGGACCGCATGGTCATCCCGTTGCCGAGCGATCCTCAGAAGAGGAGGAGTGCGCCCCTGCCGTCGGCCATCGGGCCGCACGTCGCCCCGGCCGGACAGCCCTACCCGTCCTCCCTGCCCACCGTCGAGGAGGTCTCGGCGGGCGGCGTCGTCGTGGACACCACGGACCCGAACCTGCCGGTGGCGATCATCGCCCGCGTCAACCGCGGCGGCCGGCTCGAGTGGTGCCTGCCCAAGGGCCACCCCGAGGGCCGCGAGACCAACGAGCGCGCCGCCGTGCGGGAGATCAGCGAGGAGACCGGGATCCACGGCGAGATCCTCGCCCCGCTCGGGAGCATCGACTACTGGTTCACCGTCACAGGCCACCGGGTCCACAAGACCGTGCACCACTACCTCCTGCGCGCCGTGGGCGGGGACCTGACCATCGAGAACGATCCGGACCACGAGGCCGTGGACGTGGCCTGGGTGCCCATCTCGGAGCTCACCCGCCGCCTGTCCTTCCCCAACGAGCGCCGCATCGCGGACCTGGCCCGCGAGGTGCTCCCGGAGCACCTGCTCTCGTGAGGCCGTAGGGATGGCCGCGTCGAGACCCGCCCCCGCTTCCGAGGCCCGGTCCAGCGCGATCATGGCCGCGGGCACACTCGTGTCCCGGGCGCTCGGGTTCGTGCGCTCGTGGATGCTGATCGTCGCCCTCGGCCTCGGCGCAACGGTAGCGGACACGTTCGTCAACGCGAACAACTTGCCGAACCTGATCTTCCTGCTCGTGGCCGGCGGCGTGTTCAACGCCGTCCTCGTCCCGCAGATCATCCGGGCCAGCCGGGCCCCGGACGGAGGCGCGGACTACATCTCGCGGCTGCTGACCCTGGGCGTGCTCGTGATGCTCGGGCTCACGGCGGCGGTGACCCTCGCGGCGCCGATCGTCATGCAGCTCACCACGGCCGGCTACAGCCAGCAGCAGCTCGCGCTGGCCACAGTGTTCGCGTACTGGTGCCTCCCACAGATCTTCTTCTACGGCCTCTACGCCCTCCTGACGCAGGTCCTCAACGCCCACGGGGCGTTCGGCCCTGCCATGTGGGCCCCGATCGTGAACAACATCGTCGCGATCGGCGGCCTGGGGATGTTCATCTGGATCTTCGGCGCGAGCGCCGCGAATCCGCACACCCTCGACTCCTGGACCCCCCTGCACACGGTGCTCGTGGCCGGCGTCTCGACCCTCGGCGTCGTGGTCCAGACCGCGCTGCTCCTCATCCCCGTGCACCGCCTCCGGCTGGGGCTGCGCCCCGCGTTCGGGTGGCGCGGGGTGGGTCTCGGGCAGGCGGCCCGGCTCGGCGCGTGGACCCTCGCGACCGCCGCCGTGGGCCAGCTGACCTTCCTGTACGTCATGAAGATCGCCTCGCTGCCCGGTGCCGAGCGCGAGCGGCTGCGCGCGGCGGGCGACCCGGCGTGGCAGGGCATCCCCGGCAACACGGTGCTCGAGATCGCCTCGCAGCTGTACCTCCTGCCGCACTCGATCATCGCCCTCTCGCTCGCCACGGTCCTGTTCAACCGCATGACCAAGGCCTCCCAGGAGGGAGACCGGCGGGGCGTCCGCGAGGCCCTCTCGCACGGGCTGCGCACCATGGCCGTCGCCACTGTCTTCAGCGCCCTCGCCCTCTTCGCGCTCGCCGCCCCGCTGGGCATGTTCTTCTCGGGTGGCAAGGCGTCCGACGGCGTCATGCTGGCCCAGACGCTCAGCATCCTCGCGCTCAGCACGCCGTTCATGAGCGCGAACTTCATGATGGCCCGGGTCTTCTATGCGAACGAGGACGCCCGCACCCCCTTCTTCATCCAGCTCTGGCTCGCCGGCCTGAATGTGGCTGGCGCGTTCGGGATCCAGTACCTTCCGCCGCGGTACATCATCTTCGCGATCGCCGGGCTCTACACGGTGGGCAACATCTTCTCGGTGGTGATCAGCGGGCACTACCTCCGGCGGCTGCTCGGCCACCTCGACGGCGCCCACGTGGCCCGCTCGTACATCCGGATGGGCTACGCGGCGGCGGGCTCGGCGCTCGTCGGCGCGGCCGCTGTCGCGCTCCTGGGCGGGTACAGCCCGGACGGGTTCATCTGGTCCTCGAGCTGGGCGGCCCTCGTCGCGGTCGCCGCGATCGGGGTGCCGATGTTCGCGGTGTACGCCCTCCTGCTGCGCGCCTTCCGCGTCACCGAGCTGCGCGATCTGGTGGGGCCCATCCTGGGACGGCTCGGCAGCCGAGGGGGGACCCCGGCGTCGTCCGCGGACGACGCCGGTGCTGCCGCCCGCCCCGCGGACCGCCCCGCCCCCGTGCGCCCGGAGGTGGAGACGCTCTCCGACGACACCGGGATCATCCCCCGCATCTCGGGCCAGTTCGACCCGAGCATGTACCGCGCGCGCCCGGACACCACGCGGATCGAGGTGCTGCCTGGGCGCCGCACGTTCCAGGGCCCGCCCGGCCAGAACCCGCATTTCCCCGAGCAGTGAGCCGACGCGGTCTGTTCCCCGAGGGCGGAACCTGGACCGCCTCCCGGGGTTGGAAGGGGCGGGTCCGCTAGGATCACTAGCAGCACTCGGTGCGGCACCGGCCCGCCCGGCCAGCGACCAGGAGGTTTCCGTGTCCCAGTCCATCGACGTCGGCGCTGTGCTCGGGGGGCGTTACAAGGTCACGTCCTCGATCGTGGAATCCCACGATGGCGATCTTGTCCTCGACGGCGTGGACCAGGTCCTGAACCGTCCGGTCAGCATCCTCGTCTCCGCTCCGGGCCACGCCGACCAGCTGGCGCAGAGCGCGCGCGAGGTGGCCACAGGCGAGCGGCACGGGACGGTGCAGATCCTCGACCTCGGCACGAGCCACGGGGCCACCTACCTCATCACGAACCACACGTCTCCGGCGGCGCTCCTGGACCTCATCGTCCCGCAGGACGTGCCGTACGTTGAGCCGTTCTTCACCGACACGCTAGGGAGCGAGATCTTCGGCGAGCAGCGCTCGCTCGAGCCCGAGACGTATGAGGGCACCGTGGATTCCGGACGCCCCGAGGAGTACATCAGGTACGAGGACTACCCGCAGGGCGGTCCCGCCCGGACGCACGACGCCGGGACGGCGCCTTCTGCGCGGTCCGGCGGCGGGGCGGGGGCTGCGGGGGCTGCGGGTGCAGCGGCCGCAGGCGCCGCGGGCGCTGGTGCCATTCCGCCGCAGCCTCCTGCCCCGCCTCGGTCGGCCGGTGGCGTCGGGACCGGTGCCGCCGGGGCAGGTGCAGGGCAGCGCCCGGGTTCCGCGCCAACGGCGGCGCATCCGGTCCAGCAGGGTCAGGCAGGCCGGCCGGGACAGGCGGCCGGCCAGGCAGGCCGAGGTGATCAGGCTCAGCGCCCGGGCGTGGGTGCGGCAGCAGCCGGTGCGGCGGCAGCCGGGGCCGGGGCCGCTGCCTCGGAGAAGGTCTCGCTGTGGCCGTCCCAGGGTTCGGCAGGCGGGACGGCCCCGCACGCGGTGCAGCAGCCTCAGCGCCCTGGCGCCGCGGGCCCCTCGGCCGCTCCTGCCGGCCGGCCCGCGGGGACGTTCCCGCAAGCCGCGCGCGTCGTCCCCCAGTCCGAGTATGAAGAGGACTACGAGGATGACGAGCCGAAGCAGCGCTCGGTCCCGTGGCTCGTCGGCGGCGTTCTGGCTGTCGTGCTCGTGGCGGCCCTGATCTTCGCGTTCACCACGCTCGGGGGCCTCTTCCAGCCGCAGGCGGCCAGCACGCAGTCGGAGCAGCAGACGGAGGGACAGACGGGCGGCGAGACGGAGGGCCAGGGCTCCGGATCGCCTACCGCCGAGGAGACGGAGGCCTCGGCCGCCCCGCCCGCAGTCGACTCGGTGACGCGCGTGAACCCAGGCGAGTTCGAGTTCGCAAGCTCATTCGACAATGATCTGCCCAAGGCGATCGACGGGAACACGGCAACGTACTGGTCCGGGATGGAATTCGCCTCGCCGGACTGGGGCGGGTTTGTCAAGAGTGTCGCCCTTGCCGTGAAGCTCAAGGAGCCCGCGAAGGTCTCCCAGGTGATGATCCAGCAGTCCGGCGGCTCCGGCGGCAACGTGAGCGTGTACACGAACAGCGCCCCTGATCTCACGGGTGCCAAGCTGGCCGGGACTACGTCCTTCACCGGGCCCCAGATCTCCGTTCCGGTCGCCAACACTCCCACCGCGGAGTACGTGATCATCCAGGTCAACGCGCTGCCGCGCCTCTCGGCGCCGCAGACACAGTACGACTTCGGCCTCCGCCTCGCCGAGGTCACGGTGCAGTAGCGCAGGGATCATCCCCTCTGCCCAGAGCGCCCGTCACCCTGCCACGGTGTCCGGCGCCTGAGCTGGCCACTCGAGACCAGTACGGCCCCGGTCCTCCGACCGGGGCCGTACTGCGTGGGCGGTGTCCAGCTAGGCCGCCCCGCGGGCGCTCGGTACGCTGGGACCGGACGAAGCCGCGGAATACAGCCCTCTGAGGGCGCGTTGTCACTGCCGAGACCGCGGAATGACCACATCAGAAAGAGGACACAGCCAGTGAGCACTGCCGCAGACATCCGGGATGTCATCATCATCGGCTCGGGCCCCGCCGGGTACACGGCCGCGATCTACACTGCGCGAGCCAACCTCAAGCCGTTGATCTTCGCGGGTTCGGTGACTGCGGGCGGCGAGCTCATGAATACCACGGAGGTCGAGAACTTTCCCGGCTTCCCAGAGGGCGTTCAGGGCCCGGAGCTCATGGACAAGCTCGAGCAGCAGGCCGCGAAGTTCGGCGCGCAGATCGAGTTCGAGGACGTCGAGTCCGTGGACCTCGAGGGCGAGGTCAAGACCGTGACCCTTGCGAGCGGCGAGTCCTACAAGGCCCGCGCCGTCATCATCTCCACCGGGTCTGCCTACCGCGAGCTTGGGCTCCCCAACGAGAAGCGCCTGTCCGGACACGGCGTGAGCTGGTGCGCCACGTGCGATGGCTTCTTCTTCAAGGACCAGGACATCGCCGTCATCGGCGGTGGCGACTCGGCGATGGAGGAGGCCCTCTTCCTCACCAAGTTCGCACGCTCCGTCACCGTAGTGCACCGCCGTGAGGCGCTGCGCGCGTCCAAGATCATGGCCGAGCGCGCGCTCGCCCACGAGAAGATCCGCTTCGCGTGGAATTCCGAGGTCGCTGACGTCGTGGGCGAGAACAAGGTGACTGGGCTCAAGCTCCGCAGCACGGTGGACGGCACCATTTCGGACCTTGCCGTGACCGGCGTATTCGTGGCCATCGGCAACGACCCGCGCACGGACCTCGTCAAGGGCGTCCTCGACCTGACGGCGGAAGGCACGATCGCCGTCGAGGGCCGCACCTCCAAGACCACCATCCCCGGCGTCTTCGCCGCGGGCGACGTCGTGGACCCCACGTACCGTCAGGCCATTACCGCAGCGGGCTCTGGTTGCGTTGCGGCTATTGATGTCGAGCACTACCTCGCCGATGTCGAGGCTCCGGTCCTCGCTTCGCAGGCCTGACAAACTCCCCACAGATCGGAAGGCAGAGATGAGCAACGCCAAGGACGTCACGGACGCAGACTTCACCGACCAGGTGCTTCTTTCAGAGAAGCCGGTCATCGTCGATTTCTGGGCCGAGTGGTGCGGCCCATGCCGCAAGGTCGGCCCCATCCTCGATGACATCTCGGTCGAGTATGCGGACCGGGTTGAGGTCGTGAAGGTGGACGTCGACAACAACCCGAACATTGCGGCGGAGTACGGCATCACCTCCATTCCTGCGATCTACCTCTTCGAGAAGGGCAAGGTCACCGGTACGGTGATCGGTGCCCGCCCGAAGCAGTACTTCGAAAAGGAGTGGAGCGAGGTTCTCACCAAGTAGGACCCCACCCAGAAGGAGCGGACGCCTCGGGGCTTCCGCTCCTTCTGCGTTTCACGTGAAACATCCATGTCCTCTTTGGCAGTGCACGAGCAGAGAAGGGGCCGTCTATCGCAGCGACCGGCGCAGCTTCCACCCGATCTGCGATCGCCGTTCTGCCGCGCACAACTCTTGCGCGGGCCGTTGCCCGCCGGCACGGCCGAACGTGGAGGTCCTGTTCCGTCGATCAACTCGAATCGCGTTGCTTTCCATGACCCTCCCACCGACTCCTGACTGCGACCTTCGCGCCTGCTCGCGCCCGCGACTTCCCTGCTGCGTGCTCGCCCGGGCGCGGGAGGCCCCCGTTCGGCAAACCAAGACGGCCCTCCCTGGCCGATCACAACTCAGGTACAACACGATGAGCTTGCGGCGTGACATGGCTCGATGAGCTCGCAGTACCCTGCTTTGTTCCTATGTCCGGCGGCACTCTGGTCACCGACGCGACGTACCCCCGATGCTGAGACCGAAGCTCCTTGCGAAGCCGCGGTGCCTGAATGTGTGCGAATTTTGGGATGTGTGCAGAGTCTTCCCGTCCTTCACTCAGGCCCTGTGCAGAATCAGTAGGGTCCTCCGCCGCAGAATCAGTAGGGCCCTCCGCCCTTCGCTCAGCTCCTGTACGGGATCCGTCGTGGCCAGAGCCCTTCCTGATCCATTCGAGTCTGATCCATTCGAGTCTGACTCCTTGCTCGCACGTGGCAGGTCCGGTTGAAGATCTCTCCGTTGACCGATTCGCAAGCGCAGCCCGACCCCGCTCTCATGGGCGCCACTCCTGCGGTCGATCATAGGGACAGGGTCGTCGGCCCATTACTGAGCTCCATCGACCCCAATCGACCCAATACGCGACGCGGCCAATACAGCGAAACCCGGTCAGGGAAGCTTCGTACAGTGGCATTGCCGCTGTTGATCCTCGCGTGCATTGAGCCCGACGTCCCCTTCTACGCCAATTCCGAAGGTCTCGACGGGGGCCGGCGCCGCCGCGACATTCTCGGGTACCTGAAAGTTCAGCAGATAACCCGAACGAGAAAGTTCAGTAGACAACCCGAACGAGCCAGCGCACACCTTGAAGGGCCAGCGAACCGGATTGAGTGGGGAGCCAAGAATAGCCTCCCCGGTCGCCTCGTCTCAGCACTCGATCCTGACCGGCCAACCAGGTTCCGGAATGATCGCTTCGTCTCAACCCGCCCCGCGCTTCGAGCACCTTGGGCTTCTCAGCTGAGCGCCGCCCGAACTCGGCTGGGTGGGGGGCGGGCGCGTTTCACGTGAAACACGGTGGTTCTGTTTCACGTGAAACAAGGGCCGGCGCGCCAGACCTCCGAGAGAGTCCGCAAAGCCGGATGCGCGAAATTGTCCCGACCCTTCCGGTATCTCTAGGCTCTCTCACACCTCGCCGTGCCACTCTCCTTCGGGCTTCGTTCTGCCTCGGGTGCGACGCTTAGGGTTTCAGGTGAGGGCAGGCGCTTCCGATGTCCGAACCGATTGGGTGCCACTCCTTTCTGCGCGGCGACAGTGGTTCTCATTCAAGCAGACGCGAAGACCGCGAAGTGCCACGCTTTCAACGCGCCGTGAGCACCCGCGCCTCCCTTCGGAGCCCTCTCTATACACAACTTCGAAGACTGTGGACGGCGGCGCATACACTGCCTGCGCGGCCTCGAACCACACAGGCTCCTGCGGCTCGTCCTGTCTTGCCAAAGACAGAGCACCTTCGACCCATGCGGGTCCGCATGCGGAACCTAGGCCTGATCGAGCGTCACGCCGCTAGCGGGCCGAACATCTCATGGCTGTCGCTTCCGGCCACATCACGCCCGAGCTCCCCATAATCCACACACAGCGCCGTGCCAGGCAGGCCGCCCGCTCATTCGACAGAGAGCGCGCCGGCAGTAGCCGCCCATACGGCGTGAAAACATACGGTGCCGGCCACCGTGTGCCGTCAGCGCGCTCGCCCTCGACCAGATGTCTCCGCAGTGGTGGCGGCGGCTCCTACGACGCTTGTCCTCACCGGGCATTTCAGAGGGGCCCAGACATCCAGAGCCGCGAGACACGGGAGGAAGTTGAGGTGCCGGCACGCGGCTGATCCTCAACAGTCACGCTGCGAATTGCATGTATCCGTAGAAGCAGCTTCCTCGTTGGAGCCCGGCCCCGACCACGCGATGTGACCGGTCCCCGTCCCCCGGCGGATGCTAGAGACACACCTGGTAGCACCAAGTCATCAAGCGCGGGCGCTGCAGACCGATTGCCCCATGCGTCTCCTCGTCGAACTCTCAGGGGAAGCCCTCGTCGCCGTTCCTGGTGGCACGGACCCAGCAGCTGCACGCCCCGCTGCGACACCAGGGGCACGGCAGCTGCACGGCCCCGGGCGACACCGGCCGCTGCCCGGGGCTCCGGGCCTACACCGTGAGCTGCACAGCATGGAGGGACCATCGGCACGGTCCGTGTACCGCCCCTTTTTGGGACGAAGACGCCAGCTCCCACTCCCCTGAAATCCACATCCTCAGCCGGGCTCCACGGCTGTCCCTTTGAATTATCCACAGCCTGATCCACAGCCTCCGTCCACACCTTATCCACAGGGCTCATGGATCAGTCCGTGACGCCGCGCTCACTGAGGCCCATGAGCACGGCGATCTCTTGAACACCGAGGACCCCACAATCTGGCGCCTCTTAGGACATCCAGACGGCCCTTCTGCTGGTTTTCGGGGATAAAGCCAAACGCTCTGGGCAGATTTCCCCGCCGGTCGCGTCCGGTCCCCTGCATGGACCCTTGCACGCTAGGGCGGGGCTCTTTGAACACCTCCGCTCTCACACTCGAGCGCAGGTCCGAGGCACATTGACCGTCGCTCGTCTTCGTTGACCGTCCACAAGGTTATCCACAGGATGCGCCGCGATCTGCGCCTCGACTACCCGGGGGTATCCACAGCAGTTGTGGAACCCATTGCGCGCCAAAAACTGGTCGGTTCTGGCCCCGCTCACTCGGCGCGCAGGAGACGGCAATTCGTTCTGCACCCCAGCCGTCGCTCCGTAGGTACCGCGCGTTCGCGCTGGGGGTTGAGCGCCCGGGATGCTAAGCAACGGTGCAGTCCGCCAAGAGGCGCCGACGTAGTCCGGCGGTAGCCCGAGTCAGACTCTGAACCGCTTCGTACGACAGGGGCGAACGTGCTGTGGCGCCCTTACCGGAAGGGCAGCCGGCCCTCGCCATCCGAGTTCGAGAACTACTGGGCTGCCAAGCCTCACCATTCGGCCCGCAGAGCTCCCAGGGAGCGAAAGTTGTGAGGACGACCAGCGCTGAGACATATATGGGGCTCTGTTCCATCCTGATCTGTGGTCGACGACGGCGCTTGAGGGTGGGCGTTTCATGTGAAACTTCCTTCCATGCGCTGGCAGGAACTGAGGAGAGGCCGGGGACAGGATGTTTCACGTGAAACACCATGGCGCCGAAGGGCCCAGGCGCACCGCAGAGGACGGCCGATTCGCGGTAGCAGCGAGCCTCCCGTTTCACGTGAAACATTGCCGCTGCGCGGCTGTCGGCCCGAGTGCCCGCGTGCTCGGACTTTGCCTCTTGCAGCCAAGAGTTCGGGACAGCAGCTTCGAACGCCCTCAGCGTCGACCACCGCCTTGTCGCTCTTTGCGTTCCCCGCCTGCTGGCTCGGGATTACGTCGCCTCGGTCTTCCCCATTGCTCAGTTGTGGTTTTGCTCTAGCTGCAAACAGGGCGTGGTTCTCTGAACTGCACTCCATTTCGGATCGATGTTTCCGACGGGGCGTTCTTGGTCACGCGGACAGTGTGCCTGCACACGGCGACCCAGCCAGCGCAGCCCGCTACCGGGGTCACGTGGCGGTCACACCGCGCGCAGTGCGTCGGTCGCGTCACTTGCGGGTCATCCCTGCGGGGCAGATCCGTTCCTCGAGCAGAACCGCACGGTGTTACAGCGGACTTGTTCGTCATGGACCGATGGCGTTGCCGGAATTGCCCCGAACGCACTTCCGGCTGGGGGCCGCGCCGGCTGCGCAGACCAATGGATACAGGAAGGATCCTGCACGACAGAAGCCGTCGGCGTCATCATGAGGTGGAATCTTCATCAGACTCAGACGTAGGTGTCCGAACGGGAATCAGATCGCCTTCGCTCAGGGCGGCGCTGGGATGGTCCAGACCCAGGGTTGCGGGTCCACGCCTGACTGCGCGGAATCCGGAACGCATTCGCCCGATAGTCTGCGGAAGACCCACCCGAGGAGACACGTTCATGATCGCTGGAGCGAGACCACCGCCGTCACGCCTGGCATCCGGGCGAGACGGTGAAACCCCACACTGCACCGCGTTGCGTTTGCACCGAACATCCGAAATAGCGCGCACAATTAGGAGCACCAAGAACCGCATCGACTTCTCTTCCGCAAACACGATGTAGTACACCGATCGCCGCAGCGTGGTTCCCCTGAGGTCCCTCACAGAACCCCTGCTCCCATGGCACCTAGCGCGCACTTAGTCTCCCGACACGGCTGGGACACTAACCGAAAGCCCCTGCTGACGGACGATTTGACGGAGACATCAGGCCCGTTGAGGGAAGGTTGGGCGGAGACAGACGAAGGCGTAGACGGACAGACGCAAAGGAACAGCTGCACCCAACGCAAACCGAGTGGTCTGGATGCGGCGGTAGCAAGTCCGCGTACCCCAATTGCGCTCGCTCAGATCACCGACGAACGTACCGAGGCTGTTGCGCAGCTGGACCGGCGCCGTGAACCCGATCCAGCGACGGACTCAGGGATAGGTATGAAAGAGCAAACGCGCGGCGGGCGCCATGTGCGCAGGGAGTTTCAACACTCCCCTGTCCACGAACTCTCCTGACTCTGGCCATGTTGAACCATTTCCGTGCCTACGCCTGGATGCAGGGTCACAGCCTCCGCGGACGGGATCCCTTGCCAGTGCGCCTAGGATAAAGATCCCTGCGCTCAAGCTTCGCAGCCCCGCGGAGGAAACACTTCGCATCCGAAAAACCGGCGAGCTCGTTCGCGTTTCACGTGAAACATCCCCCGCGGCGCTCGGACGCGGGCGCTGGCCCACCACCCGGCCAGCACCAAAGCAGCACCAGAGCCGTCGAGCACATCGGGGGCCCACAAGGAACGACACCCCTGTGGAAGCGCAGAGGCCCGGGATGGTCCTGGAAGCCACCGTTCCGACACAGCGCGCACCCGCGTACGGACGCGCACCCCATAGAGGATGGGCGCCTCTCCTCGCGGAGAGACGCCCATCCGAGCCACGTGGAGCGGGCGGATCAGTCGGTTGAAGGGAGGATCAGGCCTCTTCGGGACTGATGAGCGACATGATGCGGTTTAGGTCCTCGACCGATCCGAACTCGATGCTCACCTTCCCCTTGCGGGCGCCCAGGGTGATCTTCACGTTGGTGTCGAGCCGGTCAGCGAGCGAAGATGCGAGGAAATCAAGGCGCTCATGCCGCGCATTGGGCCTGACGGACGGGCGCTGCTGCTCCTTCGGAGCCTCATAGAGCGCAACCGCCTCCTCCGTTCCGCGGACCGAGAGGCCCTCGGACACCACTCGCTGAGCCATGCGTTCGATCGCAGCCTCATCCGGAAGGGAGAGGAGCGCACGCGCGTGCCCTGCCGTGATCACACCGGCCGCCACGCGGCGCTGGACGAGGGGCGGCAGGCGGAGCAGGCGGATGGTGTTGGACACCTGGGAGCGGGAACGGCCGATCCGGTCTGCGAGCTCCTCATGCGTAGCTCCGAAGTCCTCGAGGAGCTGCTGGTACGCCGCAGCCTCTTCGAGAGGGTTCAGCTGGCTGCGGTGGAGGTTCTCGAGGAGCGCGTCCCTGAGCAGGTTCTCATCGCCGGTCTCGCGGATGATGGCCGGGATCGTCTCAAGGCCAGCCTCGCGGGTCGCGCGCCAGCGCCGCTCACCCATCACAAGCTCGTAGGGTTCGCTACCCGATTCGCTTGATCTCCGAACTACGATCGGCTGGAGAACGCCGATCTCGCGTACGGAATGCACCAGCTCGGCCATCTCGTCCTCGTCGAAGACGGACCGGGGCTGACGTGCGTTGGGGCGGATGTCTCCGACACTCAGCTCGGCGAACTGTGCACCCGGAACCTCGACGAGGTCGAGATCCTCGTCCCCCGCCTGCCCGGCAGCGGCATTCTTCGCAGTGCCCCCAGCCTTCTTCGGGGCGGGGCGGACACCCTCAGAGGCAGCGGTCTTGGGCTTCGTCGCCTTCGACTTGTCCTCCGTCGTGACAGACTTCGCTGCATTCCGCCCGCGGCCCCCAGTATTGTCCGGCGTGACCGTGTCCGCCGACTCGCCCTGGGCTACGACCGAATCGATCACCTGTGCGGTGTCCTCATCCGCCGGACCGCCGGGCGCAGACTCGTCCTTGGCCGACGCGTCAGGAGCAGTGGCAGTCGACGGTTCACCGCGGTGCCCTGAGTCCGGGAAGAATAGATCGACAGGGCGCGACGGGGTCGCGGTGCCTGCCGCTGGCTGGCCAGTGCTCGGAATGAGGGCCCCCAGCCCCCGCCCGAGACCACGGCGCTTGTCACTCATAGCGCATATCCTCCCTTAGAACCCGCCCATACGGGCAATCGACTCGCTGCGTGTGATGTGGCGCAAAACCGGACGGCCGGCTAGCGCTCGGCAATCTCCGCTGCCGCCTCAAGGTACGAGAGGGCGCCCGTCGACGACGGATCGTACGTCATGACCGTCTGCTGGTAGCTGGGCGCCTCGGAAATGCGCACCGACCTCGGGACGACTGCGTCGAGCACCTGCTGCGGGAAGTGCTCGCGGACCTCGGCCGCGACCTGGGCAGCGAGGTTGGTCCGGCCGTCGTACATCGTCAGCAGGATGGTCGACACCTGGAGGTCCGCATTGAGGTGCTTCTGGATCATCTCGATGTTCTTCAGGAGCTGGCTCAGGCCCTCCAGCGCGTAGTACTCGCACTGGATCGGGATCAGGACTTCGCCAGCCGCGCAGAATGCGTTCACGGTGAGCAGGCCAAGGCTCGGAGGACAGTCGATGAAGATGAAGTCCAGCCGAGGCTTGCCGTCGGCCTCGCGCTGCTTCGCGTAGTTCGCGATCGCACGGCTGAGGCGCTGCTCGCGGGCGACGAGGGAGACGAGCTCGATCTCCGCACCCGCGAGGTGGATCGTCGCGGGCGCACACTCAAGATTCTCGACGTCGGGGCAAGCGGCCACGACGTCCGCGAGGGCCACGTCATTGATGAGGACGTCGTAGATGCTCTCGACATCCGCGTGGTGCTCGATGCCGAGGGCCGTCGAGGCGTTCCCCTGAGGATCGATGTCGATCACCAGGACGTTGAGGCCGGCCGTGGCGAGCGCTGCCGCGATGTTGACGGCGGTGGTGGTCTTCCCGACCCCGCCCTTCTGGTTCGACACCGTGAAGACCCGGGTCTTCTCCGGCCGCGGCAGCTCGCGCCCGATCAGGCGCTCACGCCTTCTGGCCTCGCTTGCCAGCTGGGTCGCGATAGGGCTCTCATCGTCGATGGAATCCACAACCGTCGGTCCCTTCAGAGAATCAGTTTCACGTGAAACGGATGCATGCTGGTCAACCGCAAACGGTTGAGGGGGGACGGCGGGGCCCCCAAAGATCGAAGAACGTGCCGACCCGAGCGTCAGGAACGGTGGAATCCTCTGGGTCGAAACCTCTCCACCGCTCACTGTTCCTCGCTTTCGCCTCGCACGGGATGCCTCCCTCTAGCCTAGCGGCTGCTCGCCCCCTCCCGAGGAGGCTAGGCAGATCCGACAGCGATCCGTACCACCGTGGTCGGCTCCTCGAGGAGACCGTCCCCCACGGTGTGGACCTCGACAGAGTGGCCCTTGTGCTTCCTGATCACCTTCGCTGCCTTCTCGACCTCCTCAGCCGCGCTGCGGCCTTTGATGGCCACGAGCGAGCCCTCGCCGCCGAGCAGCGGGAGCGTCAGCGGGACGAGGGTCGAGAGGGCGGAGACCGCCCGTGCCGTCACGAAGTCGACCGAGACCTCGTCCGCAACCTGCTCGGCACGCCCGCGCAGGACCCTGACGTTCGTCAGCCCGAGGTCCTCGATGACCTCCTCGAGCCAGATCACACGCCGCTCGAGGGGTTCGATGAGCGTGAGGGAGAGGTCCGGACGAGCGATCGCCAGGCAGAGGCCGGGCAGTCCAGCTCCACTGCCCACGTCCGCGACCCATGCGCCGGCCGGGAACTCGGACTCGATGACCGCGCAGTTCAGCACATGTCGGCTCCACAGGCGCGGAACCTCTCGCGGACCGATGAGCCCGCGCTCGAGCCCCGAAGTCGCCAGATGCCCGACGTAGCGCCGGGCGAGATCGAGCCGATCGCCGAACAGCCGCTCAGCGGCTGCCTCTTCGCCGGGGGCAAGCTCCGGCACTGTGCCTGCGGACTCCGCAACGGCGTCGTGCGCCGCGGCGTCCCCCGCCCCGTCCTGGACTCCAGCCATCAGCTCAGCCGGCCGAGACGACGATGTGCCGGCGCGGGCCCTCGCCCTCGGACTCGCTCACGAACCCGAGGTCCGCCACGGCGTCGTGGACGATCTTCCGCTCGTAGGAGCTCATCGGCGCCAGGTGGACCGGGCCATTGCCGGCCTTCACGTCCGCGACAGCCCGCTCCGCGAGGTCCTGGAGGGTCGACGAACGGTCGCCGCGGTAGCCGTTGACGTCCAGCACGAGCCGCGAGCGGTAGCCGGTCGCTGCGAGGACCGACAGGCGCGTGAGCTCCTGCAGGGCTTCGAGGACCTCGCCGTCCTTGCCGACGAGGACGTCGAGGCCCTCGGCCTCGTCCTCGGCCACGACCGAGAGGTACGTCCGGCCGTTGCGCACCTCGATGTCGAGGTCGCCGTCGATGTCCGCGATGTCCAGGAGCTCCTCGAGGTAGTCAGCCGCCACCTCGCCCTCCTCCTCGAGGCGGTTCGCCGGCGTCTGGCCGGCGCCCTCCTCGGCCTGCGCGGCCGCCTCGTCCGAGGCCTCGGCGGGCACGTCGGCGTGCTCCGGCGCGGTCTCCTCGGGCGTCAGGGCTTCCTCGGTCACGGAGTTCTCGGAGCTCATGCCTTCTTCTTCCTGTTCTTCCGCTGCGGCTGCTGGCGCTGCGTCTTGGGAGCGGGCGGCGGGGGCATGTCCTCGGGCTTCATCGCCTTGCCCGTGGTCACGTCGATGGGCGCGAGGCCCTTCGCGATGCGGCGCTCGTTGAGGGCCTTGGCGGCGGGCGAGCCGGGAGCGGGCATGCGGCGGATCACGTAGAACTGCTGGCCCATGGTCCACAGGTTGGAGATGGTCCAGTAGATGAGGACGCCGATGGGGAAGTTGATGCCGCCGATGCCGAAGACGAGCGGGAGGATGTAGAGCAGGATCTTCTGCTGGCGCATGAAGGGGCTGGCCATGGCCTCTTCGGACATGTTCTTGGCCATGATCTGCTTCTGCGTGATGAACTGCGAGGCCGTCATCGCGATGATCATGAGGATCGAGAGGACCGCGACCGCCACGGCGTCGCCGCCGCCACCGTGCAGGAGCGAGGCCGAGAGCGGGGCGCCGAAGATGCTCGAGGCGTCGAACTGCCGCACCTGGTCGTGGGTCATGGCACCGATGCCGGTCGTGTCCTGGTTAGCCTTCGAGATGCCCGAGAGCACCTGGAAGAGCGCGAAGAAGAACGGCATCTGGATGAGCATCGGCAGGCACGCCGAGAACGGGTTGGTGCCGTGCTTCTTGTACAGCGCCATCTGCTCCTGCGCCATGGCCTGGCGCGAGAGCTGGTCCGTCTTGCCCTTGTACTTGGCCTGGAGCTTCTGCAGGTCAGGCTGCAGGAGCTGCATGCCGCGCTGGGCCTTGATCTGCCTGACGAACACCGGGATGAGGGCGGCGCGGATCACGAGCACGAGCCCGATGATCGACAGCGTCCACGTCCATCCGGACGCCTCGGGCAGGCCCAAGAACGTCAGCCCGTCGTGGAAGGCCACCATGATGAAGGAGACCAGCCACTGGAACGGGAACATGATTGCCCCGAAGAAGTCCATCCGTTTTCCCTACATTCCTCGTGTCGTCGTGGCCGGGTCCTCGCCGTCCTCCGGCTGGTCGGTCCAGTAGCGGTCCGGGTGGTTCAGCACCACGATCCGCGGGATGCGGTCCTCTGGCCAGTGCCGGTGGCCGTCCGGCACGGGGTCGAGCCCCCCTGGGTTCCAAGGGTGGCAGCGCGCCAGGCGACGGACCGCCAGATACGATCCTCGCACAGCCCCGTGCACCGTGACGGCCTCGAGCGCATACGCCGAGCACGAGGGGAAGAACCTGCAGACCTGGCCGTAGAGCGGCGAGACCACCGCGCGGTAGGCCTTCAGGAGCAGGATGAGGACGCGCTGCGGGAACGTCCACACCGCGCGCACGACGGCGAGTCCCCACTCCTGCGCGAGGCCTCGCCTCGGCGGGCGGGCGGGCTCAGCGACCGTCGCCATCGTCCGTCCTCTCCTGGGCCCACGGCGTCCGGGCCGTCTTCTCGTCTGCCGCTGCGGCAGGGCGCAGCCGCTTGAGCGCGCCCCCCAGTGCCGACTCGTAGTCCCGGCACAGGTCCGCCCACGTCGCGTCGGCAGAGGCCGGGAGGGCACGGACCACCACATCGACTCCCCGGGGGTGCCGGCGGACAGTCGAGGCCGCAGCCTCCCTCAGCCTCCTCTTAACGAGGTTGCGGGTGACCGCGTTCCCCACAGCCTTGGAGACGATGAAGCCGAACCGCGAGGGCCGGCCGTCAGAAGCGGCCGCATACAGCACGACGTTCCGGCGCCCTTGGCGGACGCCGGAACGTACGGTATGCGTGAAGTCTGCGCCGGTGCGCAGGCGGTGGGTCGCGGCGAGCATGACTCAGCGCGTGCCTACGCCGGGACCGGCACTGGTTACGTGCTCAGGCCGAAAGCTCTGCGCGGCCCTTGCTGCGGCGGGCGGCCAGGATGGCACGGCCGGCGCGGGTGCGCATGCGAAGGCGGAAGCCGTGCTTCTTGGCACGACGGCGGTTATTCGGCTGAAAAGTCCGCTTGCTCACTTCTCTCACTCCAGAAGATCGAGGGCGCCTGCCGGATGACGGAAGTATTGGCGGACGCTGAATGTTCGGGGCCTGCCGCCCCGCCGCGCCTCATGCCGTCCGCACCTCCGGCCGCCGGCAGGACCGGCGTTCTCGAGGGGCTTCCGTGGGCATGCGACAGGACAGTAGGCAGACACAAAGGACTTAACGACGTTAGGGCACGCGCGGCCGCGGAGTCAATTCGAAAGGGTGCGCAAAGGGCGCCGCTCCACTGCTGGGGTTGTCCCCAGCCTGTGTCCAACGGCACTCCGCAGCCTGTGGACAGCGCCGTCAGCGGGGCTCCGGGAAGAACTGCACCAGTGTAATTCATCCCCAGCCAGATCCCAGTTGTCCACTGGGTTGTTCCATCATCTAGGCTGTCTGAGTGCTCCCCGTCCACGCCTGTGGGTATCCCTGTGGATTCAGCGGTGGACAGCGGCCCTCCCACAGTCTGGGACGCCCCCTTCCGAACGGCGGAGCACGACGGCGTCACACGGCGCCACGGTGATGGGGGCTTCACCGGGAACGGCGAGGCACAGAAGCAAGTGAGAGGAGCCCATGGGCACGGAGGAGGCCAACGAGGCCAACACGCTCGGCAGTTCGTGGCGCCGGGTCGTCCGGCTCCTCGAGGAGGACGAGCGCGTCTCACCGCGCCAGCGCGGATTCGTCTCACTCGCACAGGCCCAGGGACTCATCGGCTCGACGCTCCTCGTCGCGGTCCCCAATGAACTCACCCGCGAGGTTCTCCAGGGGCAGGTCAAGCAGGCCCTCGACGATGCCCTGCGATCGGTCTTCACCGAGGACATCCGGTGCGCGATCGACGTCGACACCGAGCTCGTGCCCGTGCGCGAGGAGTCCTTCGAACCGGTCGAGCGGCCCGAGATCCGGCAGGAGGTGCGGCCCGCGCCCACGCCGCCGAGCACGTCTCAGGAAGTCAGCCGCCTCAACCCCAAGTACGTCTTCGACACGTTCGTGATCGGCGCGTCGAACCGGTTCGCCCACGCGGCCGCCGTGGCGGTGGCCGAGGCGCCCGCCAAGGCCTACAACCCGCTCTTCATCTACGGCGACTCGGGTCTGGGCAAGACCCACCTCCTGCACGCGATCGGCCACTACGCGCGCCGGCTCTACAACGGGATCCGCGTGCGGTACGTGAACTCGGAGGAGTTCACCAACGACTTCATCAACTCGATCCGCGACGACGAGGGCACGAGCTTCAAGACCACGTACCGCAACGTGGACCTGCTGCTGATCGACGACATCCAGTTCCTGGCCGGCCGCAACGCCACCCAGGAGGAGTTCTTCCACACGTTCAACGCGCTGCACAACAGCAACAAGCAGGTGGTCATCACCTCGGACCAGCCGCCGAAGATGCTCCACGGCTTCGAGGACCGGATGAAGTCCCGCTTCGAGTGGGGCCTCCTGACGGACATCCAGCCGCCCGAGCTCGAGACCCGCATCGCGATCCTGAGGAAGAAGGCCACGAGCGACGGCCTCTCCGCTCCGGATGACGCGCTCGAGTACATCGCCTCCCGCATCTCCGCGAACATCCGCGAGCTCGAGGGCGCGCTCATCCGCGTCACGGCCTTCGCGAGCCTGAACAAGCAGCCGGTCGATGTGGCCCTCGCCGAGATGGTGCTCAAGGACCTCATCACGGACGACTCCGCACTCGAGATCACGGCGGAGCAGATTCTTGCCGAGACCGCGGCCTACTTCAAGCTCACGGTCGAGGAGCTCAACAGCAAGTCCCGGACCCGGACGCTCGTCACGGCGCGGCAGATCGCGATGTACCTGTGCCGGGAGCTCACCGACATGTCCCTGCCCAAGATCGGGCAGGTCCTCGGCGGCCGCGACCACACCACGGTGATCCACGCGGACCGGAAGATCCGCGAGCTCATGGCAGAGCGGCGCGCGATCTACAACCAGGTCACCGAGCTCACGAACAAGATCAAGCAGGCCCAGCGCGGCGCCTGACCGTCTGGTGCCTGCCCGGCGCTGCAGGGACCCCCGGGCGCGCTCGCGCGCGGGTGCGCGTTCCTTATTAACAGTGTGCTGTGGACAACCCTGTGGACCGTTAAGTGCACATCAGGCCCCAATGGGCTTAAAACCCTCCGGGCAGCTGTGGAGCATCCGAATCACATGTCTGCGGCCCTCCACAGGCACCCACCCGAGTGTCCGCACACGGTCAACAACCCATGAACAGGCTGACCCCGCGGGATTCCGCGGCGCACGCCGGTTTTCCACAGTTTCCACAGCAGTTATTAACACCACGAACTACAAGAATGCTCAGATCCCGTCGGACAACAGTTGGCAAGCCCGCCCGTCCGGCCTCCGATCGTCCGACCATCGGCGCTGCTCCAGCGCCACACCGTGGCGTCCAGCCCGTTGATCCGCCCCCAGCTCATGGGGCTAAGCTGTGGTCAGCGCTCCGAGGCCGCACAGACGTGTGATTCACGGACCGTGGCCCCCTGCGTCCCGACGGGCGCTGACGTGACTGAAAGGCTGAGCACCAGACGTGAAGTTCCGAGTCGAACGGGATGTCCTCACCGAGGCCGTGAGCTGGGCCGCCCGCTCGCTCTCCCCGCGTCCGCCCGTCCCCGTCCTGGCAGGCCTGCTGCTCACGGCCCACGACGGCGTCGTGAGCCTCTCGAGCTTCGACTACGAGACCTCGGCCCGGCTCGAGATCCCCGCGGAGATCAGCCAGGAGGGCACCATCCTGGTCTCCGGCCGTCTCCTCGCGGACATCTGCCGCAGCCTCCCCGCAGCGCCGGTCGACGTCGAGACGGACGGCACCAAGGTCACTCTCACGTGCCGCCGCAGCTCGTTCCACCTCGCCACGATGCCCGAGGGCGAGTACCCGGCCCTTCCCGAGCTGCCGCCGATCACCGGCGCGGTCTCCGGTGACGCCTTCGCCAAGGCCGTCTCCCAGGTGATCATCGCCGCGAGCAAGGACGACACCCTGCCGATCCTCACGGGCGTGCGGATGGAGATCGAGAACGACCTCATCACGCTCCTCGCCACGGACAGGTATCGCCTCGCCATGCGCGAGCTGCCGTGGTCCCCCGCCTCGCCGGAGACCTCCACGGCCGCGCTCGTGAAGGCCAAGACGCTCAACGAGGTCGCGAAGACCCTCGGTGGCGCCGGCAGCCTGAACCTCGCCCTCTCCGAGGACGACAGCCGCCTGATCGGCTTCGAGAGCGGGGGCCGCACCACCACCTCGCTGCTCGTGGACGGGGACTACCCCAAGATCCGCTCGCTCTTCCCGGACTCCACGCCCATCCAGGCTGTCGTCTCGACCCAGGAGCTCGTCGAGGCCGTGCGCCGCGTCTCCCTCGTGGCCGAGCGCAACACCCCGGTGCGCCTCGCCTTCACGGACGGCCTCGTGACGCTCGACGCCGGCACAGGCGAGGACGCCCAGGCCTCGGAGGAGCTCGAGGCCAAGCTCACCGGCGAGGAGATCACGGTCGCGTTCAACCCGCACTACCTCATCGAGGGCCTCGGCGTGATCGAGACCCCGTTCGTGCGGTTCTCGTTCACGAGTGCGCCGAAGCCGGCCATGATCACGGCCCAGCGCGAGATCGACGGCGAGGACGAGATCGACTACCGCTACCTCGTCATGCCGGTACGCCTCCCCAACTGACCGGATTCCCCGGCCTGACGGCATTCCCACCGACCCACCCCTGCAGAGGCCACCCGCCCCACCGGCGAGAACGGAGCGACGTCACGTGCACATCGGACTGATCGGCCTGGGCAAGATGGGCTTCAACATGCGCGAACGCCTCCGCCGCGCCGGGATCGAGGTCACGGGCTACGACCGCAATCCCGAGATCACCGACACAGCCTCGGTGGACGAGCTGATCGCCGCGCTCCCGAGCCCGCGGACGGTCTGGGTCATGGTCCCGGCCGGCGCGGTCACGGACGCCGTCATCACCGAGCTCTGCGAGAAGCTCTCCGAGGGCGACCTCGTGATCGACGGCGGCAACTCCCGGTTCACCGAGGACGAGCGGCACTCCGCACAGCTCGCCGCGAAGGGGATCCGGTTCGTCGACTGCGGGGTCTCCGGCGGCGTCTGGGGCCTCGAGAACGGCTACGGGCTCATGGCCGGCGGGGACGCCGCGGACATCGAGCGCGTGCTGCCCGTGTTCGACGCGCTCCGCCCCGAGGGCGATCGCGCGGACAGCTTCGTCCACGTGGGCGGGACCGGCGCGGGCCACTACGCCAAGATGGTCCACAACGGGATCGAGTACGGGCTCATGCAGTCCTACGCGGAGGGCTACCAGCTCCTCGCCGCGAAGGACATCATCACCGACCTCCCCGGCACGTTCCGTGCCTGGCAGAAGGGCACCGTGGTCCGCTCGTGGCTCCTGGACCTCCTGGTCAAGGCCCTCGACGAGGACCCGGGCCTGGCGAACATCGACGACTACGTCGAGGACTCGGGCGAAGGCCGCTGGACGGTCGAGGAGGCCATCGCGAACGCCGTGCCCGCGCCGGCGATCACTGCCGCGCTCTTCGCCCGGTTCGAGTCCCGCGAGGACTCCTCCCCCGCCATGAAGATGGTCTCCGCCCTGCGCCAGCAGTTCGGCGGGCACGCCACGCGTCCAGCCGGGCAGTAGACCGAGGAGCGCATCGCCCACGGTGTACGTCGAACGCCTCTCCCTCACGGACTTCCGCTCGTACGGGCAGCTGGACCTCGAGCTCTCCCCCGGCGCGACGGTGCTCGTCGGCCCGAACGGCGTGGGCAAGACGAACCTCGTCGAAGCCCTCGGGATGCTCTCCACGCTGAGCTCCCACCGCGTCAGCTCGGACGCCCCGCTCGTGCGCTTCGGCGCCGAGCGCGCGGTGGTGCGCGCGGGATTCGTCCGCGGAACGCAGCGCACAGTACTCGAGCTCGAGGTCAACCCCGGGCGGGCCAACCGCGCGCGCATCAACCGCGGCAGCCCGCTGCGCGCGCGGGACCTGCTCGGCATTGCCCGCACCGTGCTGTTCGCCCCTGAGGACCTCGCCCTCGTCAAGGGCGACCCCTCGGCGAGGCGCCGCTTCCTCGACGAGCTCCTCACCGTTCTCGTGCCGCACCACGCCGGGACCCGCGCGGACTACGAACGGGTCCTCAAGCAGCGCAATGCGCTCCTCAAGAGCGCGCGCGCGTCGCGGTTCTCCCGGCGCCCGCCGGCCCCTGACGCGCACGGGGCCACGGTCGAGTCGACCCTCGACGTGTGGGACGCGCACCTCGCCGAGGCCGGCTCCCGGCTGCTCGAGGCCCGGCTCGAGCTCGTGGAGCGGCTCGGACCGCATCTCGACGCCGCATACGCGCAGCTCACGGACGGCTCCAAGGTGGCCCGCGCCGTGTACCGCTCGAGCGTCGAGGGCGCCGTCCAGGACGAGTCGTGGCCCGGCACCCCGGATGACAATGCCTTGGACGACGTTGCGCCTGGCAACATCGGGACGGAGGACGACGGCGGCGCGGTCGTCGGGACGCTCTCGGGACTCGGCGCGCCCGCGATCGCGGAGCGCTTCCTCGCGGCGCTCGCCGAGGCCCGGCCGCGAGAGCTCGAGCGTGGCCTGACACTCGTGGGCCCGCATCGCGACGACCTCGAACTGCTCCTCGGCCCCGCACCCGCGAAGGGGTTCGCCTCGCACGGCGAGACGTGGTCCTTCGCGCTCGCGCTGCGCCTGGCCTCCTACTACGTCATGCTCGACGACTCGACGGTGACCGGGGACGAGCCCATACTCGTCCTCGACGACGTCTTCGCCGAGCTCGACGCCGCGCGCCGGGCGAGGCTCGCGGCGATCGTCGCCAAGGCGGAACAGGTCCTCGTGACGGCAGCGGTCGACGCCGACATCCCGGCGGAGCTCGCAGGCCGCCGCGTGCAGGTGGTACCGGGAGGGCTCGGCGATGGATCCTGAGCGGGACGTGCCGGAGCCGGGCCCAGCGCCCGGGCCAGCGCCCCAGGAGGCGGGGGACGGAATCGACGCCGCGCGCGCCGCGCTCAACCGCGCGCGCGAGGCAGCCGAGGCGCGCGGCGAGGTGCGCGTGCGGGCCACCGGCCCCCTCGTCCGGGACACGAACGCACCGGCTGCGAAGCCGACGCGGCGCCCGCGCACGTCCAACCCCTACGGCGGCAGGGATCCGCTCGGGCTCGGGAACGTGGTGAACCGCGTGGTCGCGGAGCGGGGCTGGTCCTCGCCGGTTGCGGTCGGCTCCGTCATGTCCCGCTGGCGCGAGCTCGTGGGCGAGGACATCGCCTCCCACTGCACCCCCGAGAGCTTCGAGGGCACGGTCCTGAGGGTCCGCTGCGACTCGACCGCATGGGCCACCCAGCTCCGCCTGCTGAGCACCGCGCTCCTGGACAGGTTCCGGCGGGAGCTGGGCGAGGGGGTCGTGACCTCCCTGCACGTGCTCGGCCCGTCCGCACCGAGCTGGCGCAAGGGCCCGCGCCACGTCTCCGGGCGGGGCCCGCGCGACACCTACGGCTGATCCCGTGGACGGCGCGTGGGGCCCCCGGGAGGCCGGGAGGGACACTCCCCCTTGGGCAGGGCTCGGCGGGCCTCGCCATGCGCCCTTAGCGGGCTGCTGAACGGCATGTCGGCCTGACACTGTCCGTTCTGGCGCGGCCAGACCGGTAGAATCGACGTGTTAAGCCTTCCGAACAGAAGAGGGGTCGAGACCGCCCGTGGCTGACGAGAGTGCAGTGAACCCGAGCGCGCAGCAGGATGTGGACCGTGCATCCGGGCCGAAGGACTACGGAGCCAGCAGCATCACCGTGCTCGAGGGCCTCGAGGCAGTCCGCAAGCGCCCCGGCATGTACATCGGCTCGACCGGTCCGCGCGGCCTCCACCACCTTGTGTACGAGGTCGTGGACAACTCGGTCGACGAAGCCCTGGCCGGATACTGCGACCACATCAAGGTCACGCTCCAGGAGGACGGGGGCGTGCGGGTCGAGGACAACGGCCGCGGCATCCCCGTGGACATCCACCCCACCGAGGGCAAGCCCACGGTCGAAGTCGTCATGACGATCCTGCACGCCGGCGGCAAGTTCGGCGGCGGCGGGTATGCGGTCTCGGGCGGCCTGCACGGCGTGGGCATCTCCGTGGTCAACGCGCTCTCGAAGCGGGTGGACACCGAGGTGCGCCGCCAGGGCCACGCATGGCGCATGTCCTTCCGGGACGGCGGCAAGCCGGTCGGGGAGCTCGTCAAGGGCGAGGCGACGGACGCCACCGGCACCACCCAGACGTTCTACGCGGACCCGGCGATCTTCGAGACGGTCGAGTTCGACTTCGAGACCCTCCGCGCGCGCTTCCAGCAGATGGCCTTCCTGAACAAGGGCCTGCGGATCACGCTCATCGACGAGCGCCGCGGCGACGAGGAGGAGGCCGAGCTCGCCGGGGCGGGCCACGCCTCGGGCGAGGCGGGCGACGGCGGCGAGCCTGCGCCGTCGGACGCCCCCGCACCGGGGCCGCACCGCCGCGTCGTCGACTACAAGTACGACGACGGGCTGCTCGACTACGTCAAGCACCTCAACTCCTCGAAGAAGTCCGAGGTGGTGCACGAGGACGTCATCGCGTTCGAGAACGAGGACACCGAGCGGAAGATCTCGGTGGAGATGGCGATGCAGTGGACCACGGCCTACTCGGAGAGCGTCCACACCTACGCCAACACGATCAACACGCACGAGGGCGGCACCCACGAGGAGGGCTTCCGCGCCGCGATGACCTCGCTCATCAACCGGTACGCGCGCGAGAAGTCGATCCTCAAGGAGAAGGAGGAGAACCTCTCCGGCGACGACATCCGCGAGGGGCTCACCGCCGTCATCAGCGTCAAGCTCGCCGAGCCGCAGTTCGAGGGCCAGACCAAGACCAAGCTCGGCAACTCCGAGGTCAAGGGGTTCGTGCAGCGGGTCGTGACGGACCAGCTCGGCGACTGGCTCGAGCGCAACCCCGGCCCGGCGCGGGACGTGATCCGCAAGGCCATCCAGGCCTCCCAGGCGCGCATGGCCGCGCGCAAGGCCCGCGACAATGCGCGGCGCAAGAGCCCGCTCGAGTCCTTCGGCATGCCCGGCAAGCTCTCCGACTGCTCGAGCAAGGATCCGAGCGAGTGCGAGGTCTACCTTGTGGAGGGCGACTCGGCCGGCGGCTCGGCCAAGCGCGGCCGCAACCCGCGCACCCAGGCGATCCTGCCCCTGCGCGGCAAGATCCTCAACGTGGAGCGCGCGCGCCTGGACAAGGCGCTCGGCAACGCCGAGGTCCAGTCGATGATCACGGCCTTCGGCACGGGGATCGGCGAGGACTTCGACATCTCGAAGCTGCGGTACCACAAGATCGTGCTCATGGCCGACGCCGACGTGGACGGCCAGCACATCACGACCCTGCTCATGACGCTCCTGTTCAGGTACATGCGCCCGCTCATCGAGAACGGCTACGTGTACCTCGCGCAGCCGCCGCTCTACCGGATCAAGTGGTCCAACCACGCGCACGACTACGTGTTCAGCGACCGCGAGCGGGACGAGACGATCCGGGCCGGGATCGCCAACGGGCAGCGGCTGCCCAAGGAGAACGGCATCCAGCGCTACAAGGGCCTCGGCGAGATGGACTACACCGAGCTGTGGGACACCACGATGGACCCCGACCGGCGCACCCTGCTGCAGGTGACCATGGAGGACGCGGCCTCCGCCGACCAGACGTTCTCGGTGCTCATGGGCGACGACGTCGAGTCGCGCCGGCACTTCATCCAGCAGAACGCCAAGGACGTCCGGTTCCTGGACATCTAGTCCGGGCCGGTCAGGAATCTAGAGGAGACGATCTGTGAGCGACGAGACTCCCGAGAACACCGGGACGGGCCCGGGCGCCGAGGGCGGCGCCTTCGGCGGCGGCGAGGGGACCGTGATCGACCGCGTCGAGCAGGTGGACCTGCAGACCGAGATGCAGCGGTCCTATCTCGACTACGCGATGGCCGTCATCGTGGGCCGCGCCCTGCCGGACGTCCGCGACGGCCTCAAGCCCGTGCACCGCCGTGTCATCTACGCGATGTACGACGGCGGCTACCGCCCCGACCGCGCGTTCAACAAGTGCGCGCGCGTCGTCGGCGACGTCATGGGCACGTACCACCCGCACGGCGACATGGCGATCTACGACGCCCTCGTGCGCCTCATCCAGGACTGGACGATGCGCTACCCGCTCGCCCTCGGCCAGGGGAACTTCGGCTCCCCCGGCAACGACGGCGCCGCGGCCCCGCGGTACACCGAGACCAAGATGGCGCAGCTGGCCATGGAGATGGTCCGGGACATCGACGAGGAGACGGTCGACTTCCAGGACAACTACGACGGCAAGAATCAGGAGCCGTCCATCCTGCCGGCCAGGTTCCCCAACCTGCTCGTCAACGGCTCGGCGGGCATCGCCGTCGGCATGGCCACCAACATCCCGCCGCACAACCTGCGCGAGGTGGCCTCCGGCGTCCAGTGGTACCTCGAGAACCCCGAGGCGACCCGCGAGGAGCTCCTCGAGGCGCTCCTGGTCCGCATCAAGGGCCCCGACTTCCCCACCGGCGCGACGATCCTGGGCCACAAGGGCATCGAGGAGGCGTACCGGACCGGCCGCGGCTCGATCACGATGCGCGCGGTGGTCAACGTCGAGGAGCTCCAGGGCCGCACGTGCCTCGTCGTGACCGAGCTGCCCTACCAGGCCAACCCGGACAACCTCGCCATCAAGATCGCCGAGCTCGTCCGCGACGGCAAGATCACCGGCATCGCCGACCTCCGCGACGAGACCTCCGGCCGCACGGGCCAGCGCCTCGTGATCGTCCTCAAGCGGGACGCCGTGGCCAAGGTCGTGCTGAACAACCTGTACAAGCACACGCAGCTGCAGGAGAACTTCGGCGCGAACATGCTCGCGATCGTGGACGGCGTGCCGCGCACGCTCTCGCTCGACGCGTTCGTGCGGCACTGGGTGACGCACCAGCTCGACGTCATCGTCCGGCGCACGCGGTTCCGCCTGCGGAAGGCCGAGGAGGAGATCCACATCCTCCGCGGCCTGCTCAAGGCCCTCGACATGCTCGACGAGGTCATCGCGCTCATCCGCCGCTCCCCCACGGTGGACGAGGCGCGCGAGGGCCTCATGTCCCTGCTCGAGATCGACGAGCTCCAGGCCCGGGCGATCCTCGACATGCAGCTGCGCCGCCTCGCGGCCCTCGAGCGGCAGAAGATCCAGGACCGCAACGACGAGCTCGAGGCGATGATCGCCGAGTACAACGAGATCCTCGCCGACCCGGTCCGCCAGCGCCAGATCATCTCCGAGGAGCTGCAGGGGATCGTCGACAAGCACGGCGACGACCGCCGCACGCAGATCCTGCCCGGGTTCGACGGCGACATGAGCATCGAGGACCTCATCCCCGAGGAGGAGATGGTCGTCACCATCACCCGGGGCGGGTACGTCAAGCGCACCCGCAGCGACCAGTACCGCCAGCAGATCCGCGGCGGGAAGGGCGTCCGCGGGGCCCAGCTGCGCGGGGACGACGTGGTGGAGCACTTCTTCGTCACGACGACGCACCACTGGCTCCTGTTCTTCACGAACCTCGGGCGCGTCTACCGCGCCAAGGCGTACGAGCTCGCCGAGGGCGGGCGCGACGCCAAGGGCCAGCACGTGGCGAACCTGCTGGCGTTCCAGCCGGACGAGCGGATTGCGCAGGTCCTCGACCTCCGCGACTACGAGCAGGCGCCGTACCTCGTCCTCGCCACGAAGGGCGGGCTCGTGAAGAAGACCCGCCTCGAGGACTACGACACGAACCGCTCCGCCGGCGTGATCGCGATCAACCTCCGCGACGGCGACGAGCTCGTCTCGGCGCAGCTGGTCTCCGAGACCGACGACCTCATGCTCGTCTCCCGCAACGGCCAGTCCCTGCGGTTCACGGCCGATGACGAGGCGCTGCGCCCCATGGGCCGCGCCACGAGCGGCGTCACGGGCATGAAGTTCAGGGACGACGACGAGCTCCTGGCCGCGGACGTCGTCACCGAGGGCTCGTTCGTCTTCATCGTGACGGAGGGCGGCTACGCCAAGCGCACCTCGGTGGACGAGTACCGGGTCCAGGGCCGCGGAGGCCTCGGCATCAAGGTCGGCAAGTACCAGGAGGAGCGCGGCCACCTCGTCGGCGCCCACATCGTCCACGAGGAGGACGAGGTGCTCGTGGTCATGGAGGGCGGCAAGGTAGTCCGCTCGTCCGTGACCGGGGTCCCCGCCAAGGGTCGCGACACCATGGGCGTCATCTTCGCCAAGCCGGACAAGGGCGACCGCATCATCGCCGTCGCCAAGAACTCCGAGCGCGCGCTCGGCGAGCAGCTGGCCGAGGACGATGCCGTAACGTTGGCTGAAGACCAAGCCCAGAATCCGGGAGGTAACGAGTGAGCACGCCCGAGAATCCGCGCTCGAACGACGGCGGGTTCCTGCCCGCCTCGGTGCGCCAGCCGCAGCGCCCGGCCGGCCAGCCGTCGTCGTCCGGCTACGGCACGGGCGCGCAGCGCCCCGCCGAGCGCCCGCTCACGGCCGGCGGCGCGCAGCGCGCCACGGGCCCCCGCCCCGCACAGGGACGCCCGCCCGCCGCACGTCCCGGCCAGCCGGGCCAGCGCCCGGGCCAGCAGGGCCTTGTGCGCCCGGCCCCGAAGGCCAAGCAGCGCCGCGCCCGCCTGCTCGTGAGCAAGGTGGACCCGTGGAGCGTGCTGAAGATGGCGTTCCTCCTGTCCGTGGCGCTCGGGATCGTCACGGTCGTGGCCTCGATCGTGCTCTGGACGGTTCTGGACATCACCGGGATCTTCGACCGGATCAACGGCCTCCTCGGCGAGGTGGCCGGCACGGAGAGCGGCGGGTTCGACCTCAAGAAGGTCGCCTCCCTCGGCCAGGTCGCCTCGTTCGCCACGATCATCGCGGTGGTGAACGTCGTGCTCCTCACGGCGCTGGCGATGCTCACCGCGGTGCTCTACAACATCGCGGCGACGCTCGTGGGCGGCATCGGGGTGACCCTCACGGACGACTGACGGATTTGGCCTCGGGCTGAGGTGTGCGGTAAAGTCATATCTCGGCCCGAGGGCATTGAACTCAGGTCCCATGAGGGCGTATAGCTCAGGCGGTTAGAGCGCTTCGCTGATAACGAAGAGGTCCCAGGTTCAAGTCCTGGTACGCCCACGGAAACCTTACTTCCACACCGGAGGTGCTCGTGAAGAAGCTGATTGCCCTGGCGATCGCTGCTGCAGCGGGCGCCTTCCTGTATCGGAAGGCGAAGGAGTCCGAGGCCCAGAAGGATGTCTGGAGCAGCTCGACCGACACGGTCGAGTAGCACCGGCGCCGGGCCAAGCCCTCGGGGGCATGGCGCAATTGGTAGCGCACCTGCTTTGCAAGCAGGGGGTTAGGGGTTCGAGTCCCCTTGCCTCCACCGAGAGAAGAATGAAGGAAGCCAGGCGTCCAAGACGCCTGGCTTCCTTCATTTCCAGATCAGACGGGGGGTATTCTGCCGCCCCTTGACAGTGCGCCCCTTACTTTCGGGACTATGGCCGACAGCCTTTCCGGCGCTACTTGGGCCGGTGGCCGATGTACTCGTCTTTCGCCGGCTGCAGTTGCCGCGCGGGGCGTGCGGGCAGCGGCGGGGGTTGGGTCTTTCCCTTGGAATCCCGCGGAATACGGCCCGCTTTGAGCCGGTGAAGGTGTCCACGCGCGAACCGTTTGTCTGGTCCGCGGTGCCATGGGGCGGTGCTCTCGGCTCTGGTCTTGCTGGCGGGCCCGCTCCCGGCCCATGCCAACCAGGGCACGGTGATCTCGAGCCTGACGCTTAGTGCGGACACGACCTGGACCACTGCGGGGTCGCCGTACTGGGTCCAGAACAGGCTGACCGTCGGGGCGGGGGTCAGGCTGACGATCGAGCCGGGCGTGGTGGTGAAGATCGGCAACCCGGCGGACGCGTTTGGCCGCATCGACGTGAAGGGGCAGCTGGTCGCCCGCGGGACGCCCGCAGCGCCGATCGTGATCACCTCGCACCGGGATGACTCGGTCGCTGGGGACACGAACGGCGACGGCGGGGCGACCGCCCCGGCACGCGGGGACTGGTACCACATCTACTTCACCACCGATGCCACGGTGCAGTCTGTGATCGACCGGTCGGTCATCCAGTACGGGGGCTCTGGCTCGGGCGGAGTGTGCGGGCCATACGCCGAGCTCAAGCTGGCTTCGAGCGCCTCACTGTCCTTGACCAACAGCGATCTGCTTCAGTCACAGTACGCAGGGGTGCACATCGCCTCGGGTGCCGGGGAGGTGCGGATTGCCAACAACAAGTTCTACGAGAGCTACTGCGGCGTCTCCGGCCCGAGCGGCACTGTCACGGAGAACGTCTTCGAGAGCACCCTCTCCCGCTACAGCGCGGCGTTCCTGGGGTCAACGGCAGTGAAGTTCTACGACAACTATGCCGCCAAGCCGGTCTATGGAGGCAGCTCACCCGGCTCGACCCGGGAGCAGCTGGACCTGCGGGGCAACTCCCTGATCGGCGGGGTCAAAGACGAACCCTCCAACCAGGACCCCCAGGATCTGGCGCATAACTGGTGGGGGCACATCCTTGAGGATCCACCCACTGGTTGCTGGGATTCGAAGGAGACCTACATCCCCGCGGTCACCTATGCCCTGATCGACGGGAACTCGTGTGCCGCACAGTGGAAGCAGACGATCACTGGGTACTTCACGAAGGTGCTGCCGGCGTTGGCGGAGGCGCCGCCTATGCCCTCGGCCGGGGTCAGCGGGGCCGGGACGTATGCCGGCTCGGTGTCGGATGGGCAGCTGTACGGCCCTGACGGGGGGTCGGAGTTCGCTGCAGCGCCGTCCGGGTCGATGGCGGACCCGGTGAACACCGCGACGGGGGCCTTCACCCATGCCGAGACGGATCTGGGGATGGCGTCGGTGACGGGGAACCTGTCCGTGAACCGGTTCTACACCTCGGCCGACAGCGCGGAGGGTCCGTTCGGGAAGGGCTGGAGCCTGGGCTACGACATCCGCCTCGCCGTCGCTGCCGGGGAGGCGGTGCTGAAGGCCGGGACCGGGCAGCGGGTCCTGTTCACGGAGAACTCCGACGGCACCTACACACCCCCGCCCGGGGGGACCGCGTCCTTGGTGCGGAACCAGGACGGGACCTTCACCGCTGTGACCCGTTCCGGCCTGGCCCATGTGTTCGACGCCTCCGGGAGGCTCACCGCGCTGACGGACTCCTCAGGCCGCGGCCCGAGCTATGCGTACGACGCCGGGGGCCGGCTGACCACAGTCACGGACGGGGGGCGGTGGATCGCCTTCACGTGGGACACCACGGCGGGGAGGATCACCCGGGCGCAGACCTCGGCCGGGCAGGCCACCACCTACTCCTACACCGCAGGTCTCCTGACCGGGGCCACCGACGCCGCCGGCGGGACCACCGTCTACGCCTACGACGCCGGCGGGAGGCTGGCAGAGATCACGTCCCCCACGGGGCGGACGGTGGTGCGCACGGCCTACGACACCTCCACTGGGAGGGTCGCGGAGCAGTGGGACGGGCTCGGCCACCGCTCCGCCTTCGCCTGGGACCCGGCCACCTCGACCGCGACGATGGCCGACCCGAGGGGCGGGGTGTGGAAGGACGTGTACGCCGGCAACGTGCTCCAGCGCCGGGTCGATCCCACGGGGCGGAGGACGGACTACCAGTACGACGCCCAGCTGCGCCTGTCCGCCACCTACGCCGCGGACGGCACCCGGACCGCCTTCGCGTACAGTCCGGCAGGTGACCTGAAGACGTTCCAGGGCGGCACCGGGACCGTGCGCTCCGAGTACAACGCCGCGCACCTGCCCACCACCACGGTCAACGCCCGCGGCCACACCAGCACCCGCGGCTACGACGCGGCCGGGAACGTCACCTCGGCCACCGACTCGCTGGGCAACGTCTCCACGCTCGAGTACAGCGCCGAGGGGGATCTGACCCGGACAGCCTCGCCGCTGGGCTCGGTGCAGTCGATGGCCTACGACGCCGCCGGCCGTGTCACGGCGGTGACCAGCCCCCGCGGGAACGCGCCCGGCGCGGACCCGGCGCAGTTCACCTGGCGGTACGAGTACGACGCCCTCGGCCGGACCATCAAGGCCACCGACCCGGCCGGGCAGTACGAGAGCGTCGACTACGACGCCGACGGCCGGGTCACCAAGGCCACCGACACCAAGGGCCGCTCCACCGCCTACACCTACGACAGTGCCGGACACCTCACCTCCGTGCAGGGCCCGGACTCGAACGTGCCGCCGACCACGATGGCCTACGACGCCAACGGCAACACCACCAGCGTGACGGACTCGATGGGCAGGACCGTGGCCTTCGGGTACGACGCGGCGAACCGCGCCACCTCGGTCACGAACCCGCTGGGCACCTACACCCTCACCTACACGGCCCGCGGGCAGATCGCCGCCGTCACCGACCCCCAGGGCACCGTCACCGCCTACACGTACGATGCCGCGGGCAGGCTGACCAGGGCGGACCTGCCGGGCACGGACAGCGACGTCACCTACACCTACGACGCCAACGGCAACCGCGCCTCCATGGCAGACCCGAACGGCACCACCACGTACGCCCACGACTCCCTCGACCGGCTCACCACGGTCACCCGGGCCGGCAGGGTGTTCACGCTCGGCTATGACGCCGCCTCCCACCTGACCAGCCTCACCAGCCCCGACGGCGCCGTCACGGCCTACGTCTACGACGCCGACGGGCGCGTCACCCAGGTCAGGAACGGCGCCGCCGTCGTGGCCGACTACACCCACGACCCCGAGGGGAACACGCTCACCGTCACCCG
>NZ_JBDFRB010000013.1:0-84452 GCF_039615075.1 Sinomonas halotolerans | reverse complement strand
GTTCTGGCCGGGCGCGGTCCCGGCCCAGGAGGCGAGATGGTCGGGGGTGGGGAAGCGGCTCATGTCCGCCCCGGTCTCGGCGACGATGATGTCTGCGGTCACCGTGCTGATCCCGGGGATGGTGCAGATCAGGTCGTGGAAGGGGCGAAAGGGCTCCATGAGGTCCTGGATCCGTTCGGTGAGCTGCTCCAGGGCGGCGCTGTGGCGGTCGATGAGGTCCAGATGGACACGGGCCAGGAACGCGTGGTGCTCGGTGAAGCGGCCGGTGAGGGCATCGGTCAGGGCAGGGATCTTGGCCCGGAGCCGCCCGCGCGCCAGGCCCGCGAGGGCCGCTGGGTCGCGTTCGCCGGCGATCAGCGCCTCGAGCATGGCCCTGCTCGAGACGCCCAGAGTCTCAGAGGCAACCGAGGAGAGCTTGATCCCAGCGTCCTCGAGCAGCTTCTCCAGTCGTTGGACCTCGCGGGTCCGCTCGCGGGTGATGGCCGTCCGGGTGCGGGTCAGGTCGCGCAGTTGGCGGATCGGCGCGGGCGGGACGAATGAGCCGGTCACGAGCCCATGGGCGCCCAGCTGCGCGAGCCAGGTCGCGTCCGCGACATCGGTCTTGCGCCCCGGCAGACTCCGGGCATGTCGCGCATTCACCAGCATCAGCCCGAGGCCAGCGTCCTCGAGCAGGTAGTAGAACGGCTTCCAGTAGTCTCCTGTTGCCTCCATCACCACGCAGGTCACTCCCTCGGCAACCAGATGATCCCGGAGGGCGAGGATCTGCCCACTCATCGACGACCAGGTCGTGACGGTCTCGACCGCCTTGGACCGTCCCGATCCGGCGATCCGCACGCACACCTTCGCATCGCGCTTGGAGATGTCGATCCCAGCGCACCGCGGGTGAATGAGTTCCATCGTCCCACTCCTTCCCATACGACAGGTCCGCCGTGGGGAGGGCAGGGGAAACTCAGAATTCTGACACTCGGGCTCGAAGCACCAATCCACAGTCCCGTGTGGAACCCTCCGCTCCCATGCTGTACTGCGGGCACGAAGCACCACAGATGAAACCGGGCTCTGACCACGACCGACCCCCTCAGGATCCGACCGGCCCCGCGATCAGGCAACAGGCGACCACACGCCGATCTTCGCAAACCCATGGTGCGCCCCGAAGGCGGCGCCGGAATGCTGTACCCGAAACGGCCGGAGGGCGGCCTGATCTGTACCCGAAACAGCCAGACGGGGCCCTGATCTGTACCCGAAACGGCCGGAGGACGGCCTGATCTGTACCCGAAAGGGTCGGGTCAGAGGTGGCGGGCGAGGCTCGCGAGCGCCTCGCCCACGTCCTCGCGCCACCGCCAGTGGGCACGTCCGTCGCCGCGCGTGGGCCCCTGGTTGACGATCCCCACGGGCTTGCCCTCCCGCACGGCGTCAAGCACGAATCGGTAGCCGCTCATGACCGCGAGCGACGACCCGAGCACGAGGAGGCTGCTCGCCGAGGCGAGCATCGCCGTCGCCCGCTCCTTGCGCGCCGCCGGCACGCCCTCGCCGAAATAGACGACATCCGGCTTGAGCTCAACGGACCCGCACATGAGGCAGCCCACCATGCGGAAGCGCTCGACCCACGCGCGGTCGAGCTCGACGTCCCCGTCCGGGTTGACCGCGGCAGGGTCCATCGCGGCCGCCTCGAGGTAGCCCGGGTTGGCCTGCGCGAGGCGTTCGTCGAGGTTGGAGCGGCCCTCGACCGCACCGCACGCGAGGCAGATGACACGGTCGAGGTCGCCGTGCAGGGCCACGAGGCTCCGGGTGCCCGCGGCCGCATGCAGCCCGTCCACGTTCTGGGTCACGACCCCTGCGAGGCGGCCGGCCGCCTCGAGCCCGGCGAGTTCGCGGTGCGCCAGATTCGGCTGGGCACGGTCGATGTGCCGCCAGCCGACGAAGCTGCGGGCCCAGTAGCGGTGGCGCGCAGCCGGATCGTGCCGGAACTCCTGGTACGTCATGGGCCGATGCTTGCGCCAGGACCCCTCGGGGCCGCGGTAGTCCGGGATGCCGGACGCCGTCGAGACGCCTGCTCCGGTCAGGACGAGGACCTCCCCGGCACGCAGCATCCCCAGGATGCCTTCACGGGCGACGGCGGGCGGCTGCGGTCCGACGGTCTCGGTCACCTCGCGCGCGATGGAGCGCAGGGCCGCAGCGTGGGCCCCCGCGACGGCGGGATGCTCGAAGAGGTCCAGAGGATCAGCCGATCTTCCGGGTGTCCTCGTCCTCGTCCTCGTCAAACTGATCCGCGTACTTGTCCTCGTACTCCGAGTAGTCCGGCTCGGAGTCGTCAGCGAACCGATGGGAAGACTGGTTCTCCTGCGAGCGCAGTTCGCGCTGGAGAGCCGCGTAGTCAGTGCTCGGGCTGTAGTACTTGATGTCCCGAGCCTGCTTGGTTGCCTTAGCCTTTTGACGGCCGCGCCCCATGGCGTGACCCCCTCTTCTGCCCATCCCGGAGGTTGTCGCGAAGGCACGCTCGCGAGGCCCCGGAGTCATTGATCAATTTGTCGTAGGTCTAGACTACATGTAATTGCGGCCGACTGCGTATTCGTGCGGCGCGGGCCACAGGCCGTCCGAGACCGAGAAAGCGAGTGGCGAGCGCATGAGCGTGCCTGACCCGTACCGACGTCCCCGACGCGGCTCGAACCCGTCGCCGTCAGCGCGTCGCAGCGCCGGAGCTGTCCTCCCTCCCAAGCCCCGGCGTGCCCCCAGGAGCGCCCGCCGCGCCCCTTCTGCGCGGCGCTCGGCCGCGGGTGCCGGCGGCGCCTGGCGAGGATCCGGAAGGGAGAACTCGCGCGGCAGCCTGCGGGGCTCACGCCGGCTCATCGCGGGCCTCTCGGTAGCCGCCGTGGTCCTGGTCGGCCTCATCATCTGGTCCGCGGTGGGCCCCCTCGCCCAGAAGCCCGGCACTGAGGTCAACGCCACGGAATACGCGGAGGGCGACTGCTTCGTGGACTTCGACGCCGCGGCCGAGAGCAATCGCACGGTCCCGTGCACCGAGTCGCACTCGGCGCAGCTCGTGGGCTCGTTCACCGCCGAGGCGGACGAGCCCTATCCCGGCCGCGACTCCCTCGAGGAACGGGCCGGACGCCTGTGCCAGGCGGAGACCCTCGCCCTGCCGGAGGCGACGGACTCCCTCAAGCAGCGCACCGCGTATCCGAGCGAGGAGGGCTGGGCGAGCGGGGACCGTCGGCTCGACTGCTTCATCGAGAGCACCGCAGGAAACACGCTCACGGGCTCGTTCCTCAAGTGAGCTGTGCGGGCGGCCCGCCGCCGCCCGCCCGCACTGCCGGGCAGTCCCGGGCTCAGCCCTCCGCCGGCGCGGCGGTCTTGCGGCTCACCCGCAGTCCGCTCGTGGCTCCGGTCAGGTCCTTGAGGTCCACGTCCACGTCGGCGACATCCACCAGGACCGTGTCGCCGTCGGACACCTCGCCCGCGAGGATCTCCTTGGCGAGCCGGTCACCGATCTCCCGCTGGACGAGCCGCCGCAGCGGGCGGGCACCGTACGCCGCGTCGTACCCGGACATGGCCAGCCAGGCGCGGGCAGCATCGGTGACCTCGAGGGTCAGGCGACGCTCGTGGAGCCGGGCCTGGAGCGCAGCCACCTGGAGCTCGACGATGTGCGCCAGCTCGTCCACGCTGAGCGGGTCGAACATGATGACCTCGTCGAGCCGGTTGAGGAACTCGGGCTTGAACGAGGCGTTGACCACGCCCATCACCGCGTCCCGCTTCGCCGCCGCGCTCAGCTCGGGCTCCACGAGGTACTGGCTGCCGAGGTTCGAGGTCAGGACCAGGATGACGTTGCGGAAGTCCACCGTGCGCCCCTGCCCGTCGGTGAGCCGGCCGTCGTCGAGCACCTGCAGCAGGATGTCGAAGACCTCGGGGTGGGCCTTCTCCACCTCGTCGAGAAGGATCACGGAGTACGGCCGGCGGCGCACCGCCTCGGTGAGCTGACCGCCCTCCTCGTACCCGACGTAGCCCGGAGGGGCGCCGACGAGGCGCGCCACGGCATGCTTCTCGGAGTACTCGCTCATGTCGATGCGCACCATGGCGCGCTCGTCGTCGAACAGGAAGTCCGCGAGCGCCTTGGCGAGCTCGGTCTTGCCCACGCCGGTGGGGCCGAGGAAGAGGAACGAGCCGGTCGGCCGGTTCGGGTCGGAGATGCCGGCCCGGGCACGGCGCACGGCGTCGGAAACCGCGGAGACGGCCTTGGACTGGCCGATGAGCCGCTTGCCGAGCTCCTCCTCCATGTGGAGCAGCTTCTGGGTCTCCCCCTGAAGCATGCGGCCGGCCGGGATGCCGGTCCAGGCCGAGATCACCTCGGCGATGTCGTCCGCGGTGACCTCGTCCGCCACCATCGTGTGGCCGGCTCCGGCGCCCTGCTCAGCGGCGCTCGCCTCGGCGAGCTCGCGCTCCACTGTGGGGATCTCGCCGTAGAGGATGCGGGAGGCCTCCGCGAGGTCGCCCTCGCGCTGCGCCTTGTCCGCGAGGGAGCGCAGCCCGTCAAGCCTGGCCCGCAGGTCGCCCACCCGGTTCAGCCCGGCCTTCTCGGCCTCCCAGCGCGCGTTGAGCGCGGCGAGCTGCTCCTTCTTGTCCGCCATGTCCTCCCGCAGCGCGGCGAGCCGCTCCACGCTCGAGGCGTCCGTCTCGCCTTCCAGTGCAAGCTCCTCCATGGTGAGGCGGTCGACGGCGCGGCGGAGCTGGTCGATCTCCTCCGGCGCCGAGTCGATCTCCATCCTCAGGCGGGAGGCCGCTTCGTCGACGAGGTCGATGGCCTTGTCCGGGAGCTGGCGGCCGGAGATGTAGCGGTTGGACAGCGACGCGGCGGCCACGAGGGCAGCATCCGCGATGGAGACCTTGTGGTGCGCTTCGTAGCGTTCCTTGAGCCCGCGGAGGATGGCGATCGTGTCGTCCACGCTCGGCTCGCCCACGTAGACCTGCTGGAAGCGGCGCTCGAGCGCGGCGTCCTTCTCGATGTTCTCGCGGTACTCGTCCAGCGTCGTGGCACCGATGAGCCGGAGCTCGCCGCGGGCGAGGAGCGGCTTGAGCATGTTGCCCGCGTCCATCGAGGAGTCGCCGGTGGCGCCCGCGCCGACCACGGTGTGGATCTCGTCGATGAAGGTGACGATCTGCCCCTCGGCGGCCTTGATCTCCTCGAGGACGGCCTTGAGCCGCTCCTCGAACTCGCCGCGGTACTTGGCCCCGGCCACCATCGAGCCGAGGTCGAGGCTGATGAGGGTCTTCCCGCGCAGGCTCTCCGGCACGTCGCCCGCCACGATGCGCTGGGCGAGGCCCTCGACGACGGCGGTCTTGCCCACGCCGGGCTCGCCGATGAGGACGGGGTTGTTCTTGGTGCGCCGGGAGAGCACCTGGACCACGCGGCGGATCTCGGAGTCGCGCCCGATCACCGGGTCGAGCTTTCCGGAACGGGCCACTGCGGTGAGGTCGGTCCCGAACTTCTCGAGCGCCTGGAAGGTGTTCTCGGGGTCGGGCGAGTCGACCTTGCGGTCCCCGCGGACCCCCGGGAGGGCGGCCGTGAGCGCCTCGTGGGACGCCCCGGCGTCGCGCAGGGCCTTGCCCGCCGCCCCGCCGTCGGCCGCGAGGCCAAGGAGGAGGTGCTCGGTCGAGACGAACGTGTCCCCCATCTGCTCGGACTGCTGCTTGGCCGCCTGGATGGCCTGGAGCGCCTGGCGGCTCAGCTGGGCCTGGGCGACCGTGGAGCCGGAGCTCGAGGGCAGGGCCTTGATCGCGGTGCTCGCCGCGACGCTGACCGAGTCCGGGTCCGCGCCGGTGGCGCGCAGGAGCGCGACCGCGACGCCGTCCCGCTGGTCCATGAGGGCCTTGAGGAGGTGGGGCGGCTCGACTTGGGGGTTGCCGGCGGTCGAGGCATTCATGGCGGCCGCCGAGAGGGCCTCCTGGCTCTTGGTGGTGAATTTGACGTCCACAGCGGGCTCCTTCAATGCACACTCATCAAAGCGCGCCTCCCTCACCGAGGTCAACGCATGTAAGTTGAGTGTATCCGACTCAACTTTCGGATCCAAGCGCGCGTCCGGTAGGTATGGAGACGGCATGCTGCGCATGCCCTCACGCGGCCACCGGCCGCGAGAAGCGCGCCTGGCCAGCAGAGGAGAGACGATGGAGATGGTCCCCGAGGAGATCGACACCCCAGAGATCATGGTGGACCGGGACGTGCTCGAGCGGAACATCTCGCGCATGGCCGCCGCCGTCGGCAGCAAGGGCCTGGCCCTGCGCCCCCACGCCAAGACCCACAAGATGCCCCAGATCGCCGCGCTCCAGCTCGCCGCCGGCGCCGTGGGGCTCACGGTCGCGACGATCGGCGAGGCAGAGGTCTTCGCCCAGCACGGCGCCGAGGACCTCTTCATCGCATACCCGCTCTGGGTGGGCCAGCGGGCGGCCGAGCGCCTCCGGCGGCTGAGCGCCGTGGCGAGGATCGCCGTCGGCACCGACTCCGCCGAGGCTGCAACGGCGCTCGGGTCCGCCCTCGGAGAGGCGGCGGGCCGGATCGAGGTCCTCGTGGAGGTGGACAGCGGCCACCACCGCAGCGGGACGGCGCCCGCCGAGACCGCCGCGGTTGCGCGGGCGGCGGCAGCGGCGGGCCTGCGCGTGGCCGGCGTCTTCACCTTCCCCGGCCACAGCTACGGCCCGGACATGCCGGCCCGGGCGGCTGAGGACGAGCGGGCCGCGCTCGGCGAGGCGGCGCGCCTCGTGCGGGAGGCCGGATTCGAGGTGCAGCGCGTGAGCGGAGGCTCGACGCCGAGCGCGGCCTTCGCGGAGTCCGGCGCCGTGACGGAGGTGCGCCCCGGGGTGTACGTGTTCGGCGACGCGCAGCAGCTCGAGCTCGGCCGGACCCGCCCCGAGGACATCGCCCTCTCGGTCGCCGCGACCGTCGTGAGCCGCCACGAGGGGGCGGGCGGCATCCCCCGCCGGATCGTGCTCGACGCCGGCAGCAAGGTGCTCGGCGGGGACCGTCCGGCCTGGGCCTCGGGATTCGGGCGTGTCCTCGCAGCCCCGGACGCCCGCATCACGGCGCTCTCGGAGCACCACGCGACCGTGGCATGGCCCGACGCCGAGGACCTCCCCGCGCTCGGGACGCGCCTGAGGGTCGTTCCCAACCATGTGTGCGTGGCCGTGAACCTCGTGGACTCGGTCGCCGTGGTGAGCGAGGGCCGGCTCGTGGACCGCTGGGACGTGGCCGCGCGCGGCCGGAACAGCTGATGGGATCTGCCGGGGGGCACGCCGGCGGGTGCATGCTGGGCACATGGCGGTCTTCATCGACACACCCCTGTGGCCGGCCCATGGGACGGTGTTCGCACACCTCGTCTCGGACACGTCCCTCGCCGAGCTGCACGCGTTCGCCGCGGCCGCGGGCGTCCCGGAACGCGCCTTCGACGAGGACCACTACGACGTCCCGGAGCGCCGGCATGCGGAGCTCGTGGCCCGCGGCGCCCGTCCGGTGGACGCCGGCACCCTTGTGCGCGTGCTCCTCGCCTCGGGCCTGCGCGTGCCTGCGCGGGAGCGCTCGAAGTCGCTCGTCGTGCCGCTGCGGGACCGTTGGGACACGGTCCTGCCCGGGCGGCCCGAGCTGGGAGCCGAGCTGGTCGAGCGGTGGGGCGAGCCGCACCGCAGGTACCACACGCGCGCCCACCTCATGGCGGTCCTCACCGCGCTCGAGCAGATCGCGGGGCAGGCGCCGCGCGCCGTCGTGCTCGCCGCATGGTTCCACGATGCCGTCTACCGCGTCCCCACCGCCGGCGGGCGTGGGGGCCCGCCTGGGCAGGACGAGGAGGACTCGGCGCAGTTGGCCGAGGCGCGGCTCTCCGAGGCGGGGCTGGGCAGCGCCGAGGCGGCCGAAGTGGGGCGGCTCGTGCGGCTCACCGCGGCGCACGCCCCCGGCGCGCACGACGGCGACGGGCAGCTCCTGAGCGATGCCGACCTCTCGGTGCTGGGCAGGGAGGCCCGCGGCTACCACCGCTACACGGCACAGGTGCGCGACGAGTACCGGCACGTGCCGGACGACGCGTACCGGGAGGGCAGGTCCGCCGTCCTCGGGCGCCTGCTCGCGCTGGACCCCCTCTTCCACACGGAGGCCGCGCGCGGGCTCTGGCTCGCTCGGGCCCACGAGAACCTCGCGGCGGAGCTCGCGCGCCTGGGACACTGATCCGCAGGGCGCAGGGCGCAAGCCCTGCCCGTCAGGCAGGTTCCTCGGGCGGGTCCTGCCACGGGGACCCAGGCTCCTGCTCGGCGCGGAACTCCGCGGTGGGCAAGCGCCACTCCGCGTCGCCGCCGGGGGCCATGTCGACGAGGGAGACGGAGTCCAGCCGCAGCGTGTCCCCCTCGTGGACCCGGCGCTCGCCCTGCATGGTCACGTGGGGCCGGAAGCCGTCGCCGGTGTGGTGCGTGCTGTGGATGTACCCGCCGGCCCCGCCCACCGATTCCAGCAGGCTCTCGTGCAGCGCCCGGAGCCCGGGCACAGCCTCCACGAGGCTCACCCGCACCCTCCCCCGGAAGCCGAAGTCGGCGTCGTGCCCCACCTGCGCGCGCACGGGCTCCAGGTGCGCGAAGGCCCCGGACGCCGCCGCGAGGGCAGCGTCCGGGGCCAGATCGAAGCGCAGGAGCGTCACGTGCAGGGGCCAGTGCCGCTTGCCGAACCGCTCCCCGACGGGAGCCGGTTCGACGAACATCACGGCGACGAAGGGGTGCCGCGCGTCCGGACCGTCCCCGTCCATGCGCGTGGCTAGAGCGCCTGGCCCGTCTGGGGGGCCGCATCGCCGGGCTGGACGATCTGCTGGGGACGGGTCTGGTCGTCGTCCGCGCCCGGAGCCGGGACGTCGCCCGGGGCCTGGACAGCGGGGCCCGCGCCGGACTGTGCCGAGGAGGAATCCCCGGCGGACTCCTGGGCGGCGGCCTCGCCGCCCTCCTCCTGGGTCTTGACGGCCGAGAGCTCGAACTCGAGCAGGACGCGGTCCGAGATGAGCACGCCGCCCGAGTCGAGGGCCGCGTTCCAGTTGAGCCCGAAGTCCTTGCGGTCGATCCGGCGCGAGCCCTCGAAGCCAGCCCGGAGGAAGCCGAACGGATCGCGCTCCACGCCGGTGAACTCGATCGGGATGGCGATCTCCTTCGTCACGTCGCGGATCGTGAGGGCGCCGGTGACGATGAAGCTGTTCTCCTCGACCTGGTCGACGCGGGTCGACTCGAAGGTGATGACCGGGTAGTGGGGTGCGTCGAAGAAGTCATTGGTGCGCAGGTGCTCGTCGCGCTGCTCGTTGCGCGTGTCGATGCTGGCCACCTTGATGGTGATCTTGACGGTCGAGTTGGTCGGCTCGTCCGGATCGACCATGATGACGCCGTCGACGTCGTTGAACGCGCCACGGACCTTGGTCACCATCGCGTGGCGGGTCGAGAAACCAAGCCGCGAGTGGGTCGGGTCGATGCGCCATTCACCGGCGAAAGAGCTATTGAGTTCGGGCATGGGGGGGGCCTCCTTGGTCACCTCATCGTATAGCGGTGCCGGGGCGCTTGACCAAGTCGCGGCAGGGGCATCCGGCCGGCGCCGGGCGCAGGCCAGGGGCAATGCGCCCGGTAACCCTACACGGCAGTAATGAGGCACTGCGCGCGTTCTGTGAGAAGGGCCTCAGCGCCCGTATCCGGCCATGAGCCGGTCGGTGCGGACGATCTGCTTCCCCAGCGGCATGAGCGAGACCGGGATGAGCTTGAGGTTGGCGATCGCAAGGGGGATCCCGATGATCGTCGCCGCCATGGCGATGGCCGTGGCAACGTGCCCGATCGCGATCCAGATCCCGGCGACCGCGATCCAGATGACGTTCCCGAGCATCGAGGGGACGCCGGCACCGCCCGGACGGTCCACGATGGTGCGGCCGAACGGCCAGAGCGCGTAGGCACCGACCCGGAACGAGGCGATGCCCCACGGGATGGTGACCACGAGGAGGCAGCAGATGATCCCGGCGAGGAAGTAGCCGAGTGCCAGCACGAAGCCGCCGAAGATGAACCAGATCAGATTCAGAAGGGTCTTCATGCCCCCAGTCTGCACCGCGGGAGCGCAGGCCTGAAGCTACTCCTCGGACGCCCTGCGCATTCCGGTGAACGGCGTGACCCACGTCTCCGGCGCCGCAACCGGGAACTGGCGGCCGGTCACGTCCTCGGGCACCACCCGCACGAAGAAGGCCTTCTCCCCCGCCTGCCAGGGGAAGAGCGGAAGGGCCGAGGCCTCGACGATCCCGGCGGTGTCCAGGACGGGCTCGAGGTGGCCGCGGGCCACGACCGACCAAGCCTCGCCGGACTCGGCTTCGTAGCCGTCCACCTCGAACACGGCCGCCAGGCGCTCCATCGATGCCGCGAGCTTGGACCCCACGCCGGTGCGGAACAGGATGGTGCCGTGGTCGACGAGGTAGTTGACGGGGAACAGCTCGAGCCGGCCGTCCAGCGTGAACGCGATGCGGCCCACGACCATGGAGCGCAGGCGCGTCCACGCATCGGTATGGGAAAGCTCGCGGACGCCCGGGACGCCTGCGCGATGGCTGGACGAGTGGCTCTGATGGGCGGTCATGCCGCCAGTCTAGGCCCGCTTCCGCATCGGGGTTAAGGGCCTGCGCGCCGGCCGCTCCAACAGCCGGCGCGCACCGCCCTCAGCGCTTGTTCGACGCCGGCGCGCTCGCCCGGCGCGGGCCGCGGCGGCCGCCGTTCTGGTCGCCCCCGCCCTGGCCCGCGCCATAGGAACCGCCGGACGTGCCACCCGTGCTCGAGCTCCACACCGTGGCGCTGCCACCCTGCTGGGACGCTTGGCCCCGGGCACGCTGGCCGCCGGACTGCTGGCCTCGGCCCTGCTGCTGGCCCTCGGACCGCTGCCCGCGGGACGGCTCGCTGCGGCGGGACTCGCTGCGGCCCTGCTGGCCCTGCGCGGCCGGGACGTCATTGCGGTGCGCGGCGCCGCCGGCGCCGCGGCGCGGACGCCGCCGGGCAACGTCGTCGTGCGCGCCCGCCGCCGACTGCGCGCCTCCCGGCTGGGTGCCCGCCGACGGGGCGGCCTGGGCGCTGCCTGCCCCGCCGCGGCCGCTGCCACGGCGCGAGCGCTTCCGCTGCGCGTTCGCGCCCGTCGAGGTGCCCCCGCCCTGCTGCGGCATGCGCGCGGCAACGGCAGCCGCGCGCTCGGCCGGGTCGACGAACGCGGCACGCTCGCCCACGAGATCCTGGACCTCGGGAGAAGAGGTGGTCACGGGGGTGAACTCGACCTTGACGCCGGCATCCCGCATGAGCTTGCGCACGTCCTGCTTCTGCTCGGGCAGCGCGATGGTCACGACCGTGCCCTCCGAGCCCGCGCGCGCCGTGCGGCCCGAACGGTGCAGGTAGGCCTTGTGCTCTGCCGGCGGGTCCACGTGGACCACGAGCTCGACCTCGTCCACGTGCACGCCGCGCGCCGCGACGTCCGTCGCGACCAGCACGCGCACCGCGCCCGAGGAGAAGTCCGCGAGGTTGCGGTCCCGCGCGTTCTGGGACAGGTTGCCGTGGAGGTCGACGGCGGGGATGCCCGCCTGGGTGAGCTGCTTCGCGAGGCGCTTGGCGTGGTGCTTGGTGCGCATGAAGAGGACGCGGCGGCCCTGGCCCGATGCGAGGGCCTCGACGAGGTTCTTCTTGCTCGTGGCGTCCTGCGTGAGCAGCACGTGGTGCTCCATGGTGCCGACGGCCGCCTGCGGGGCGTCCACCGAGTGCGTGAGCGGGTTGCTGAGGTAGCGGGTGACGAGCTTGTCCACGCCGTTGTCCAGCGTGGCCGAGAAGAGCAGCCGCTGGCCGCCCTTGGGCGTCTGGTCCAGGAGGCGCTTGACCACCGGGAGGAAGCCGAGGTCCGCCATATGGTCCGCCTCGTCGAGGACGGTCACCTCGATGCCGGCGAGGGAGACGAGCCTCTGCCGGCCCAGGTCCTCGAGCCGGCCCGGGCACGCGATGACGATGTCCACGCCCGCGTTGAGGGCGCGCTCCTGGCGCGCCTGGGAGACGCCGCCGTAGATCACGGTGGTGTTGAGCCCGAGGGCGGCAGCGAGCGGCTCGACCGTCGCGTTGATCTGCGTGGCGAGCTCGCGGGTCGGCGCCAGGACGAGGCCGCGGGGCGCGCCCGCGCGGCGGGCGGCACCGGCACCGGCGAGGCGCGCGACGAGGGGCAGGGCGAAGGCAATGGTCTTGCCCGAGCCCGTTCGGCCGCGGCCGAGCACGTCGCGCCCCGCGAGCGTGTCCGGAAGGGTCTTGGCCTGGATGGGGAAGGGCGTCTCGATGCCCTGCTCCGCGAGGACGCGGGCGAGGGCCTCGGGCACGCCGAGGGACAGGAAGGAGGGCACAGTGGTTTCAGCCATGGGGCTTCGAACTCCAGCGTCGGACCGGCCCGCGTGCCAGGTCGGCGGCGCGGGGTCGCCGAGGAAAGGGAGTCCAGCCTCGTGATGCTCCCGGGGAGTGCGGGGCCTGACGGGACAACCGGGCAGGCCACGGCCGCGATCCGCAGACGGGAGGGGGCTGGCAACGCGTTCTTCGACGCAGGCGCTCCTTGCGGGCGCCAGCTGTCCAGTCTACCAGTCCGACCCCCGCGGCCGCTGTGGCGCAGGGCACCTACGGCTCGCGGACCTCGGGCCCGATCTGGGCGGGCATGACCCCGCCCGCCACCGTCACCATGTGCAGCGATCTTCCGTCCGGGCCCAGCAGGACCCCCATGCGCTTGGCGACCCGGAGCATGACCAGGCTCTCGATGAGCTCGATCCCCGGCACCTTCTCCTGGAGCGCCAGCTCGGCGTTCATGACCTCCGCCACGGAGCGCAGCCACATCGTGACCACGAAGTTGGCCTGGCCGGTCACCGAGGCGGCCAGCCGCACGGCCCGGAGCGGGCGGATCGCGGCCGCCGCAGCGGCATGCTTGCCGGGGGGCACCTTGGCGTACCACGTGCACGTCACGGGGAACCCCACCGCCAGCTGGGAGACGTCGCAGCGGAAGGACATGAGCCCCGAGCCGAGCACCCGGGCGAGCTGGCGCTGGACGGCCGAGGGGCTGCGGCCGAGCACCTTGGCCATCTGCGCCGCCGAGGCGCGGCCGTCCCGGATGAGCAGCGGCACGAGGTCCCGGCAGGCCGGGGGCAGGGGTCCGGGGACCGGCCGGGGGCCCGGCAGCTCGGCGAAGGCGGCAGCCTGCTGGGGGTCCAGCGCCTGGAGGCGCCAGGAGTGGCCCGCCTGGTGGAGGCGGCTGCCGAGCGAGGTCTGCACCCGCTCCACGCCCGGGACGGCGAGGATGGCCGGGGCCGTCGTGAGGGCGTAGTCCGGCATGGTCTCGGTGAACACGGTCAGCATGAGGTCGTGGTGGCCCGCGGGCAGCTCGACTGTCTGCACCTGAGGGATACGGCACAGCGCCTCGGCCACCTCGCCCACCCTGCCCGGCTCGCAGTCCACGTCGACGAAGGCGAGGTTCATGGCCGTGGGGTCCCCCGCGCTGTAGGCCGTGACCCACGCGGCCCCGCTGCGGCGGATCCGCTCCCACCGGGCGGCGAGGGTGGCGGGCCGGACCCCGAGGATGGCCCCGGCGTCCTGCCACGTGACGCGCGGGGCGATCTGCAGCGCGTGGATGAGCTGGAGGTCAGCCTCGGTGAGCTCGTGATCCATCTCACTGATCGCATGATCCTGACCGAAATGGCTGCTTCTCTGCATGATATCGACAGTCTAGGGGTCCGATCCGCTCGGCAAAAGGACACTTGAGGGCAATCACCACATTGCGCTCCGCACCACAGGGAAGGCCACCGTGACACTCCTCGAAGACGCCCGCACACTGCACGGGGACATCGCCGGGCTCCGGCACGCGCTCCACCGCGAGCCCGAGATCGGGCTCGAGCTGCCCCGCACCCAGGAGAAGGTGCTCGAGGCGCTGGACGGCCTCGGCCTCGAGGTCACCACGGGCACCGAGACCACGTCCGTCACCGCCGTCCTGCGCGGCAGCGGCGCCGCCGACGACGGGACCCGTCCCGTGGTCCTGCTGCGTGCGGACATGGACGGCCTCCCGGTGCAGGAGCGCACCGGAGTCGACTACGCCTCGAAGCTCGACGGCGCGATGCACGCCTGCGGGCACGACCTCCACACCTCCATGCTCGTCGGCGCCGCCACCCTGCTGGCCGACCGCAGGCACACCCTCGCCGGGGACGTGGTCTTCATGTTCCAGCCGGGCGAGGAGGGGTTCGACGGCGCCTCCTACATGCTCCGCGAGGGGGTGCTGGACGCGGCCGGCCGCCGGGCCGACGCCGCCTACGCCCTGCACGTCTTCTCCTCGATGGCCCCCCACGGCCAGTTCCTCACGCGCCCCGGTGTCATGCTCAGCGCCTCGGACGGGCTCTTCGTGACCGTCCGCGGCGCGGGCGGCCATGGCTCTGCCCCGCACGCCGCGAAGGACCCGGTCACGACGGCGGCGGAGATGGTCCTCGCGCTCCAGACCATGGTCACGCGCCAGTTCGACATGTTCGATCCAGTGGTGGTGACCGTGGGCCGGCTCGCCGCCGGCGCGAAGCGCAACGTCATCCCGGACACCGCGGAGTTCGATGCGACGATCCGCACGTTCTCCGAGGCGCACCGCGAGCGCATGCAGCAGGCCATCCCGCGCCTGCTCGAGGGGATCGCGCACGCCCACGGCCTCGAGGTCGAGGTCCGCTACGAGGCCGAGTACCCGCTGACCGTCACCGACGCGGCAGAGACGGACTTCGCCGAGGCCGCGGTCGCGGAGCTCTTCGACGGACGCCACGCCCGCCTCGCCCAGCCGCTCAGCGGCTCGGAGGACTTCTCCCGGGTCCTCGACGAGGTGCCCGGCAGCTTCATCGGGCTGGGAGCCGTCCCGCTCGGCTCCGACCCCTCCACGAGCGCGTTCAACCACTCCCCCTACGCCACGTTCGACGACGGAGTCCTCGCCGACGGCGCTGCCCTGTACGCGCACCTCGCGCTCTCCCGCACCTCCCAGCTCGCATCCCGGCTCTGATCGCCATGGACCGCGACACCCATCCCGAACCCCCCGCCCCCATCCCTTCCCCGGAGACGACCATGACCACAGCACTCACCGGCCCGGCACAGACCCGCCGCGCCCCCTCGGCCCGCCGCACCCTCATCGGCACCGGCATCGGCAACGCCGTCGAATGGTACGACTGGGCCATCTACGCGACCTTCGCCCCGTACTTCGCGGCCCAGCTCTTCAGCAACACCGACCCGACCTCGGCGATCCTGAGCACGCTGGCGATCTTCGCCGTCGGCTTCGTGGCCCGCCCGTTCGGCGGCTTCATCTTCGGCTGGATCGGCGACCGGATCGGCCGCAAGTCCTCCATGACGCTCGCGGTCGGCCTCGCAGCCCTGGGCAGCCTGCTGATCGGCATCTCCCCGACCTTCGGCGCCGTGGGCGCCTGGGCGTCCCTACTGCTGCTCGTGGCCCGCCTCATCCAGGGCCTGGCGCACGGCGGCGAGCTGCCCTCGTCGCAGACATACCTCTCCGAGATGGCCCCCCGCGAGAAGCGTGGCCTGTGGTCCACGCTCATCTACACCTCCGGGACCGTCGGCATCCTCGGCGGGACGCTGCTCGGCGCGGTCCTCTCGGGAGTCCTGAGCAAGGCGGACATGGCCGCGTGGGGCTGGCGCATCCCGTTCCTCATCGGTGCCGCCTTCGGCCTGTACGCGCTCATCATGCGCGCCCGCCTCAAGGAGACCGACGCATTCGAGCACGAGACCGTCCAGGAGCGCCACGAACCGATGTGGCCGCAGATCGTGCGCCACCGCAGGCAGGCACTCCAGGTCATCGGGCTGACCGTCGGCCTCACCGTCTCCTACTACATCTGGGGCGTCGTCGCCCCCACCTACGCCTCCACCACCCTCGGCATGGACCGCGGCGAGGCCCTCTGGGCATCCAGCATCGCCCTCGTCGTCTTCATCGCCATCCTACCCCTGTGGGGCAGGGCAGCAGACCGGTTCGGCCGCAAGCCCATCATGTGGGCCTCCGCACTCGGCGCCGCCGCCATGCACTACCCCATGATCTGGCTGCTCAGGGACTCGCCCTGGCAGCTCACCGTCTCGATGTCCGTCATGCTGTTCTTCATCGCCGGCTCGGCCGCGATCGTCCCGGCCGTCTACGCCGAGCTGTTCCCGACCTCGATCCGCACCGTGGGCGTGGGCGTTCCCTACTCGATCTGCGTGGCGCTGTTCGGCGGCACCGCGCCCTACCTCCAGCAGTGGCTCACGGGCCTCGGCTCGGCGAACCTGTTCAACGTGTACTCTGTGGCGCTCCTGCTGGTCAGCGCGGTCGTGGTCTTCACGATCCCCGAGACGAAGGCCAAGGACCTCAGCCACTGAGAACCGCCCGTCCCGTCTGCCGGCAGGTCCCCCCGGGCCTGCCGGTAGCCTTTAAGGCGATGAGCGAGCAGCCCCCCACCCCCGCATCCCCCAACCCCGTGACGCCGGGCAGCCAGGCCTCCTTCGGCACATACCGGCGCCAGCCCGTGAGCTTCGTGCGCCGCGGCACGCGCCTGCAGGGCCGGCGGCAGCAGGCATGGGACGAGCACGCGGACGCGTTCGTCGTCGACGTGCCCCGCCATGTCGCGGACACGTCCGTGCACCCGGACTACGTGTTCGACGCCGAGGAGGAGTTCGGCAGGACGGCGCCGCTCGTCGTCGAGATCGGCTCGGGCCTCGGCGAGGCGGTCGTCGCGGCCGCCGAGGCGGACCCCGGGAAGGACTTCCTCGCCGTCGAGGTCTACCGCCCGGGGCTCGCGAACACGCTCCTGCGGATCGGACAGCGCGGCCTGACGAACGTCCGCGTGGTCCAGGCGAACGCGCCCGAGGTGCTCGGCTCGATGCTCCCGGCCGGGTCCGTCAGCGAGCTGTGGGTCTTCTTCCCGGACCCGTGGCACAAGGCGAAGCACCACAAGCGCCGCATGGTCAAGGACTCGTTCGCGGAGCTCGCAGCGCGGGTCCTCGCCCCGGGCGGGGTGTGGCGGCTCGCCACTGACTGGTCGGGCTATGCGCAGCAGATGCGCGAGGTGGTCGCCGGCTCGGAGCACTTCCGCAACGCGCACGACGGCGAGCGCACCGGGGCGGAGAGTCCCCTCACCGCCGCGTGGGCCTCCGGGGCAGACTGCGAGGCCACCGGCGAGCAGGACACCGTGGGCGGCTGGGCGCCCCGCTTCGAGGGCCGCGTCCTGACGAGCTTCGAGAACAAGGCGGCCAATGCCGGACGGGTCATCTTCGACCTCACGGCGGAGCGCCTTCCCGCCGTTCCGTGACCTTCGGCCCTAGGCCGGGCAGACGGCCGGGCAGAGCCTAGGTCCAAGGACCACGGCACAGGAGGACGGCGGAGATGAGCCATCAGGGCGCGGACAAGAGGATTCTGGTGGGCGTTGACGGCTCGGAGGCGTCCGTGGAGGCCCTGCGCCACGCCCAGCATCTGGCCACCGCGGTGGGCGCGGAGCTGGACGCGGTGACATGCTGGGAGTTCCCGCCCATCTACGAGGGCTTCGTCGAGATGGAGGCCGGGGACTTCGAGAAGCGCGCCCGCGAGCTCCTGGAGGAGTCAGTGGCCAAGGCCTTCGGGGCAACGGTGCCCGAGAACGTGGTGCAGCACCTGCTCTACGGCCCTCCCCGGCAGGCGCTCATCGATGCCAGCAGGAAGGCCACCATGCTCGTGGTGGGCCGCCGCGGCCACGGGGGCTTCCCGGGCCTCGCACTCGGCTCCGTCAGCTCTGCCTGCGTGGCGCACGCCGAGTGCCCCGTGCTCGTGGTTCACGCGCCGCACCACGGCGCGGACCAGCTGCACTGACCGGGACGTCGTTCAGGGCCACCGCCCAGGCCCCCGTCCTGGGCGCAGGGCGCGCAGTGCGTTCAGGATGGCGGCGAGGTCCACGGCCTCCTGGGAGAGGGCACCGGCCACAGCCGGGACGTAGCCCCAGGCTGCGGCTGCCATGAGCGCGATGCTCAGGGCGATCCCGATCCAGATGCTCTGGAGGGCCACCCGCACTGTGCGCTGCCCGATCGCCACCGCGAGCGCGGCCCGGGCCAGGTCGTCCTGCAGGATCACGACGTCGGCCGACTCCCCCGCCGCGGTGGAGCCGCGCGCGCCCATCGCGACCCCGACGTCGGCCGCAGCGAGGACGGGCGCGTCATTGACGCCGTCGCCCACCATCATCACAGGACGGTGCGGGAGCGAGCGCACCGCCTCCACCTTGTCCGCCGGGAGGCACTCCGCGCGCACCTCCGCGAGCCCCGCCTCCGCGGCGATGCGCTCCGCCGTGGGCAGTGCATCGCCCGTGAGCATGACGAGGTCCTCCACGCCGAGGGCGCGGAGCCGGTCCAGTGTGGCGGGCGCCTCGCGTCGCAGCGGGTCGCTGAGCATCAGCACTCCGGCGAACCGGCCGTCCACCCCCACGTAGACGGCCAGCTGGCCCTCGGCCAGGACGGGCTCGTGCACCCCGCTCGCGTAGGCGGCGACGAACGAGGGCTTGCCCACCACGACATCCCGTCCTGCCACGTCCACGCGCACACCGTGCGTGGCGTGCTCGCTCGCCCCGGTCCCCGGCGCGAGCTCGAGCCCGCGGTCCGCCGCGGCCGCGATGATCGAGGCCGCGAGGACATGGGACGAGTACTGCTCGGCGGAGGCCGAGAGGCGCAGGAGCGCGGTGGGGTCCGTCCCCGGCTCCGGCAGGACGCCCAGGAGTGTGGGGCGGCCATAGGTCAGGGTGCCCGTCTTGTCGAAGACGGCCGTGCGGATGCGGCCCAGGAGCTCGAGCACCCCCGCGTACTTGACCATGATCCCCGAGGCGGCCGCACGGTTCGTGCCGCCGAGGAACGCGACGGGCGCCGCGATCAGGAGCGGGCACGGGGTGGCCACGACCAGGACCTCGGCGAACCGGGTGGGGCTCCCGCTGACCGCCCAGGCGACGGCCCCCAGGGCGTAGGCCAGGACCGTGAAGGGAACCGCGTAGCGGTCCGCGAGCCGTACCATCGGCGCCCGGCTCTCCGAGGCCTCGCGCACGAGGGCGACGATCCGGCTGTACTGGGAGTCCTCGAGCGCCGCCGTCGAGCGCAGCAGGACCGCAGCCTCCCCGTTCACAGACCCGCTCATGACCTCGTCTCCGGCGGACCGTTCGACGGGAAGGCTCTCCCCGGTCAGCGAGGACTCGTCGAAGACGCCCGAGTCCGAGAGCAGCATGCCGTCCACAGGGACGACCTCCCCGGAACGGACCAGGAGCACGTCCCCCACGCGCAGGTCCGCGGCGGGGACGTCCTCGTAGCCGTCCCCGACGGCCCGACGCGCCGTCCGGGGCGTCCGCTCGAGCAGCGCCGCCAGCTCGGCCTTCGCCCGTCGCGCCGCATAGTCCTCGAGCGCCGTGCCCACCGCGAGCATGAGGACGATGATGAGCGCGGCGACATACTCCCCGACCAGCACGGTGCTGACGATCGCCGTGACGGCCAGGATGTCGATCCCCCACCGCCCCCGCCCCAGCGCACGGGCCATGCGCGCACCGAGCCGCACGGCCACGGCCAGCGCGAACGCGCTCGCGGCCCACCGGCCGGCCAGCTCCTGGCCGGACCCGAGCAGGAGGGCCACCGCGGCAAGGGCGAGCAGCGTGCCGCCCACGAAGGGGTATCGGGCGACGATCCCGAGCGGACGGAGGCCGGACCGACCGGGCGCGGGCCGTCCTCCCTTCCTCAGGGAAGGATCCTCAACGCGGTGTCCCACGCGAAGTTCTCGTGCTCGGGGTTCACCTGCAGGCCGTAGACCGTGAGCATGATGGCCTCGAGCTCCCGGGCCCTGCGGAGCGGCCCTGTGTCGATGGGCCGCATCCCGGCATGGGCGGCCAGGGCGCTCACCTTCTCCTTGGCGTCCTCGGAGTCGCCCGCGATGAACACGTCGAGGTGCTCGCCTGCCACGGAGCCCGTCTCGAGGGTCGCGGCCAGGACCGTGTTGAAGGCCTTCACCACCTCGGCGCGGCCCCTGAGCATCTCGGCGAGCTGCTCTGCCGCGGAGAGCCCCAGCGGGGTGAGGAGCCCGTCGAACGTCGCGACGTCCACGGTGTTGGTGACGTCCACGACCACGCGTCCCTCGAGCCCGTCGCCCAGCTCGAGGACGGCGTTGTGGACCTCGGCATACGGGATGGCGAGGAACACCAGGCCGCCCTCGAGGGGCGCGCCGGTGATCCCGCCGGTCGCGCCGGGACCGAGGGACTCCACCAGGTCCCGGGTCCTGCGGCCGTCGCGTCCGAGGATCTGCACGGCCCGGCCGGCCCGCAGGAAGGCCCGCGCCAGCCCGCGCGCCATGTGTCCGCTACCGATGATGCTGATCTCAGCCATGGTCCGTTCGCTTCCTTCCCTCTGTGGCGCACCGAGGCGGCCGCCGGTGTGGAGGCCGCCTCGGGAAGGGCCCGCGCCACTGCGCGGGCTTCCGGCACGCGCCGGGTGTCACATGGTGCGGCGCTCGCTCACGGTCCCGCGGCCCAGGAGCAGGCCGAGGGCGATCATCACGACGCCGAGGGACAGGTGCAGCCAGTTGTCCGCCGTGTTGACGGGGATGAAGTTGGCAGCCCCGGCCTGGTCGATGAACAGCCCGTACAGCCAGATGACGAGGTAGACGACGCCGCCGCCGATGAGGAAGTACTTCGACTGGGCCACAGTGCGTGCCATCAGCAGGCCGACCGCGCCGAAGAGCAGGTGGACGATGTTGTGGAGCACCGAGACCTGGAAGATGCCGAAGAGCATCGCCCCCGAGTCCGCGCCCGCGAAGGCCAGCTCGGAGTAGCGCGTGGTGATCCCGGGGATGAAGCCGAGGATTCCCACGAGCGCGAAGACAGCAGCGGCGACAAGCGTGGTCTCCTGGATCGCCGTGCGGTAGCTCCGGGCGCTGATGCCCGGATGCGCCGAAGATGCAGACATGATGCCTTCCTTGGTTGGATCTGTTGCTGGCAGGACTCCTGACATCTCCGAGGATCCGAGGAACCCGCCGCGTTCCACAGAGGCTTTGGGCCCTACGGTGCGCAGCACTGCTGGGGCTTGACGGCCGGGCTCGGCGGGCCGCGTAGCATCGAAAGCATGGCTGAGGCAGCGCGCACGTGGAAGGGCATGATCGAGATGTGCCAGGGGCTCCTCGTCCGCAAGACTGGCCAGGACCGCGCGTGGTGGGCAGCGAGGGCACGCGCGGCGGGGGTACTGGACGACCGGGCGCTTGCGGAGTGGATGGGCTCCGAGCACGGGGTGACCGGGTACGCGCGCTACGCGGTCTCGTGGGAGATGTTCGGCTATCCGGAGTTCATGCTCCGCGATGCGGACGAGCTCTTCGCCGGCCAGTACGAGGACCGCGAGCACCTCCGGCCGATCGGCGAGGCCATCCTGGCCTGGGCCGGGGAGGCCGACGGCGTGACGGTCCAGATGCGCAAGACCTACGTCTCGCTCCACTCGCCCCGGCGCAAGTTCGCGCAGGTTGCCCCTGCCACGAAGTCCGCCGTGGACGTGGCCCTCCGCTGGGAGGGCCCGGCGCCCGAACGCCTCGAGCCGCTCCGCGCCCGCCCTGGCGACCCGTTCGCCTGGCGGATCCGCCTGCGCAGCGCCGACGAGGCGGACGAAGAGCTCTTCAGCCTCCTCGCAGCGGCCCGGGACCAGAATTCCTGAACGCACTGCAGCTGTGATCGGCTCCGGCGGGCTCCGGCAGGCTCTGGTCCGGCCCCACGGCCGGGAGTAGTGTGGGCCTCCCGAGGGAGGAGGGATCATGACAGCATTCCGCGCCTATACGGAAGAAGAGAAGCGCAGCTACGTCGCGCCCACGTGCGAGGCGTGCGGCCAGCACCGCCACATCGTGTGGCATCAGGACGGCGACAACTGGGTGCCCCGGGACCGGGGCTGCTCCAACGAGGCATGCCGCGAGTTCGGCCAGGCCCGCGACAGCTGATACGGCCGTAGCCCGCCGCCCGGTCCCGCGCGACCCGGTTCCACGCGAGCCGGTCCCGCGCGAGCCGGTTCCACGCGAGCCGGTCCCGCGCGAGCCGGTTCCACGCGAGCCGATCCGCCCCTGAGGCGACCGGCCCGCGCAAGTCACAGCCCGTCGTCGTGCGCGTGCACGCCGTCCAGCTCGACCCGCCCGCCCGGGAGCCTCCAGAAGTGGAGCCTCAGGGCGGCGGGCGTGTTCTTCTCGACGGAGGCGCGCCACAGGACCGCGCCGTCGTCCGCCCTGACGCGATGCGGATCGTCGCCGCCCTCCCCCTCGCGCACCCGGTGGAGGTCCAGGGGCTTGGCGTACCGCTGGTCCTCGACGAGGACGCGCACGACGGCGTCCAGCGCCTTCGCGCGCTTCCCCGCCACATGCGCGTCCCCCAGTGCCGCGAGGAAGCCCGCGCCCACCGTGTACGCACTGGGCGCCGGGAGCACCACAGTGGACTTGTCCTCGGGAGCGATCACCTTGGCCCACGCGAGGTAGAGCTCGTAGTGGAGGGCCGCCTCGGCGGTCGGGAAGAGCCTGCCCAGCTCCGGCAGCCCGGACCGCCCGAGCTGCCGCGTCTTGGTGCGCATGGTCTGGCGCATGGCGTGGAGCTCGGCGCGGAGCCGGTCACGGTCCGCCTCGAGCCGGTCACGCTCCGTGGAGAGCCGGTCCACCTCCGCCTCGAGCCCGTCCCGCTCGCCGACGGTTCGCGCGTGCTCGTCCTCGAGCGATTCGAGCGTTTTGCGGAGGCGCGCGGCCTCCGCGGCAGCGCTGCGCCCTTGTCCCGCGAGGGCTCCGAGCACCTCGATCGTCCGGAGGGCGTCACGGAGGGCTGCCCTCCCCGCCGGACGGCCAGCAGACGCGTGCGGCACCGGGCCGTCGGCCTGCCCTGAGGCCGCCCGCCCGGGGGCGGTCTTCGCGGCTGCAGTCCCGTCGCCGCCATGCCCCTCCCGTGCGCCACGGACCGCCGCGCTGCTGCCCTGGCCTGCAGCCCGGCCGCCATGTCCCGGCGCGTCCCGCCCGAGCTCGAGCCACGGCACCCCGCCCTCCACGAGGGCCGGCGCGGTGGAGACCGGCTCGTCCTCGTCCACGTCCAGCACGGAGAGCCTCACCCCGCCGGTGTCCGAGAGGAGCCGCGCCGCGACGACTTCGCCCGGGGCGAGGAGCTGGTCCACGGCGTCGAGGGGATTCGAGGAGACGTCCCCGCGCCCCACCTCGCGGTCCAGCCCGGGCCACAGGCGCAGGACCGCGCGGTCGGGGGCGGAGGAGACGACGAGGGCGAGGACGATCCGGCCCGACCCGTAGTCCTTGAGGGGGCGCGGGTCCGTCCGGGTGGTCCGCGGGCGGAAGCGCCCCGAGCCGCGTTCCACGCTCCCGGGGATCGCGTGGCCCCGCCCGAAGACCCACTCGAGCGGGACACCCGGGACCACGTCCTCGGCGTGGAGCGAAGCCTGCCGCCCGTCGGGGAGCTCCACGATCGCGCAGCCCTCGGCCACCGTCCCGACGAACCGGGCCACAACCTCCTGCTCCTCAGACGCCTGCGGGGTCTCGAGGACCGTCACGGCGGGGCCGCTCGAGAGGGCGTCCTCGATGAGCATCTCCGCCGCACGGCCCGGCCCCCACCCCCTGACGAGCCGGGGCGGGAGGCCGTCCCACCGCTCCCCCGGCGGGTAGACCCGCCCCGCGTTGCCGAACACCCCGCGCTGCCGCGCGCCAAGCCGCTCCTCGAGGGCCCACGTGAGGGCGCCGTTCTCGATGAGCCACACGTCCGCGGCCGTCTCGACGCCCCGCGCGATGCGGCCGGCGTCGATCATGTCCTCGGGATGGTCGGGATGCTGGGAGACGATGACAAGGGGCGCGTCCCGCTGCGGTGAGAGGACAAGCTCCGCCAGCGCGGCGCCGTCGTGCGCAACCTGCACGGGGACCGCCGCCGGTGTTCCCCGGCCGGGCCCGCGGGACGGCCCCGCCGCGCGATGTCTCCGAGCGCCCATCACTGCCCCCTCCGGCTTCGCTCCCTGATGGGACAAGGCAACCACAGGGGTCCGACAGAACTCGGCAGCGGACCGCCGCGCACCGGATCAGGACACCGGGGCCAGCCGGCGGGCTTGGCCGGTCAGCCGGCGCGCCGATCCGGCCAGCCGGCGGGGGGCCGGTCAGCCGGCGGGCTTGGGCTCCTGGACCAGGCCCGCGCCGTCGACGCCCGTGAGCTGCCACTCGTCCTCGTCGAGCTCCTCGAACTCGACGGCGGCGAGGACCTCCTGGGTCTCGGGGTCGATCATGTACGCCTCGTCGTCCTCCTCGACCATGACGTAGGCGCCCTTGTCGGTCGTGAAGCGCCATGCGAGGGTCTTGACGCCCTCGTGGCGGTAGTTCGGGTCGCCCATCGTGATCTCGGCCAGCTCATGGCCCGCCACGTCGCACAGCTCCCGGATCACGAGCTCGAAGTCCGGCATGTCCGCGAGGGCGTCCACCTCGGCCTCCGCGCGGCGCTCCTCGAGGTCGTCGATGAGGCCCACGCGGCGGGCGATCTCGTCCTCGATCCCGTCCTCGTCCAGCGCGAGCAGGCCCTCGGCACCGCTCAGCCACGCACCGTTGAGGGAGACCAGGTCCTCGTCCGCCTGGACGGCGTCGAACCGGTCGTCGAGCTCCTCGAGCCGCTGGACCGCGGGGACGGAGGAGTCCCCGTCGAGGTACGCCTCGGCGTCGTCCTCGCCGAGCGCCTCGAAGCCGGAGACCAGCTCGTCGAAGAGCGCGGCGTGCCGCTCGGCGCCCATCGCGCGCAGGCCGTCGCGCACGTACTGGTCGATGTCGTGGTGGTCGCCCGAGTTCACCACGTACTGGGCGAACCCGCCCTCGAGCGACTGGGTGAGGTAGAAGTCCACGTAGTAGCTGCGCAGCGCGTCCGCCGCGATCTCGCGCTCGTCGAGCAGCTCCTCGTACATCGCGTTCACCACGTCGACATTCGCGTCCACCACGGCCTCGCTGCCGGCCTCCACGGCCTGGGCCGGGAGGACCACGGGGTTCTGGTCAGTGCTCATGCTTCGCTCCTCGCTCTGGGCGTCACTCACGCTTCGAACGTACGACGACGCTGCCCGCCCCGCGCGCGAGGGCCCGGTGAACGTTGGGCGAACCTTGGGCGAGCTCCGGGGGCCAGTGAAGGGGCCGGCGGCGCGCGCAGGGCCCGGGCCGCACTGGGGCCGGCCGCGCTGGGGGTCAGCGCTGCGGGCGCCAGACGACGAGCGCCTGTGATCTGGGCTGCGGGCGCTGGCCGCGGGCAAGGCTCACGACGTCTCCGGCCACGCCGGCGGCGAAGACACGGCGGGGATCGGTGCCGCGCCGCTCGGCGTCGGCGAGCTCCGCCTGCAGCTCGGCGACGCGCGCCTGGAGTGCCGCGACCTGGTTCTCGAGGTCGAGGATGCGCCGGATGCCCTCGAGCGAGACGCCGCCCTTCGAGAGGCGCTGGACCTCGCGGAGCATCTCGACATCGCGCTGGGAGTACCGGCGCTGCCTGCCGGGCTGCCGCGAGGGCGAGACGATGCCCAGGCGGTCGTACTGGCGCAGGGTCTGCGGGTGCATCTCGGCCAGCTCCGCCGCCACGGAGATCACGAAGATCGGAGCGTACGGATCGAGGGCCATGGCCTACAGCTTCGCCTTCTCGGCCAAGTGGGCGCGGGGATCCGCCTGGCCGTTCTTCGCCACGGCGGCGGCGAAGGCGCGCACGGCCTCCTCCGCCTCCTTGGTCAGGTTCTGCGGCACCACCACGTCGATGGTCACGAGGAGGTCCCCAGTGCCCTTGGAGGTCTTGACGCCCCGGCCCTTGAGCCGCAGCGTGCGGCCGGAGTTGGTGCCTGCGGGGACCTTCATCTTCACGGTCCCGCCGTCCACCGTGGGGACCTCGATCTGCGCGCCGAGCGCCGCCTCGTCGAAGGTCACGGGGACGTGGATGCGCAGGTTGTCGCCCTCGCGGGCGAAGAAGTCATGGGGCTTGACGTGGACAGTGACCATGAGGTCGCCGGGGCCGGCGGACCCGGGCCCGCCCTTGCCGCGCACGCGCACCTTCTGGCCGTCCCGGATGCCCGCGGGGACGCGGACGTCGATCACCTCGCCGCTCTGCTCGCGCAGCCCGATCGTCGTGCCGCGGATCGAGCCGGCGAAGGAGATCGTCGTCGTCGCCTGCCTGTCGGCGCCCTTCTGGGGCGGGGGCTGGAACCCGCCGCCGTAGCCCGCGCCGCCGAATCCGCCGCCGAACAGGTCGGCGAACTCGGGCGGGACGTTGCCCGTGCTGAACCCGCGCGAGTGCCGCCCGGCGCCTCCCGTGAACAGGCCACCGAACAGGTCCTCGAAGCCAGCGGCCCCGCCGCCCGCGCCGCCGGGGGCGAAACGGGCCCCGCCCATGGCCCGGATGGCGTCGTACTGCTGCCGCTCCTCCGGGTCCGAGAGCACGTGGTGCGCCTCGGTGATGTCCTTGAACCGCTTCTCCGCCTCGGCATCCCCCGGGTTGGTGTCCGGGTGGTACTTGCGGGCGAGTTTGCGGTACGCCTTCTTGATCTCATCCGCGGAGGCGTCCTTGGACACACCCAGAATGGCGTAGAAGTCCTTCTCCACCCAGTCCTGACTTGCCACGAACGCTCCTTAAGATCGGGTACTGCTTCAAGTTTCCTACTGTTCCGGGTACACATCCCGACCGTCTTTGGGCATTTCGGGTACACCAGCGGGATGGCCGGTGTACCCGAAACGCCCAGAAGGCGGGTTGATGTGTACCCGGAACGGGGCGGCTACTGCGGGGTGGCCACGATGACCTGGGCCGCGCGCAGCACACGCCCCTGCGTGCGGTAGCCGCTGCGGAGCACCTGCTGGACCGTGTCCACCTGGATGCCCTCGCCCGGCTGCTGCATGAGGGCCTCGTGGATGTTCGGGTCGAACTCCACGCCCGCCTCGCCGATCCTCTCGAGGCCGTGGGCCTTGAGCGCCTGCTCGAGCTTGGACGCGATCGCCGCGAACGGCCCCTCGGCGAGGTCGCCGTGGGCGCGTGCCGCGTCGATGTCGTCCAGGACCGGCAGCAGCGAGTTCAGGACGCCGACCACGGCGACCTCCCCCGCGACCGCACGGTCCCGCTCGACCCGCCGCCGGTAGTTGACGTACTCCGCCTGGAGGCGGAGCAGGTCCTCGCGCAGCTCGGCGATGACGGCATCGTGCGCCGCTGCCTCGGCGCCCGCCGCGGCCTCGCTCAGGATCTGCTCCGCCTGGGCCAGCGCGTCCCCGGAATCGTGCGCCTCGTCCACGGGACGGATGTCCTCGTGGTGCTCCGCGCCCTCCGCCGGGCGCTCCTCGCCCTCGGCGTGGCGCGCCTTCCCGGTCACGGGGTCCACCTTGCGGTGGTCCCGGATGACGGGCTCGGGCCGGTCGGAGTCAGCTTCCCGCTGGCGCTCGTGCTCGTGCTCGTGCTCGTTTCCGTGGTGGGGGGCCATGGCTACTTCTTCTCGTCCTCGTCCACGATCTCGGCGTCGACGATGTCCTCGTCCGCCCCGGACTTGTCCCCGGCGTCGGCCGTGCCGGCCTGCGCGCCGTCGGAGGGAGCCTGGGCCGAGGCGTAGATGGCCTCGCCGAGCTTGGTCTGGGACTGCTGGAGCTTCTCGTAGGCGGCCTTCACAGCGTCGTCGTCCGTGCCCTCAAGAGCCTTCTTGAGCGCGTCGACGTCGCCCTGGACCTCGGTCTTGACCTCCTCGGGGAGCTTGTCCGCGTTGTCCGCGATGAGCTTGTCCACCGAGTAGGCGAGCTGCTCCGCGGCGTTGCGCGTGTCGGCAGCCTCGCGGCGGGCCTTGTCCTCGGCGGCGTGCGCCTCGGCGTCAGCCACCATGCGCTCGATGTCCTCCTTGGACAGCGCGGTGCCGCCCGAGATGGTCATCGACTGCTCCTTGCCGGTGCCCTTGTCCTTAGCGGACACGTGGACGATGCCGTTCGCGTCGATGTCGAAGGTGACCTCGATCTGCGGAACGCCGCGCGGGGCCGGGGCGATGCCGGTGAGCTCGAAGGTGCCCAGCGGCTTGTTGTCCCGGGTGAACTCGCGCTCGCCCTGGAAGACCTGGATGGACACGGACGGCTGGTTGTCGTCAGCCGTGGTGAAGGTCTCGGACCGCTTGGTCGGGATGGCCGTGTTGCGCTCGATGAGCTTGGTCATCACGCCGCCCTTGGTCTCGATGCCGAGGGAGAGCGGGGTGACGTCGATGAGGAGGACGTCCTTGCGCTCGCCCTTGAGGACACCGGCCTGGAGCGCGGCGCCGACGGCGACGACCTCGTCCGGGTTCACGCCCTTGTTCGGCTCCTTGCCGCCGGTGAGCTCCTTGACGAGCTCGGACACCGCCGGCATGCGGGTGGAGCCGCCCACGAGGATGACGTGGTGGATGTCGGCGAGCTTGATCCCCGCCTCCTGGATCACGTCGTGGAAAGGCTTCTTGGTGCGCTCGAGGAGGTCCTTCGTGAGGTCCTGGAACTTGGCGCGGGAGAGCGCCTCGTCGAGGTGCACCGGGCCGTCAGGAGTGACGGAGAGGTACTGGAGGGAGATGTTGGTGCTCGTCGAGGACGAGAGCTCCTTCTTGGCCTGCTCGGCCGCCTCGCGGAGGCGCTGGAGGGCGATCTTGTCCTTGGAGAGGTCGATGCCCTTGGCCTTGAGCTGGCCGAGCAGGTAGTCGACGACCCGCTGGTCCCAGTCGTCGCCGCCGAGGCGGTTGTCACCGGCCGTCGCGCGGACCTGGATCGTGGAGAAGCCGTCGTCGTCCTTGCCCACCTCGAGGAGGGAGACGTCGAACGTGCCGCCGCCGAGGTCGAAGACGAGGATGAGCTCGTCCTCCTTGCCCTTGTCGAGGCCGTATGCGAGGGCGGCCGCGGTGGGCTCGTTGACGATGCGCAGGACGTTGAGGCCCGCGACCTCACCGGCCTCCTTCGTGGCCTGGCGCTCGGCGTCGTTGAAGTACGCCGGGACGGTGATGACGGCGTCGGTGACCTTCTCGCCCAGGTACGACTCGGCGTCGTTCTTGAGCTTCATGAGGATGCGCGCGGAGATCTCCTGCGGCGTGTACTTCTTCTCGTCGATCGCGATGGACCAGTCGGTGCCCATGTGGCGCTTGACCGAGGCGATGGTGCGCTCGATGTTGTTGACGGCCTGGCGCTTGGCGATCTCGCCGACGAGGACCTCGCCCGTCTTGGAGAACGCGACGACGGACGGCGTGGTGCGGCCGCCCTCGGCGTTGGCGATGACGGTCGGCTCGCCGCCCTCGAGGACGGAGACGACGGAGTTGGTGGTGCCGAGGTCGATGCCTACTGCACGGGACATAGGTTCCTCCTGCTGGTTCTGGTCGGGCTCAGTCGCCCAACAAGAAGTTGAGCGGTCTGCGCTCAAGTCTACGCACGGACCTTTCCATGTCAACTCAACCTGAGTCGACACGGCTCAAGTTCGCTCCCGGCTCAACTTCGCCCCCGGCTCGGCCCTGGCCCGGCGTGGCTCAGCGCCGGCCGCTGACCTCCGTGCCCGCATCCTGCGGGAGCCGCAGGGAGTCCACGACCGAGGCGAGCATGAGCACGGCGATCGCCACGAAGGCGACCCGGTACGCGAGCGCACCGTCCCCGCCCGCGGACCACCCGGCGTCGTGCGCCACCTGCCCGGCCACGCGGATGAGCAGCGCGCCCACCGCCACTCCGAGCGCGTGCGCGAGCTGCACGAGCGTGTTCGCCACCGCGTTGGCGCTCGGGAGCCGGGCAGCGTCCACCTCGGCGTACTGCACCGTCATGTACGCGGAGAAGCCGACCGAGCGGAAGACGCCGGAGGCGAGGAGGACCCCGAAGAGCACGGCGTCCGGCCACGCGGGATCCGCGAGGCCGCAGAGCACGAACGTCCCGGCCGAGGCCGCCGCCGCCCAGACGAGCACGGGGCGGAAGCCGAAGCGGCGGATGAGCGGCGTGGTGGCAGGCTTGATGCCGATGTTGCCGACGAACACCGCCGCGACCATGGCCCCGGCCCGCACCGGGTCCCACCCGAACCCGTCCTGGAGCATGAGCGGGAGCATGAACGGCACGGCCGAGATGGTGAGCCGGTAGACGAACCCGCCCGTCTGGGTGGCGCGGAAGGTGCGCACGCGCAGCACCGTCAGGTCGAAGAGCGGTGCGGTGGCGCGGCGCATCCACGCCACGGCGGCGGCCAGGGCGACGAGGCCGACGACGACGAGGGCGCCTCCCGCCGCGGCCTCGCCGGCCGCCCCTCCCGCGGCGCCCAGCCCGCCGGCGTCCGCGTGGCCTGCCCCTGCCCCCGCGCCGCGGCCGAGGAGCTCGAGGCCGATGACGACGGCGGCGACTCCCGCCGTCGTGAGCGCGAGCCCGGGCCAGTCGAGGCGCCGGAGCGGATCCGCACCGCCGCTGGGGACGATCCTGAGCGCCGCGACGAAGGCGGCGGCACCGAGGGGGAGGTTGACCAGGAAGATCCAGTGCCACGAGAGGTACTGCGTGAGCGCGCCGCCCACGAGTGGCGCGACGACGGGCGCGGCGAGGGCAGGCCACACGAGGAATGCTGTGGCCTTGAGCAGCTGGTCCTTGGGCGTGCCCCGGAGCACGAGCAGGCTGCCCACGGGGACCATGAGCGCGCCCGCGAGGCCCTGGACGGCGCGGAAGGCGGTGAGGGCCGCGAGCCCGGGGCTCAGCGCGCACGCGAGCGAGGCGAGGGTGAAGAGGGCGATCGCCGAGCAGAAGACACCGCGTGCCCCGAACCTCTCGGCGAGCCACGAGCCGAACGGGATGCCCATGGCGACCGTGACGAGGTAGGCCGTCATGGCGATGCCGGCGTCCGCCGCCGCGACACCGAAGTCGGCCCCTATCGCCGGCAGCGCGGTGACGAGGGCTGTCCCGTCCAGGAACTCCATGAAGTACGCAGCGGCCACGAGCAGCGCGAGGCGGGGGTTCCAGGGTGCGGTCACTGTCACAGGGTAGCGACGGGGCGCCCCGCACTACGCCACGGATGTGAAATGGATGTTTACAAGAATGGAAATTTGCCTCAAGAACGACCCGTACAACCCGCAGTTCAACTCGCAGGGCATCTCCTGCGACATGACCGGCGGCTCCTCCGGCGGGCCGTGGTTCATCGGCACGGGCTCGGAGGGGTACCAGAACTCGGTCAACTCCTACGGCTACGGCAGCCGCTCGGACGTCATGTACGGCCCGTACTGGGGCTCCGTGATCCAGTCGGCCTACTCGGCTGCAGCGAGCTGACGCCGGGGGCGCTGGGCCGGCTCCCGGGCCAGCGCCGCTGAGCCCTGCCGGGACCTGCAGACGGCGGGCCGGGGGCACACAGCCCCGGCCCGCCGTCGTGCGCCTGGAGAAGGCCACCGGAAGGCGCCGGGCGAGGACGCCAGAGGAAGACCGCTGCCCGCTCAGAACGCGGGGTAGCCGTAGCCCATCTGCATGAGCTCCGGTGCCTGGCCCGAGGCCGCGAGCGCCACGACGCCGGCGGTGAGCAGGACGCTGACCACGAGCCACACGGCGGAGAACCTCGCGAGCGCGCGGAGCTCGGCGCGGCTCACGGGGGCAGTGTCCGCGCGCACCGCTTCCACCGTTGCGCGGAGGCGCTCCACCGGGGTGGGCGCGATGGGGGCGAGGACGTTCGAGGCCGAGTCCGTGGTGCCGTCCACGAGCGTGGCGACCATGCAGTTGCTGCGGCGGTCCAGACGGAGGTGCGCGATGCGGCCGCCGTGGCGCGCGAGGAGGATGTCCTCGCCGAGGTGCATGCGGCGGCGGGTGCGTGGGCGGCGGCTGTCGATGAGGGACATCGGTGCTCCTTTCGTGGCGCGGGGCACCGTTGCCCTCGTTTTTCGTATATGATCCGCCCTCCAGCGTACGCCCCGCGACGACGCGGACGACGCCGAAGGGGGCCTTTCGTAGCCAAGTTCACACGCGCCGCCTACCGTGGTCCCATGAACGGCCCCGACGGCGCCGACACCGGCGCGAGCGCATCTGGCCCTCCGAGCGCGGCCGGCGTCTCCGGCGCTGTCGATGCTTTGGGCGCAGCAGGGGCGGCGGGCGCCGCGGGCACAGCGGGCGCCGCGGGCACAGCGGGGGCGGGCGGCCAGCCGGCCTTCCACGACGTCTACTCCCACGGGCACCACGAGAGCGTGGTCCGCGCCCACGCCTCCCGCACCGCCCAGAACTCCGCCGCGTACCTCCTCCCCCACCTGTCCCGGGGGCTCTCCGTGCTGGACGTGGGGTGCGGTCCCGGCAGCATCACGTGCGACCTGGCCGAGCTCGTGGCGCCGGGCGAGGCGCTGGGGATCGACCGCTCCGAGGACATCGTGGCGCAGGCCCGGGCCCTCGCCGCCGAGCGCGGCCTGCCCCACGTCCGGTTCGCGGTCGGCAACGTGTACGACCTCGAGCTCGACGACGAGGCCTTCGACGTGGTCCACGCCCACCAGGTCCTCCAGCACCTGAGCGACCCCGTGGCGGCGCTGCGGGAGATGCGCCGCGTGGCCAAGCCCGGCGGGATCGTGGCCGTGCGGGACGCCGACTTCCACGGCATGAGCTGGTACCCGCAGCTGCCGGAGCTGGACGAATGGATGGAGCTGTACCAGCGCATTGCGCGGCACAACGGCGCGGAGCCGGACGCCGGACGGCGGCTCGTGGCGTGGATGCAGGAGGCAGGCTTCACCGACGTCTCCCCCACGAGCAGCAACTGGCTCTACGCGACCCCGCAGCAGCGGGTCTGGCAGGCGCGGGTGTGGGGCGAGCGGGTGCTGCACTCGGCGTTCGCGGAGCAGGCGCTCGAGTACGGCTTCGCCGAGCAGGCGGACCTGGACCGGATCGCCGCCGGCTGGCACCGCTGGGGCTCCTCTGTGGACGGCTGGTTCCTCATCCCCAACGGGGAGGTCATCGCTCGGGCGTAGGGGGATGCGGACGTGCACGGACGCACGCCTGCCGAGGCCGATGACGGGCTGGCTGTTCCTCCACAGGCATCCGCGCGGGCGTGTCGTCCACATACGACGGCGGGGACGCACCTCGGGGGCCGCCCCGCCCTAGCGTCGGGGCATGGACCCATTCGATGACCGACAGCGCAGATTCCCGCCCGACTACCCCCAATCCGAACCCGCGTGGACCGCCAGCGGCTACGTGAGGCCGGAACCATACACCGCCGAGGTTGACCAAGTAGACTTGGTCAACATGGGCCAGTACAACGTGCAGGACGCCAAGACGCGGCTCTCGGAGCTGCTCAACCTGGTCGAGGCGGGCGAGGACGTGGTGATCGCCAAGGCCGGCCGACCCGTGGCCCGACTCGTCAGGATCGAGCGCCCCTACAAGCGCCGCCTGGGGTTCGTGCACGGGACGCTGCCTGAAGACTTCCTCGAGCCCCCGCGAGAGGAGGACATCGCACCATGGGAAGGCCCCCTTATCTCCTCGACTCCCACGCACTCGTCTGGGCACTGACCGAGCCCCGGAAGCTCTCCCGCAAGGCCAAGAACGCCATCGAGTCCTGGGAGTCGATCCTCATTGCGTCCGCGGTGACGGCCTACGAGCTGTCGTACAAGCGGCGCGCCGGCCGGCTTCCCGGTCTCGAGGGGCTCTTCGTCGGCTACCGCAGGCATGTTCTGGAGCTCACCGCCGAGGAGCTGCCGATCAGCGGGGTCCACGCACTCGAAGCCGGCGGGCTCGAGTGGGAGCATCGAGACCCCTTCGACCGACTGATCGCCGCACAGGCCCTCGTGGAGGGCTTCACCCTGATCACAGCGGACCCGGTCTTCGACGGGCTCGAAGGCCTCGAGGTGCTGTGGTGAGCCGACGGGCCCTACGCTTGTCTGGTGCCGATCTCCCTCTGGGCCACCCTCCTCGGAGCCTGCCTGCTCATCAGCTTCACCCCTGGCGCTGGCGCCATCAACACCATGAGCAACTCGCTCAATGCCGGATTCCGCCGGGCGCTCTGGGGCGTGCTCGGCCAGCAGGCCGCACTGGTCATCCACCTGGCGATCGTGGCCGCAGGAATCGGTGTGATCGTGGCGAGCTCCCCGATCGCCTTCAACGTGATCCGCTATCTGGGCGCCGCCTACCTCGTCTACCTGGGCGTGCGGCAGTTCCTGCGCCGCCCCGACCTCTCCGAGGACACGGCAGCGGCCCTCGCGAACGAGTCCGGCCGCTCCATGTTCCAGCGCGGCCTGTGGGTGAACCTGCTCAACCCGAAGGCCATCGTCTTCTTCCTGGCCTTCATCCCCGGCTTCGTGCAGCCCGAGCATCCGCTGTGGAGCCAGTACCTGATCATCGGCGCAACCATCGTGGTGGTGGACATCGTCGTCATGTGGTTCTTCTTCGCCCTCGCCGCCAAGAGCTTCCAGCGGTTCACCCGCAGCGAGAAGGGCCAGCGGGCGCTCAACCGCGTCTTCGGCGTGCTGTTCGCGGCCGTGGGCGTGCTCCTCGCGGTCAGCTGAAGCCGGGCCGGCCGGGCTTCGGCGTGATTCCGCGGCGAGCGGGGGCCGACTCTATGCTTGGACCCATGAACCCGACGGCGAGCACATACCGGATCCTCACCGTCTGCACCGGGAACATCTGCCGCTCGCCCATGGCCGAGTCCATGATCGCGCACGCGCTGCGCGAGGCCGGCTTCGAAGGGTTCGCAGCGGTCGACTCCGCCGGGACCACCCACTACGAGGTGGGCCGCCCCATCGACCCCCGCGCCGCCCGCATCCTAGGGCTCCACGGACTCGCCGCCCCCACGCACGCCGCCCGCCAGTTCGACCCGGCCTGGTACCACGAGCGCGAGCTCATCCTCGCCCTCGACGTGGACCACTACGGCCACCTCCGCGAGAACGCACCGGCCGGGACCGAGCACAAGGTGCGCATGATGCGCGAGTTCGACCCCGCCGTCGCACATCTCGACCACCTGGACCAGGGCATCGAAGACCCCTGGTTCGGTGACCACCGCGACTTCGAGCTCACGTGGACGCTGCTCGCCGCCGCCGTGCCCGGCGTCATCGAGCACGTGCGCAGCGAGCTCGCACGGCGCGAGCACGAGCCCACGAGCGCCTGACACGTGGCAGCCACGCACTTCGGCTCCGCGCGCACCCCGGCTGTCATCGCCGTCGACGGCCGCTCAGGCGCGGGGAAGACCTCCCTCGCGGTAGAGCTGGCCGCAGCGCTTCGCGCCCATCGGAACGTTGCGCTCCTGCACCTCGAGGACGTCTACCCCGGCTGGGACGGGCTTGCTGCCGGGATCGACGCATGCGCTGCCCGTCTCCTCGGACCGCTGCGCCGGGGGGAGACGGCGCGCTGGCGGCCGTGGGACTGGGCCGCCGGCGCCGAGGGGCCTGAGCGGGAGAGCGAGCCCGCGGACGTCGTGATCCTCGAGGGCGTCGGTGCCGGCGCCGCCCCGCTGCGCGAGTTCTCGGACGCCGTGGTGTGGGTCGAGGCGCCCGCCGCGGAGCGCAAGCGGCGTGCCCTCGCCCGGGACGGCGAGACGTACGCGCCCTTCTGGGAACAGTGGGCCGCGCAGGAGGACGCCTGGCTCGCAGCGGACGACGTCCCCGCCGCCGCGGATGTGACCGTGGGAGGGCCTCGCGCTGGCGGGCCCGACGGCGAGGGCGGCGGGCACGGTGGGCCGCGGCCCGAAGGCGTCGCGCCACGGGTCCTCGCTGCACTCGCAGAGCTGCCCGCGCTGCGGGAGGCCCTCGCTCCGGAGCGTGCCGAGCGCGAGGCGGTGGGGGTTCTCGCACGGCGGATTGCCTGCCGTCCCAACCCGGAGGAACTGTTCGCGGGCCTGTTCGGCGCGTCCGGGCACGCCGTCTGGCTCGACTCATCCGACGCCGAGATGGGGGGCCTGTCCAGCGAAATGGGGGACCTGACCGGCGAGATGGGGGGCCTGGCCAGCGAAATGGGGGTTCTGACCGCCGAAATGGGGGTCCGGAGCCGCTTCAGCATCATGGCGGACGACGGCGGGCAGCTCGGCCGGCGCATGGCCCACCGGCGCGGCGCAACCGAGGTAGTCTTCGGGCCCGGTACCGAGGTGCCCGCTGCGGCCCGCTTCCAGTCGCCCTTCTTCCGCTGGCTCGACTCCGCCTGGGTGCAGGACGGCCCCGCAGCCGTCCCCGGGCTCCAGTGCGGATTCGCTCTGGGCTGGCTCGGGTACCTGGGCTACGAGCTCAAGCGCGAGTGCGGGGGCAACGACGTGGACCCGGGGCTGCCCGACGCGCAGCTCGTCTTCGCCTCACGCGCCGTGGTCCTGGACCATGGTCAGGGCGAGGCATGGCTCCTGGCCCTCGACGCGCCCGGCGCTTCCGAGTGGCTCGACGACGCTGCCACGATCGTCGCAGGCTCACAGGAGACCCCGATCTCGGCGGCCCACACCCCCATCTCGGCGGCCCACACCCCCATCTCGGCGGCCCACACCCCCACCTCGGCGGTCCAGCCCCCCACCTCGGCGGCCCACACCCCCACCTCGGCGGGGACCGGGCTGGGGGCGCGGCCGGCCTTCGCGAGCCGGGACTCCGCGGCGGGGTACATGGACAAGGTCCGCGCATCCCAGGCCGAGATCGCCGAGGGAAACACCTACGAGGTCTGCCTCACCACTGCGCTCGAGGCCACGGTCCCCAGCGCAGACCCCCTCGCCGCGTACCGCGCCCTGCGCCGCCGCAGCCCGGCCCCGTTCGCGGCGTTCGCGCGCTTCGGGCCGCTCGCCGTCGCGAGCACCTCGCCGGAGCGCTTCCTCGCCGTCACCGCGGACGGGTCCCTGCGCGCCGAGCCGATCAAGGGGACCCGGCGCCGCCGGGCGGATGCGAGCACGGAGGAGGACGCCGCCGTCGTGCGTGAACTCGCCGCGAACCCGAAGGACCGCGCCGAGAACCTCATGATCGTCGACCTGCTCCGCAATGACCTCAGCCACCATGCGGTGCCGGGCTCGGTGAGGGTGTCGCGGCTGTTCGCGGTGGAGTCGTATGCGACCGTGCACCAGCTGGTGAGCACGATCGACGCGCGGCTGCGGCCCGGCGCGTCCCGCGCGGAGGCGGTCGCGGCGGCGTTCCCGCCCGGCTCCATGACCGGCGCGCCGAAGATCAGCACCATGGACATCCTCGACCGGCTCGAAGCGGGCCCGCGCGGCGTGTACTCCGGCGCGATCGGCTACTTCTCCCGCACCGGGGCGGCAGACCTCTCGGTCGTGATCCGTACCCTCGTCATGGCGGGTCCGGCTGAGGCGGCGCCTGGCGAGCAGACGGGCGGGGCGCACGACGGCGGCACGCGGCTCACGCTCGGGGTGGGCGGCGCCGTCGTGGCCGACTCCGACCCGGCGGACGAGTACGAGGAGATCCGCACGAAGGCGTTCGGGGTGCTCAGCGCGCTGGGAGCCGACTTCCCCGACTGAGCCGCCCGTCGTCGTGCGCCCCCACCTCGGCGGCCCACACCCCCATCTCGGCTGCCCAGTCCCCCCTCTCGGCGGCCCACACCCCCATCTCGGCTGCCCAGTCCCCCACCTCGGCGGCCCAGTCCCCCACCTCGTCGGGCTACTGGAGGGTAGCGGTGAGCCGGGCCACGTTGTCCACGTACCGGCTCACGAGGGACCGGCCGCGCCAGGCCACGAGGTCCAGGGGCTCGCTGATCTGGCGGTAGGTGTCCTCCACGGCGCGCATCTGCGCCACGATCCCCGCGCCGGGGAGCATGAGGGAGACCTCCATGTTCAGGGAGAACGAGCGCATGTCCATGTTCGAGGACCCGAGCACGGCCACGTCGTCGTCCACCGTGAAGTGCTTGGAGTGCAGCACGTACGGCTTGGGGTAGCGGTAGATCTTCACGCCCGCGGCCAGGAGCTGCTCGTAGTAGGACTGCTGGGCGTGGTGGACGAGGAACTGGTCGCCCTGCTCGGACACGAACAGCTCCACGTCCACGCCGCGCTGGGCGGCGGTCGTCACGGCGTACAGGAGCGAGTCGTCCGGGACGAAGTAGGGGCTGCAGATGGAGAGCCGGTGCTGGGCAGAGTAGATGAGAGTGTTGAACAGGCGCAGGTTGTTCTCGTTCGCGAACGCCGGCCCGCTCGGAACCACCTGCGCGGGGGCGTCCCCCTCGTGGTCGGCCGGCTCGAGCTGCTCCTCGAGCAGCTGGTCCGTCTCGGAGAGCCAGTCCGTGGCGAAGACCACGTTGAGCGTCGTCACGACCGGCCCCTCGAACCGGCCCATGAGCTCGACCCATTGGCGCCCCACGCGGCGGTGGCGCGGGTTCCGGTAGGAGCGCTCCACGAGGTTGAGGGAACCTGAGAACGCCACCTCGCCGTCCACCACGAGGATCTTGCGGTGGTTGCGCAGGTCCACCCGGCGCCACTGCCCGTGCACCGGAAGGAGCGGGAGCATGCGGCGCCACTGGATCCTCGTGGCCTTGAGCCTCTTCTTGAGGTCCCGGTAGCCGTTGATGCGCAGCGTGCCGAGGTGGTCGAACAGGAGCCGGACCTCCACCCCCCGCTCGGCGGCCTCGGCGAGCGCCGTGAAGAGCTCGTCCGTGGTCTCGTCCCAGCTGACGATGTAGAACTCGGCGTTGACGAACCGCTGGGCCCCGCGCACGGCGTCGGCCATCTCCGCGAGCGCGTCCTCGTACTCGGGGATGAGCCGGACGGTGTTGCCGTTGACCATCGGCAGCGCGCCGAGCCCCCGGTTGAGCTCGGCCGCGGACTGCAGCCACTCGGGCCCCGGGAAGGAGGTCACGACGTCGTGCGACTCCGCAAGCGCCGCGCGCACCCTCGCGTTGACCTGCAGCTGCTGCTCCCGCCGCCGCCGCGAGAGGCGGAAGTTGCCGAAGAGGAGGAAGAGGAGGAGCCCCACGGTGGGGATGAAGAAGATCGCGAGGAGCCACGCCATCGCCGTGGTGGGGCGCCTGTTGCCGGGGATGATGCCGAGCACGGCGATCCGGATCACGAGGTCCACCACCGCGAGGACGAGCGTGACCCAGTCGGGCAGCAGGCCCACGAGCGGGAGCTGGAAGAGCATGGGCTCAGCCTAGGCCCGCCCCGCCCGGTCTAGGCTGTCCCCATGACTTCCACCGTGCTCGTGTTCCTCGACCCTGCGCACCCGGACGGCAGGATCGAGGACGCCTCCAGGCCGCAGCTGTTCGCCACGGACCTCGGGGCAACGCGCGGTGACGGGGTGTTCGAGACGCTCCTCGTGATGGACGGTCACGTGCGCAAGCTCCCCGCGCACCTGCGCCGGCTCGCCTCGAGCGCGCGGCTGCTCGAGCTCGAGGTCCCCGAGCACGAGGCGTGGGAGCGCGCCGTCGTGACGGCCCTGGACGAGTACCAGCGCACGGTGGGGCCGCTGCAGGAGGTGGTGGTCAAGCTCGTCGCGACGCGCGGGGTGGAGGGCGCCCACGCCGCCACGTGCTGGGTCGCGGCGAGCGCGCCCGCGCCCGCGGCGAAGCGGCAGCGCGAGGAGGGGGTCGACGTCGTGCTCCTGGACCGCGGCTACGACTCCGACCTCGGCGAGCGCGCCCCCTGGCTCCTGCTCGGCGCGAAGACGCTCTCCTATGCCGTGAACATGGCCGCGCTGCGCTACGCCCACGCGCACGGCGCCGACGACGTCATCTTCACCTCCTCGGACGGGAAGGTCCTCGAGGGGCCCACGTCCACGGTGCTGGTCGCCCATGCGGAGCGCGCACCCGGGGCGGACGACGCCGGCCAGGTCGCCTTCAAGAGGCTCGTCACCCCGCAGCTGGACTCGGGGATCCTGCCGGGAACCTCGCAGGGCGCGCTGTTCGCCGCGGCGAAGGACGCCGGGTGGGAGCTCGGGTACGGGCCGCTCGAGCCGCAGGACCTCTTCGACGCCGACGCCGTGTGGCTCATCTCCTCGGTGCGGCTGCTCACGCCCGTGAACCGGATCGACGGGAAGCCCGTGGGCACGGACCCCGAGCTCGCGAAGGCGCTCACGGCCGAGCTCGCGGCGCTCTTCGACCGGATCGCATAGGCCGGCGGGGCCCCGCGCGGGCGGGGCCGTCTGCGGCCGGCGCGAAACGCCCGGGACGGGCGACGGCTGGCGCGCCGCGGTGTGCGGCGTCTAGGTTTTCGATATGGAACACCGTGATCGCGATACGCCGCCCCCCGGACTCCCCGCGCTCGACGAGGATGCCCCGCTCGACGAGGGCTACGCGCAGGACGCCCACTACGGGCACAACCAGGACTTCGCCACTCTCCGCGATCCGGCAGAGCATGGGGACAACCCTCCGGGCGAGCCCGGAGAGGCCCACCCCGCGCTCCACACGGGCGCCCTCAAGAGGCCCCGGCGGCACGGCCTCCCGCTCGCGGCTCCGGGCGCGGCGGGGATCCCGGACGACGACGGCCACGAGGACACGGGCTTCGGAGACGCCGACCGCAGCTGATCAGCAGCGAGGGGACGGCGCCCGGCGCTCGGCATGGCCCGGCGCCCGGCGAAGGATCCCCGGAGCGGCCCGCCGGACTAGCTGCGCTCGCGCGGAAGGAGCACGTAGGAGCGGCGGTGGGAGATGAACCCGCTGGGCCAGCTCACGAGCGCGCGCAGCTTCTGCAGGCCGCCGGAGAGCAGCACCACGTGCACGCCGAGCCACGCGAGGAACGCGAGCGGCCCGGTCATGAGCATCCGCTTCCGGCCGATCTCCGCAACGGCCGAGCCCCGCCCCACCATCGCCATGTAGCCCTTGTCCACGTACTTGAAGGGCTCGCGCGGACGGCCCGCGCGGTCGGCGAGGATGTTCCTCGCCGCCCACTTGCCCGCCTGCTGGGCGCACGAGCCGAGCTGCGGGAGCCTGTCGCCGCGGGCGTCGGTCATGTTCGCGGCGTCGCCGAGCACGTACACGCCCTCGAAGCCCGGGACGGTGAGGTCCGGGTCGACGTCCACGCGCCCGCCCCGGCCCTGCGGCAGCCCGGCTGCGGCGATGAGCGGGCTCGCCTTGAGGCCGCCGGCCCAGACCGTGATCCGGGCGGGGATCTCGGTCCCGTCCGCGAGCACCACCTTCTCCCGCGTCACCTCGGAGACGCCCACTCCGAGGTGGACCTGCACGCCCATGCGCTCGAGGTTGCGCTGCGCGTACTCCTTGGACCTGTCCGCGAACGCGTTGAGCACGTTGGGGAGCATGTCCACGAGGTGCGCGTGGCATCGTCCGGCGAGCTCGGGCGAGAAGTAGTCGGGGATGACGTACTTGATCGTCTCCGCGACGGCGCCCGCCGTCTCGACCCCCGTGGGACCGCCGCCGATCACGACGACGTGCAGCTCGCCGTCGTACGCCCCCCGGTCCGCCTCGTCCAGGGCGGCGACGAACGCGGAGCCGAGGTCGACGGCGTCCTCCACGGAGTAGAGCGGGAAGCCGTTCTCCTCGGCGCCGGGAGTGTTGAAGAAGTTCGCCTCCGCTCCGGCCGCGATGACGAGGTGCCCGGCCGAGTAGGTGCCGCCGTCCGCCGTGGTGACGGTCTTGGCCCGGGGGTCGACGCCGGTCACCTCCGCCACGACGACGCGCACCTTCCGCTCGCCCCGGAAGATGTCCCGCAGGGGGCGTGCGACCTCGGAGACCCCGAGCTGCACGGTGGCCGCCTGGTACAGGAGGGGCTGGAACTGGTGGTAGGGGTTCCGGTCGATCAGCAGGACGCGGACGCCCTTGCGCGCGAGCTCCCGCGCGGCGGTCACGCCCGCGAATCCGCCGCCGACCACGATCACGTCGGCGCTGTGGCTGTCGGGGCCGTGGCTGTCGGCGCCGCTGCGGTCCGCGCTGTCCTTGGCCATGCTGTTCTCGTCCACCTGCCGCACCCTACCGGCTGCGCTGCGGCGGGGGAACGGTTGGATCGCCACCCCTTGACGGGACGGTCGGGCAGGCCTAACGTACAACCAAATGGTTGTAGATCAGCAGCTCCGCGAACCAGAGGTCGACCGCATCTTCGGCGCGCTCGCCGACGCGACGCGGCGGGACATCCTCCGCCGCTCGATGCTGCGGGAGCAGTCGGTCTCGGAGCTGGCGGGGAACTACGCCATGAGCTTCGCGGCCGTGCAGAAGCACGTCGCGGTGCTCGAGCGAGCCCTGCTCGTCACCAAGGAGCGGCGCGGGAGGGAGCAGGTGGTGCACTCCAACCCCGAGGCCCTGCGCCGCGCGGCCCGCCTCCTCGACGCCTACGAGGAGCTCTGGCGGGCGCGCATCGACCGGATCGGGGACCTTCTCTCCGGGCCGGGCCCAGAGGCACCACCTCCAGACATGCAAGACAAGGACACCGGGAAGGACACACAGCCATGACCTTCGTCAGCAGCAGCAAGGACACCGAGAACCTCACCCTCACGGTCGTCGCTGAGTTCGCCGCCGGCCGCGAGCGGGTGTGGCAGGTCTGGGAGGACGCGCGCCAGCTCGAGCGCTGGTGGGGCCCGCCCGGGTACCCGGCCACGTTCGTGCGCCACGAGTTCGTCCCCGGCGGCCGCTCGCACTACTACATGACGGGCCCCGACGGCGAGCGCGGCTACGGCTGGTGGGAGGTCACGAGCGTCGAGGCGCCGGACCGCCTCGAGTTCCTGGACGGGTTCGCCAACGAGGACGGCTCCCCCGTGGACCCCGAGGACACGAGCACGACCGTGGTGACCCTCGACGAGGCCGGCAGCACGACCCGCATGACCCTGGTCGCCACCTTCCGCAGCCTCGAGCAGCTCCAGCGGATGGCCGAGATGGGCATGGAGGAGGGCCTCAGGGAGGCCACGGGCCAGATCGACGCGATCCTCGCGGAGCCGGCCCTGAAGTAGCCCCTCGCCCCCAGGAGCACGACGGCGGGTGCCCGCCCGCCGTCGTGCGCCCTCCGCAGACGGGCTCCCTACCTTGTTCCCGGGTCCAAGATGAGGGGCACTTTCCTGTGCCCCGACCCACCAGGGCGGGACCGGCGCCCGCCTACCATGGAGCGGTCACAGTGGCTCCGAGTGAGCCAGGAAGCGCTTCAAGGAAGAGGCAGTGGGCTCCACGATCAAGAGCATCCTCGCGGACCTCCCGCCGGGATGGGCACAGCTCAGGCTGGACGCGGCGGAGGCGGACCGGGACATCGCCCGCGTCCTCGTCGTCGAGGCGGCGGACCTGGCAGGCGTCCCCGGGGCGCACCCCGGCGTCGGCTCCGCGCTCGTGTGCCTCGTCGGCGCGCGGGGGCGCGCCGCCGTCCCGGCCATCGAGCGGGCAGCCCTGGCGGGCCCCGCCGCCGTGGCGGTCAAGGGCGAGGGGGACCAGGCGGCGGAGGCCGAGGACATCTGCCGCGCCCACGGGGTCGGGCTCCTTCTCGTCGCCCCCGAGGCACCGTGGGACCGGATCGTCTCGGCCGCGGCGCGACGGATCAACGGCGCGGAACCGCAGGCCGCGGCGATGGCCCTCCTCGAGGAGGACCTGTTCGCCCTGGCCCAGACGACCGCGAGGATCACCTCGAGCCACGTCGTGATCGAGGACGCCGCCAACCGCGTGCTCGCGTACTCGACCCTGTCGAACAACATCGACGAGCTCCGCAAGGCCTCGATCCTCACCCGGCGCGGGCCGCGGGAGTACGAGCTCATGCTCAAGGACCTCGGCGCGTACCGCGAGATGCACCGGACCCGCGGCGTGGTCCGCGTGCCGGCCCGGCCGGAGCAGGGGCTGCGCGAGCGCGCCGCGATCGCCATCTTCGCCGGGGAGCGCATCATGGGCTACATCTGGCTCCAGGAGACCGGCGCTGGGTTCGGCGAGAACGTCGCCTACGCCCTCACCGGCGCCGCGCGGCGCGCCGCGTCGGAGCTGATCCGGTACCGGAACCAGCAGTCCGTCACGATGCACGCCGACCGCATCGACCGCCTCCTGGCCGGGCCGGCGCAGGCGCTGGCGTGCGCCAAGACCCTCGGCGTGGCGCACGACGCGCCCTCGTGCCTCCTCCTCGTCGGGGTCTCCCCCGCCGACGCCATGGCCGAGGACGCCGAGCTCGTCCACGGCCAGCTCGCGGACCTCGTCGCGCTGCACGCGGCCGCCTTCAAGGGCTCCGCAATCGTCGGACAGCACGGCGGGCGCACCGCGGCTGTCCTCCCGGCCCTCGCCGCGCGCACCGACACCGCCGCGCTGCGCTCCCTCGGGAGCCTCGTGGCCGCCGACGCGAAGAGGCACTTGGGCGTCACGGCGTTCGTCGCCGTCGGCCGGATCGTCCCGAGCCTCACCGCGCTGCACGCCTCCCTCGCCGAGGCCGAGGCCGTCATGGACTCCCTCCTGCGGGGTGCCGGCGCGCAGGTCGCGGCGATCGACGACGTCGAGACGGACGTCCTCCTGCACGAGGCCGTCTCGGCCTTCGCCACCTCGGGCTTCAGGCACCGGGCCCTCACGGACCTCCTCACCGGGGACCCGGAGCTCGCCGGGACGCTGTCCGGGTACTTCGGGGCGTCGGCGGACGTGGCCGCGTGCGCCCGGGCCATGGGCGTGCACCGCAACACCGTCTACTACCGGGTGGCCAAGGCCGAGCGCCTCACGCGCCTGGACTTCGGCAACCCCGCGCACGCTGCCATCGCCCAGCTCCACCTCGGCCTGTGGTCCCGCGGAGCGCTCAGGGGAGGGGGCTCGTGACGGCCACCGCCGTTCCGCCCCGCCCGCGCAGCACGGCGGACCCCGGACGGCCCGGCCTCGGCGCCCTCCTCGAGGACCTCGTGCGTGCGCACCGGCCCACACGCGCCCTCGGCTCCGTCCCCGGGTCCATCCCGCACCTTGCCGAGGTCGACCACACCCGCTTCGGCATCGCGGTGGCCATGGCCTCGGGGGAGGTCTTCGAGGCCGGGGACGCCGCCGTCCCCTTCTCGGTCCAGAGCATCTCCAAGGTCTTCTCCCTCGCCCTCGCGCTCGGGCACGACGGCGGCAGCGGCCTCTGGTCCCGCGTGCACCGCGAGCCCTCCGGCACGGCCTTCAATTCGCTCGTGCAGCTCGAGGCCGAGCGGGGCATCCCCCGGAACCCCTTCATCAATGCCGGCGCTCTCGTCGTCACGGACCACCTCATCGACGCCGTCGGCGATGCGAGCGGCGAGGTGCTCCGGCTCCTGGCCGCCCCCTCGGGCCGGGGCGCAGTCAACGAGGACGCGTTCGCCGCGGAGCTGGCCCGCAGCGGGCGCAACCTCGCCCTCGCGCACCTCCTCGCGGACCTGGGCAACCTGCGGAACCCGGCGGACGCCGTCGTGCACCACTACGTGCGCCAGTGCTCGGTCGAGATGTCCTGCGCCGATGTCGCCCGGGCGGGGCTGTTCCTCGCGGACGACGGCGTGGGGCCGGGCGGGCGGGTCGTCTCGCCCGCGGTCGCGAAGCGGCTCGGCGCCGTCATGCTCACCTGCGGGATGTACGACGCCGCGGGCGAGTTCGCCTACCGGGTCGGGCTGCCGAGCAAGAGCGGCGTGGGCGGCGGGATCCTCGCGATCGTGCCGGGGGTCTGCGCGGTCTGCGTGTGGAGCCCGCGGCTCGACGCGCACGGGAATTCGATCGCCGGGGCCGCGGCCCTCGCGGAGCTCGCAGAGAGGACCGGCTGGTCCATCTTCTGAGGTCCCTCCCTGCCCATCCGCGTATTGCCAATCGTTACTGCGCTCCCATGGCTGGCCCCGGCGCCCCGTGCTACGTTCGACCGAGAGTAACGAGTGCCAGCGCGGAAGCCCTGACTTGCTGGCCGGCAACCCTCCGTGCGGCGGGGTGCCTCAGGTGAGTACTCGGCATTCGATCGTTCGATAGCAAGCCCGAAGGAGCCCGCCATGACTGACACCGCGACCGCTCAGCCCGGCACGGAGCACACCCCGCTCAACGATCCGGCAGCCCCCTCCACGCCCGGCGAGGAGAAGCTCGCGTACCGGCTCCTGACGGGCCCGGACACGCGCGAGTTCTGTGCCCGCATCTCCCAGGCGCTCTCGGAAGGCTACGTCCTGCATGGCTCCCCCGCCGCCACGTTCAACGGCTCCGAGGTGATCGTGGCGCAGGCCGTGATCCTCCCGCACGCGGTCGCGCGCGCGGACGCCGCCGTGGCCTCCGCGGTCGAGGGCCTCGAGTACGAGGGCGAGGGCCACGCATGAGCTACGCGGGCGACCTCACGCCGGAGCAGGCGTGGCAGCGCCTCAAGGACGGGGCCGTGCTCGTGGACGTGCGCACCGAGGAGGAATGGGCCCACATCGGCATCCCGGACACGCATTCCGTGGACAACGACCCCCTCTTCATCCCGTGGGTGTTCGCCGGCGGGATCCCCAACCCTGACTTCCTCATGGAGCTCCAGCTCCAGGCCCCCGAGCCGGGTTCCACGGACCTCATCTTCCTGTGCCGCTCCGGGGCCCGTTCCGCCGCGGCCGCCGAGGTCGCGGCCAACCTCGGGTTCACCGCCTACAACCTCCTCGAGGGCTTCGAGGGCCACCCCGGCCCGGACGGCCGGAGGACTGTGAACGGGTGGAAGAACCGCGGGCTGCCCACCAATCTGGGCCAGGAGTAGGCACGGGGCCGCAGGCCCCTGAGCAAGACCACGAGCAGGACAGTCAGGATCAAGTGAACTTCAGCATCGACGCCGCCGGCTGGGGGCAGGACACCCAGGCCGTGCGCGGAGGGCTCCTCCGCACCGATTTCCACGAGACCTCCGAGGCGGTGTTCCTCAACTCCGGGTTCGTCTACGAGTCCGCGGAGGCCGCCGAACGCGCCTTCACCGGCGAGGACGAGCGCTTCGTCTACTCCCGGTACGGCAATCCGTCCGTCGCGACCTTCCAGGAGCGGCTGCGCCTCATCGAGGGCGCCGAGGCGTGCTTCGCCACCGCCTCCGGGATGTCCGCCGTGTTCACGGCCCTCGCCGCGCTGCTCGCCGCCGGCGACCGGGTGGTCGCGGCGCGGAGCCTGTTCGGCTCGTGCTTCGTGATCCTAAACGAGATCCTGCCGCGCTGGGGCGTGGAGACCGTGTTCGTCGACGGGCCGGACCTGGACCAGTGGGCCGAGGCGCTCTCGGTCCCTACCACGGCGGTGTTCTTCGAGTCCCCGTCCAACCCGATGCAGGAGATCGTGGACATCCGCGCGGTCGCGGACCTGGCCCATGCGGCGGGTGCGACGGTCGTCGTCGACAATGTCTTCGCCACCCCGCTGCTGCAGAAGAGCCTCGACTTCGGCGCGGACGTGGTCGTGTACTCGGGCACCAAGCACATCGACGGGCAGGGGCGCGTCCTCGGCGGCGCCGTGCTCGGGCCCAAGGAGTTCATCGACGGGCCGGTCAAGCAGCTCATGCGCCACACGGGCCCGGCGCTCTCGGCGTTCAACGCGTGGGTCCTCACGAAGGGCCTCGAGACGATGGGGCTGCGGGTCCGGCACGCATCCGCCTCCGCACTCGCGATCGCGGAATGGCTCGAAGCGCAGCCGGGGATCCGGTGGGTCAAGTATCCGCTCCTGCCCTCGCACCCTCAGTTCGAGCTCGCGCGCAAGCAGATGGGCGCCGGCGGCACGGTGCTCACGTTCGAGCTCGAGGCCCCCGAGGGCCACGGCAAGGACGCCGCGTTCCGCCTGCTCAACGGCCTGCGCGTCATCGACATCTCGAACAACCTCGGCGACTCCAAGTCCCTCATCACCCACCCCGCCACGACCACGCACCGCGCCATGGGGCCGGAGGGCCGGGCCGCGATCGGCCTGGGCGACGGCGTGGTGCGGCTTTCGGTGGGCCTCGAGGACGTGGGCGACCTCATCGCGGACCTGGGACGCGCGCTCCCGGTGGCAGGCTGAGCCAGGTGCACCGCTTCGGGATCACGCTCACCACCCCGCTGCCGCCCGCCGAGGCCTGGGACCGGGTCCTCGACCTGAGGGCCCACGGCCGGGTCGCCCCGCTGACCCGCCTCACCGAGGGCGCCGACGGGGCCCGCGATCTCCGGCCCGGGCACCGGTTCGTGGCGCGCACAGCCGTAGGTCCCGTCGGGTTCGACGATGTCATGACCGTCGCCGAGGTCGCTCCCCCTGCCAGCGGCGCGCCCGGGCGGGCCCGGATCGTGAAGAGCGGGCAGGTGATCCGGGGCGAGGTCCGGCTCACCGTTTCGGCGCACGACGGCGGCTCGTCCGTCCGCTGGGAGCAGGACTTCGCCCTCGGCCGGCTCGGCGGCCCCCTCGGGCGGCTCGCTGCTGCCGCCGCGCGGCTCGCCTACGGACGGGCGCTCCGCGCCCTCCTCCGCTGACCCGTCCCCTCCCCCCCACCCCGTTGCGGGGTCCCGTCCCCTCGATTGCGGGGTCCCGTCCCCTCGATTGCGGGGTCCCGTCCCCTCGATTGCGGGGTCCCGTCCCCTCGATTGAGGGGTCCCGTCCCCGAGGAGGGGCCAACGTCGTGGACGCGGCACGCACGGAATCAATCACGGGGCGGATTGCGGCGACCGGACTTGGTCTCGCTGCGCCGCTTCTTGGCCTCGAGGCGCCTGGCCTGGGAACCGCGCGTCGGGCGAGTCGGCCGGCGGACTGGCCCGGGCGGCAGGAGCGCTTCGGAGAGGAGTGCGACCAGCCGCTCGCGGACTGATTGCCGGTTGCGCAGCTGTGATCGCTCTCCCGACGCCACGAGACTTACTCGTCCTCCGACGAGGCGGCCGGCGAGGGCCTTGAGAACCCGCTCGCGCTGGACATCGGTGAAGGCCGTGCTCGCGCCCGGGTCGAAGAGCAGCTCGACGCGGCTGTCCGTCGTGTTGACGCCCTGGCCTCCGGGACCACTCGAGCGGCTGAACCGCTCTACAAGCTCCGCTGCGGGGATCAGCACGCCTCGCGGCGCTCCGGGCGACGGTGGAAGGCGCAGGTCTCCGCCGGGCTCGTTCATCTTCCCATTCTGACGGGCAGGCCGCTTCTCAAGGTGACCCCGCATCGCTGGGAAATGACCCCGCGTCGCAGGAAGGTGACCCCGGGTCAGGCGCTGGGGTCCCAGCCTCCGTCGTGGGACTGGGTCGCCTCGACCGCGGCGGCCACGACGGCGGCCAGCGCCTCGCCGCCCACGGCCGCCTCACGCTGCTCGCGCTCCCCGGTCCCGCGCGCCATGAGCTGCTCGACCGCCCGGGTGGCGGACGGGAGCTCGCCCGACTCGCGCAGCACCTCGGCGACGTGCGCGAGGAGGTCCCCCACGGCGTCGTGCGCGGGAACCGGGACCTGCTTCACGGGATGGACCAGACCCCCGTTGAGCCCGGACCGGCTGGCCCGCCACGCCGCGAGTCGCAGGAGCGCGGCCGGAGTGCCGAGCGGCGGGCGGCCCTCGGCGGCCTCCCGCGCAGCGGTCTCCACGAGCCCCCGGACGAGCACGGCCAGCAGGGCAGAGTCGGCGGCACGCAGCGGCACGTCCGCCACCCGCACCTCGACGGTGGGGTGGTGCCTGGAGAGCCGGGCGTCGAAGTAGATCATGCCCTCGTCCAGGATGGACCCGGTCTGCACCATGTCCGCCACGAGCCCGTGGTACTGCTCCGGCGTGCCGAACAGCTCCTGCGGCCCCGAGGTGGGCCAGCGGTTCCACGCCTGGGTGCGGAAGCTCGCGTAGCCCGTGTTGGACCCGTGCCAGAACGGCGAGTTGGCGCTCAGCGCCACGAGCACGGGCAGCCACTCGCGGATCCGGTCCAGGACGGCCACGCCCTCGGCGTCGCTCTCCACGGCCACGTGCACGTGGAGCCCGCACGTGAGCTGCTCCTGGGAGGTGATGCGGAAGTCCTCCGCCATGGCCGCGAAGCGCGGTCCCGGGCTCAGGTGCGAGGCGGCGCTCAGCGGGGACGTGGCGAGGGCCGCGATGCGGGCGCCCACCTGCCGGGCGGCGCGGTCCACGCTCGTGCGGGCCCGGTAGAGCTGCCCGAGGAGCTCGGGCTGGGTGAGGGACGGCTCGGTCTGGATCTCCACCTGCTCGAGCTTGAACTCCCGCTCCATGTCCCGCGGGCGGCCCGCCACAGCGAGGACGCGCTCCGCGAGCGGGAGCGGTTCACCGCTTTCGGGGTCCACAATGAGCAGTTCCTCTTCGACCCCGAATGTCCGCATGGCGCCATTCTGCCACCCCCTACTGTGGTGGCATGGACACCGTTCCCTGGCTGCTCGTGGTGGACCTCACGGGGGTCTTCGCCTTCGCCGTGTCCGGCTGCCTCGCGGCCGCGCAGAAGCACTTCGACATCGTGGGGTCCGTGCTGCTGGGCTCCCTCACCGGGATCGGCGGCGGTGTGATCCGGGACGTGATCCTGGGCCGCCTGCCGCTCGCGTTCGCCGAGCCCGTGTACATGGCCCCGCCGGTCCTCGCGGCGGCCGTGGTGTTCTTCCTCATGCCTGCCGTGCAGCGGCTCCGGCGGGTGCTCCTGACGTTCGACGCCGCCGGGCTGGCACTCTTCTGCGTCACCGGCACGCTCACGGCGCTGAGTGTGGGGGTGCACCCGGTCTCGGCCGCCCTGCTGGGCACCACGACCGCGATCGGCGGCGGGGTGCTCCGCGACACCGTGGCGAACGTGCGCCCGCAGCTGTTCAACCGGCATGACATCTACGCGCTCCCCGCCATGGCCGGCGCGGCGGCCGTGGCGCTGCTGTGGTCCGCCGGGGTGTACTCGGCGGGCGCCGGGGCCGCGGTGGTGCTCGGCGTGTTCGTGCTGCGCGTGCTCGCGCTGCGCTTCCGCTGGCGCGTCCCCCTCGCCGCGGCGGGGACCGACCACACCGAGCCCTCCCCTGCGGGGTGAGCGGCCGGCGTCGTGCGCCGGCTGGGTGGCGCGCGCCTCGGCCGGGGGGACGACGCCGGGCACCCGCCCGGGTGCCTCAGCCCGCCGGGGCGGGGGCCGGCTCGTGGTGCGGCTCGGTGACGGAGATGCGACGCCGCGCCGGGACGTGGGCGTGGATCGCCTCGAGGGCCTGGTCCGCGCCCTTGAGGATGGTGAGCGGGACCTCGATGACGTCCCCGGTGAGGCCGATGACGCGCAGCAGCTCGATGGCCGGGTCCGAGGTGTCGTGCTCGAGGCCCACGACGTCGTCCCACGCGAGGGAGCGCGGCGTGGCGCCGTCGGTGATTGCCAGGCCGGCCTTCCCGACCGTGAGGCGGAGCCCGCGGGGAGCGCCGGCCAGCCGCGCGATGAGCTTGGCCGGGTGCGCCTGGCCGCTCACCTCGGGGCCCTGGGCAGGGGCCAGGACGGTGGCGAGGAGGCCCGGCTGGCCCGGCTCGGGCTCGTGCGGGTACGCCGCGCCGGGGACGCCGACGAGCAGGGTCGAGTCCAGCCGGGAGAGGTACGCGGCGATGTCCTGGGGCGTGACGGCGCGGAGGGCCTCGGCCGCCTTCTCGAGGGGCAGGTGCGGGCGCCCGCTCAGGGCGTCCACGGCCGCGGTCTCGAGCTCGGCGGCGAGCCCCTCGGGGTCCTCGAGCTGGTCCAGGGCGTCCTGCACAGCGGCCTCGAGGTCCTCGGCCGCCACGCCGCCGTCGCGGATGCTCCGCAGGACGGCGAGCACGCCCGCCCCCGCCTCGCGGACCGAGGCCGGCGCGGTCCGCACGGTGACTACGCAGAGGCCGGACCCCGGCTGGAGGGCGAGCCCCGCGTCCGTCCCATAGACCACCCCGGCGTCCCGGCGCAGCTCGCGGAAGCACCGCCGCTCGAGCGCCTTGAGCGCCACGCGCGCCACGGCCTCGAGGGCGTCGTCGTCCCCCGGGACCTCGAACGAGAGGACGAGCTCCTCGCCGCCGGAGGGGTACTCGGCGGGCGCGGCGTGGACCACGGGGCCGAACGTCGGCACCGCGCGCCGGGTCCCCGAGGGCAGGGGGAGCGTGAGCCCGGCCGGCGGCTCCCCGGTGAGGACCAGGACGGCGTTCTGGGCCGTGAAGCGCGTGCGCGCCCATTCGTGGACCTCGTCCTCGCCGATGTTCTGCACCATGGGAGCGGGGATGCCCGCGAGCCCCGGCCCCCGCAGCCCATAGCGTGTTCCGAGCGCCTCCCCGATCGACGGGGAGGGCAGGGCGGCCGCGTTCCCCTCGGCGGCGAGGATCCGCTTCTCGTGCTCGATCCGGGCCGCCGGGAGCGTGCCGTCCGCGAGCGCGCTGAGGGAACGGCAGATCGAGGCGAGGTGCGCGGCGACCTTCTCGGGGCTCCCGCCCACATCGAAGCGCGTGGTCTGCACGCCCGTGCTGCCGTCCGTGTCCGGATCCAGGTCCTCCGCCTCGGAGAAGGCGAGATGCTCCACGAGGTGGGAGAGGCCGAGCGTGTGGAACTCCTCGTCCACGGCGCCCACGCGGAACACGAGGCTCGCGCGCAGGCGGCCCGGAGACTCGCGCCAGTGGACCTCGACGCCGTCGACCTCGGTGATGGTGGGGGCAGTGCTCATTGCCGTCTTCCTGCTGGTAGGGGCGGCCGGTGGGAGCCCTCCGGGCCCGCCGCGGACGCGGTGAGACGAATCTAGCGGCCGCGGCAGGCCGCGCCCCGCAGGCGGCCGTGTCAGGTCGGCGGCGAGGCCCGGCCGTGCGCGGGCTGGGCCAGCGTGGCGCACGACGCCGGTCACCCGCCCGGGTCCCTCAGCCCGCCGCCCGTCCTAGTCTGCTGCAGGCGGCGGCTGGGCTGGGCCCGCCTCGTCCGCCGGGTCCGGGGCCGCGGTCTTCGGGTAGACGTCCTCGGGGTTGATGATCCGCTCGTCGAGGGAGGGCGGCTCGAAGAACACCGGGAGCGCCTCCCCCTCGGCGTCGCGGCCAGTTCCACACCGACCCTCCCGGCGATGCGTCCCGGTGCGCGTATTTGCGGAAGTTCCGCAGGAGGTGCCCTCGAGCGGTCCGCTCGGCTGGCCGCGGAGGCGCGCGAGGCTCGTCTCGAGGCCCTGGCCGGTCGAGGACGCGCCCCGGTAGGCCACGTTCATGCGGTACCGGGCGCGGGACGGCTGCCAGAGGTCCTGCGTGAGGAGGAAGATGAGCTCCTGGAGGTCGCCCGCCTCGACCTCTTCAGCCGAGCCCTCGCCGCGCCCGTCGTCCCCGCTGCGCTCCCGGACCGCCACGGGCTCAGCCCATCGAGGCCAGCAGCTCGGCGCATGCACGCTCGCACCGCCGGCATGCCTCGGCGCAGAGGCGGCAGTGCTCGTGGTGGTCGGCGTGCTGCTCGCATTCGACGGCGCACGAGGCACAGGCGATCCGGCAGGCCTCGACGGCGATGCGGACCATGCGCAGGTCCTCGCCGCTGTGGCGGGAGAGGAGGTTGCCGGTGGCCGAGCACACGTCCGCGCAGTCCAGGTCGATGCGGACGCACCGTGCCAGCTCGGCGACCGCATCCTCCGCGAGGCATGCGTCGGCGCAGGCGGTGCATGCCTGAGCGCTCTCGAAGCATGCGCGGATGCAGGCGGCAAGCTTCTCCCGGTCCAGCCCGGGAGTTCCGCCCCTCTCGGGATGGGCCCCGATCATGTCCTCGATCTGATGCGTCATGCTGCAGCTCCTTTGCCGTCCGTCCTTGCCAAGCGGTGCAGGAAGGTCTTACCCCCCCGCGCTGCACGACAACCGGATTTCGCCAACAGGACAGCCCCCGTTCACCCAACTTCCCCACCACCGTCACGCACAGCCATTGCGATGGCTTCTGATGGAAAGTGAGGGATTCTGATGGGAACCGATTTGCCGCTGATCCGCAGGGAGCGGCTGCGCAGCGTCATCGACGCCGCCGGATCGATCTCGGTGCGCGAGGCGATGGACCTGCTCGAGGTCTCCGAGATGACCGTCCGACGGGACCTCGCGCTGCTCGCCGGGGACGGGCAGGTGGAGCTCACGCGAGGCGGGGCGGCGGCGGTGGGGCGGCTGGCCCCTGACGCGGACTTCGCCCAGCGGGTGGACCGCAATGTGGCCCCGAAGCGCCGGCTCGCCCAGCGCGCCCTCGCCGAGGTCGAGGATGACGACGTGCTGTTCGTCAGCGGCGGCACCACGTGCCTCGAACTGGCCAGGCAGCTGCGCGGGACGCGCCGCTGCACCGTGGTGACCAACTCCCTGCCGGTCGTGGCCGAGCTCGCCGCCGACCCCGCCATCCAGGTCATGGCCGTGGGCGGATGGGCCGGCCCGGACAACGACATGACCGGGAACCTCGCAGAACGCACCATCCGCGGCATGAGGGCCGGCAAGGCCTTCATCGGCGCCACGGGGATCGTCCCCGCCGGCGTCTTCAACGCCAATGCGGGCAGGGCCGCCGTGGACATCGAGATGGCCGCGAACGCGCTCGCCACCTACGTCCTCGCCGACTCCTCGAAGGTCGGGCAGGTGGCCCTCGTGAAGGTGGCCGGCCTCGGCGACCTCGCTGCAGTCGTCAGCGACACCGCGCCCCCGGCCGAGGCCCGCGGGTGGTTCGCCGACGCCGGCGTCCCCGTGCTGTGGCCCGAGGAGGAGACGGCATGACGGAAGTCCACGCGATCCTCAGGGCCGCGAAAGCCGCGGCGCGGGCCGCCGCGCCGATCGCCCTGCGCGGCTGGGGGCAGGCCCCCGGCCAGGCGAAGGGCGGACGGCACGACCTCGTCACGGAGTTCGACGTCGCCTCGCAGGACATCATCAGCGGAGTCCTCCTCTCGGCCTTCCCGGAGAGCTCGGTGATCGGCGAGGAGGAGCCCGTGGCCCCCACGAGCGGGCTGGACTGGCACGTGGACCCGATCGACGGCACCACCAACTTCGTCTCGGGCCTGCCCCTGTGGTGCATCTCGATCGGCGCCTCGCTGGACGGCGAGCTCGTGGCCGGCGTGGTGTACGACCCGGTGCGGGACGAGATGTTCACTGCGACGCGCACCGAGGCCCGGCTCAACGGCGCGCCGATCCGGGCCGGGGGAAGCCAGCATGCCGCGGGCGCCGTCGTCGCGTGCGACTGGCCGGACCCACGGATTCCGCTGTGGGGCGCCGACGAGGTCAGGGCCCGCGAGGCCTATGACCGCATGCTCTCCTCCTTCCTCGCGGTCCGGCGGATCGGAAGCGGCGCGCTCGGCCTCGCCTACGTTGCGGCCGGCCGGCTCGACGCCGCGGTGGGCATCCTCTCCAACTCGTGGGATGTCGCGGCGGGCAGGCTCCTTCTCGAGGCGGCCGGCGGCCGCTTCCACCCCTTCGGCCCCGCCACCGAGCACCCGGTGGGCTGGGCCAGCGAGCGCTACGTGGCCTCGACCGCGCAGCTCGACCTGAAAGCCACTCCCCTCTCCGACCTCATGGAGCTCCTATGACCGCCCAGACAGCCACTCCCTGGCCGTCCCGCCGGGACCTCGGCCGGCCCGCCCTGATCGCCCACCGCGGCGAGACCCTCCTCGAGCCCGAGAACACCATCCCGGCGTTCGAGGCGGCCGTCGCCGCCGGCGCGGACCTCATCGAGATCGACGTGAAGCTCAGCCGCGACGGCGTCCCGGTGGTCTTCCACGATGACAGCCTGGCGCGGATGGCCGGCGGCCTCGCCGGGACCACGCGGGACCTGGACGCGGAGGCACTCGCCGCCGTCGCCTCCTGCCACCCGGACACGGGCAGGACGGCGCCCATCCCCACCCTTGTCGAGGTGCTCGCGTGGGCCAGGGGCCGGGTGCCCCTGCTCGTGGAGCTCAAGACCCACCCGCTGCTGGACCCGCAGGCCGCCCGCGCGGTGGGCGAGGCGGTCCGCGGGGCCGAGGGCATCCTCGTCTACTCGAGCGACCACGCGGTGGTGGCGGAGGTGGCCGCGGCCGCGCAGGGCATTCCCCACGGGCTCATCCTCAACGAGAACACCCCGTTCCTCGGCGCCATCCTGGACGATTCCCGCCCCGCCCTGCTCAGCCAGGCCATCGCCGTGCTGACGCCCTCCGCAGTCAGCGCCGCGCACGCCCGCGGCACTGCGGTGTCCACCGAGGTGCGCTCGCCCGAGGACATCGGGCTCGTGCGCCGCTTGGGGGCAGACGCCGTGGTGAACACCAAGTACCCGTTCGCGCACCTCGTGGAGTGGGTCGCCTCGACGGAGTGGGGGGAGCACTGATGCAGCTCGCCTTCCCCCTGGCCGGCGGGCCGTGGATCTCGGCGCACCGCGGCAGCACGGACACCGCTGGGGAGAACACGCTCAAGGCCTTCGCGGCCGCCGTCGCCAACGGTGCCCAGATGGTCGAGCTCGACCTCCACCCGTGCCTCGACGGCAGCCTTGTGGTGGTCCACGACGTCACGCTGGGCCGCACGACGACGGGCACCGGCCCTGTCGCCGAGGCCTCGCCCGAGCACTGCGCGCAGCTCGGCCTGCCGACCCTCGAGGACGTCCTGGACTGGAGCCGCGGACGGGCGGTCCTGAACCTGGACACCCGCAACTACCCCGGGGTCCCCGGCTAAGACCGTGACGCCACGGCCCAGCGGATCGCCGACGCGCTCGAGGCCACGGGAACGGTGGCCGGCGCGGTGGTCCAGTGCCTCGACCACACGCTCGCGGCGGAGGTGCGAAGGCGCTGCCCCGAGGCGACCACGGGCATCACGCTGCACGGACGCGCCCTGGATCCGGTCGGCGTCGCACGCTCCGCGGGGGCGCGCCTCATCAGCGGCGACGCCTCCTTCACCGTGCGCCAGGACGTCGAGGCGCTGCACGCCGCCGGGATCGGCTGGATGGTGGCGGAGGAGCTGCGGCTGCCCGGCGCGGCCGAGACCCCGGAGGCCCTCGCCGCGAGCGTGCGCAGGCTGCTCGGGGCCGGCACGGACATCATCGTGACCGACGACGTCGCGGCCTGCCGCGCGCGGGTGGGCGGGCTCTGATGGCACAGCACGAAGCGACGGCCGAACGCGCCTCAACTGCCCAGGCCGCGGAGGCTTCCGTCCACGCCCCGAAGCGGCCGCGCCCCTCCAAGGGCCAGGGCGCACGGAAGGCCCGGCGCGGGCGCCACGACCTCGTGGCCTACGCCTACGTGGCGCCGGCGACGGTCCTGCTGCTCGTCTTCGGCGTGCTCCCCCTCGCCGTGAGCCTGTGGATCAGCCTCTGGAAGTGGGGGATCTTCCCCGAGCGGTTCATCGGGATGGCGAACTACCAGGAGATCCTCGAGAGCGGGCTCGTGGTGGTGGACGCGGCGGGGAACACGCAGGCCGGCCCCGTGGGGCAGGCGCTCGCCAACACCCTCTACTACGTCGCGTTGACCCTGCTCGGCACGATCGGGCCCTCCTTCCTCGTGGCCTACCTGCTCTTCCGGATCCGGACCCTGCGCGACGTCCTGCAGACGGTGTACTTCATGCCGTTCGCGACCACCGCCGTCGCGGCCGCCCTCGTCTTCGCGTGGATCTTCAACTCCCACTTCGGGATCGCGAACGGCGTGCTCACCGCGCTCGGGCTGCCCGAGCAGCAGTGGCTCCTGGACCCGACGCCGGTGGGCCGGCCGCTCGCGGACGCCCTCACCGGCGGCCACGCCGAGCGGATCCCGACCGCGCTGCAGGGCCCGAGCCTCGCACTGTGCGTGGTGATCCTGTTCAACGTCTGGAACGTCCTGGGCTTCGCCGTGGCGATCTACCTCTCGGGCCTCGCCGGGATGCCCGCAGAGTTGCTGGACGCCGCAGAGGTGGACGGCGCCTCGAGCCTGCAGCGGTTCCGCCACATCGTGGTCCCGCTCATGCGGCCCACCACGCTCTTCCTGACCATCTACCTGACCGTCTCCGCCTTCAAGGCCTTCACCCCGGTCTTCGCCCTCACGCAGGGCGGGGACGGGCAGAGGGAGGCCGGCGGCCCGCTCGGAAGCACCAACATGCTCACCATCGAGATCTTCAACAACTTCTACCAGCGCTCCGACCGGGTGGGCTACGCCTGCGCGGTGGCCGTGATCCTCCTGATCGCGGTGGGCGCCCTCTCCGCCCTCCAGTTCCGCGTCTTCAGGGAGCGGCCATGAGCGCCCGCCCCTCCGCGAGGCAGCTGCTGCCCCTCGCCATCCTCATCCCGGGCGCGCTCATCATGCTGTTCCCCTTCGTGTGGATGGTCCTGTCCTCGCTCAAGACCGTCCAGGAGACCACCCAGCTCCCCCAGCCGTTCTTCCCCGGCTCGCCCGAGTTCGGGAACTACGTCGAGGCCTGGCTGAAGCCGGCGGGCACGTTCGGCCACTACTACCTCAACTCGGTGCTGCTGGCCGTGGGAGGCACGGCCGTCCGGGTGGCCCTCTCCATCCTGGCCGCGTACGCCTTCGCCATGATGCGGTTCCCGGGGAAGCGGATCCTGTTCGCCCTGTTCCTGCTCACGGCCATGGTGCCGGGCGAGGTCACGCTCATCCCGAACTTCATCACCATCCGGCACCTGCCCCTCCTGGGCGGCAACGACCTCTGGGGCACCGGCGGGCACGGGCTCTACAACTCGTTCGCCGGGATGATCCTGCCGACCGCCGTGGACGCGTTCAGCGTCTTCCTCCTGAGGCAGGCGTTCCTCGCCATCCCCGGGGACTACTGGGAGGCGGCCTCCCTGGACGGCTGCTCGCGGTGGGGGTTCCTCACCCGCATCGCGCTGCCCATGATCTCCCCTGCGGTGGGCGTGGTGGCCGTGCTCTCCGCGTTCGAGTACTGGAACTCGCTCCTGTGGCCCCTCGTGGTCACGGACAGCGACGCGATCCGGCCCGTGCAGGTCGGGATCCTCGCCCTCCAGGGCGAGTTCGACCAGAACCCCAACCTCGTCATGGCCGCGGCCGCGCTCAGCGTGCTGCCCGTGATCGCCCTCTACCTCATCGTCCAGCGCCAGTTCCGCGAGTCCGTGACCTTCAGCGGCCTGCGCGGCTGAGCATCCCCCTCGACCACCCCCTGTTCACCGTTCACCACCCACCAAGGAGAAAGCCATGTTCCGCAAGATCGTCTCTGCTGCCTTCGTTCTGGGGGTCGCCGTCACGGCGACCTCGTGCGCGGGGCTCGCGCCCCAGTCCTCGGACGGCGGCTCCCCCCGCGCCATCCCCACCGCCACGCCGGAGGGGGTGACCATCTCCTTCTGGGACCGCTACTGCGATGACGGCGTCAAGAAGGTGGTCAGCGACTTCAACGAGGCCTACAAGGGCAAGGTCGAGGTGGAGCACGTGTGCGTCTCGGGCGGCGAGAGCAACCTCGCGGCCAAGATCCAGGCCGCGGCCGTGGGCGGAGGCCTCCCGAATGTGAGCGCGCTGTCCGAGCAGAACATCGTCCAGTACGCGAACGACGGGCTCGTGGTCCCGCTCGACCCCTACCTCGAGGACCAGGCGTGGGGCCTCAAGGACGAGGAGCGCAAGGACCTCACGGAGAGCGCCATCGCCCGCACCGAGCTCCCGGTCTACGGCGGCAAGACCATGTCCTGGCCCTTCGGCAACACCGCGAACGCCCTCTACGTGAACACGGACCTGCTCAAGGCCGCCGGGATCAAGGAAGCCCCCTCCACGTGGGACGAGTTCTACGCTGCCGCGGCGAAGATCAAGAAGGCCACCGGCAAGCCCGGATGGGCCATGGCCCCCTCGGACGGCGCCAACCTCATCGACGCCGTGTGGTCCTCCGGCACCCCGTGGATCGACGGGAACGGCAAGGTGCTCCTGGGCGACGCCGCGACGGCGGACGTGCTCAAGGGCTGGAAGGACCTCAGCGCGAGCGGTTCCGCGACCGTCTCCGAGAGCTACCGCGACCTCTTCCTGAGCGGCAACGCGGGCATGGTCTTCTCGAGCACCGGGTTCGTGGGCAAGTGGACCTCCACCGCGAAGTCGGCGTGGGAGGTCGCCCCCTTCCCGCACGCTGAGGGCAAGGAGCCGCTCACGGAGATGTTCGGCTCGGCCTCGGTGGTCTTCAAGTCCACGCCCGAGGAGGAGCTCGCGAGCTGGCTCTTCGCCAAGTACGCGGCCTCCGCGCAGGCCCAGGCCACCATGTGCCCGGAGCAGGGCTGCCTCCCCGCCACGGCCTCGAGCCTCGAGCTGCCGGAGATCAAGGCGCTCATCGCCGAGGCGCCGCAGTACCGCACGGCCCTCGAGGAGATCGCGCCCACCGCGCAGCTCCTGCCGCAGGACGCCGCACTCGCCGAGGTCCGCGGCAAGGTCTCGGGCGACGTGCTCACGCGCGTCCTGAACGGCTCGGTCACGCCCGAGCAGGGCGCCCAGGAGCTCGGCAAGCGGGCCACGGCCGCGGTCGAGGCCGCCAAGTAGGAACACCCAGCAGGAACGCCGGGCAGGAAGGCCTGGCAGGAAAGCCGGGCAGAAAAGCACAGGCCCAGGGCCCATCCCCACGGGGTGGGCCTTGGGCCCTTCCGGTCCTTGGGCCGTCCGGCCTGTGGGCCGCTCCTACAGCGCCACGGTGCGGAACCCGCAGTTCCCGCTCGAGGAGTCCGGCGTGTTGGATGTCCTGGCGGCGACCCGGTACCGGTTGCAGTACGACTCGTGGCACAGGTACGAGCCCCCGCGCATCACGCGCCCGGCACCGATCGTGGGCCCCTGGGGGTTCTCGGCGGGCGAGGTGCGGTAGTAGCCGGGCAGGAACCAGTCCGCGCACCACTCCCAGACGTTGCCGGCCATCTCGTGCAGCCCGTAGCCGTTCGGCGCGAAGGCGCGGACCGGCGCGGGGCCGAGGTGGCCGTCGTCCTGCGTGTTGTACGTCGGGAAGGTGCCCTGCCAGATGTTGCAGCGGTGCTCGCCGCCGGGGGTGAGCTCGTCCCCCCACGCATAGCGCTTCCCCTCGAGGCCGCCGCGGGCTGCGTACTCCCACTCGGCCTCGGTGGGCAGTCGGCGGCCGGCCCAGCGGCAGTAGGCCAGGGCGTCGTGGTGGGACACATGCACCACGGGGTGGTCGGGGAGGTCCTCCCAGCGCGAATCCGCCCCGGCCGGGTGCGCCCAGTCGGCACCGCGGACGTTGAGCCACCACGGCACCCCGGCGGCGCGGCCCAGCACGTCCTGCTCCGGCGCGTCCACGAGCAGGTGGAACACCGCCGAGCTTCCGTACACCTCGGCCTCCGTGCGGTACCCCGTCGCCTCCGCGAAGGCCGCGAACATGCGGTTCGTCACCGCCGTGGCGTCCATGCGGAATGCGTCCAGCCGCACCTGGTGGACGGGCACCTCCCCGTCTCCGGGGTAGCCCTCGCCGAACGCGTCCCCCATCGCGAATCCGCCGGCAGGGATGAGGACGTCCTCGTGCAGCGGGGCGGGCAGGGTGGGGCGCACGACGGCGGGGATCACCCCGTGCGCGCCGGCAGGCGGAGCGCTGTCCCCACCGGGGTGGGGCTGGGCCGGCCTCACGGCGGAACCGGCCCGGCTCTCGCGCGGCCCGGCCGCGCAGCACGCGGCAGGGCCCCCTTCAGCGTTGTGCGTCATGCTCCTCCTGATGGCTGGGGGCCTTCGTGCCTGGGGCCTTTCCTGCACGGGCCTTTCCTCCACTGGGCCTTGCCGCGTCTCGGCGTTCCTGAACCGGCCCCGCCACGGTACCGCGCCACCCCTGCCCCGCACCAAGGGCGGATACCCACGGGTATCCAGAGCGCGGCCGATCTCGAGTGCGGGCGGGGTACCGTGGAGGCAGAGCTCTGCACACCGAGCTCCCGGACGAGGGGCGCCGTACCCGGAACGCGACAAGACGGCCCGTGGAGGTCACCATGTCCCTGTCCTGGATCATCCTCGTCCTCTCCGGCGTGCTCGAGGCCGTCTGGGCCACCGCCCTCGGCAGGTCCGAGGGGCTCACCCGGCTCGGGCCCACTGTGCTCTTCTTCGTCGCGATCGCCGGAAGCATGGCCGGGCTCGCGTACGCGATGCGCGAGCTGCCCATCGGGACGTCCTACGCAGTATGGGTGGGGATCGGCGCGGTCCTCACGATCGCCTACTCGATGGCCACCGGCAGCGAGTCCGTCTCGGCGCTCAAGCTCCTGTTCCTCGCCATGATCGTGGGCGGAGTGGTGGGCCTCAAGGCCATCCACTGAGGGCCGGGGCTCAGGAGTCCTCGGCGAGCGCGGGGTGGGGCACCACGACGTCGTCCGCGGCGCGGCCAGCTGCCGGGAAGAGCAGCAGGACGAGCCCGAGCGCCACCGCGACGCCCACGAGCTGCGCCCCGACGAAGCCGGGCACCGAGCCAGGCGCGATCCCCGCGAACGTGTCGCTGAACATGCGGCCGAACGTCACGGCCGGGTTGGCGAAGGACGTCGAGGAGGTGAACCAGCAGGCCGCCCCGATGTAGGCGCCCACCGCCGGGGCGGCGAGCAGGCCACGGGAGGTGCGCGCAAGGGCGAAGACCAGGAGGATGAGCCCCGCGGTGGCCACCACCTCTCCCACGAGGAGACCACCGCCGGCCCGCTCCGTGGCCGAGAAGGAGACCTCGACGTCGAACATCACGTTCGCCAGCACGCTGCCGCCGGCCGCCCCGGCGAGCTGGGCCGCGGAGTAGGCGCCGACCTCCGGCAGGGTCAGCCCGGCGCCGCTGCCGCGCCCGAGGAGCCAGTCCGCGAGCGAGACCGCCGGGTTGAAATGCGCCCCGCTCACCGGCCCGAGCACGAGGATCAGCACCGTGAGGCCGAACACCGTGGCGGTGGTGTTGTGGAACAGCTGCACGCCCGCGTCGGCTGGGGAGAGCTGCTCGGCGGCGATGCCGGATCCGACGACGACAGTCACGAGGAGGCCGGTGCCGAGGAGCTCGGCGAGGCAGCGGCGCCAGAGAGGCGGCTGGGAGGAAGTCATGGGCACAGCTTGACGCACGCGAATTACCTCAGTCAAACTTGAACCAATGACCATTGAGCAAACCTCCGCCTTCCGTCGGCGCCTCGCCAAGCACGCCGCGCTCGCGGACGCCGCGCGCCTGCGGATCGTGGACCTGCTGACCCTCGGCGACCTCTCCCCCACCGAGCTGCAGGCGGAGCTCGGGGTGCCCTCCAACCTCCTCTCGCACCACCTGCGCGCGCTCGAGGGGGCCGGCCTCATCGCGCGGCGCCGCTCGGAGGCGGACGGGAGGCGCAGCTACTTCCGCCTCGCGGACGGCGCGCTGGACGGGCTCGTGCCGGCTGGCCGCAGCACCGCGCGGCGCGTCCTGTTCGTCTGCACGGCCAATAGCGCGCGCTCCCAACTCGCGGCCGCGCTGTGGTCGCGGGCGAGCGCCGTCCCCTCCGCCTCGGCGGGCACCCACCCTGCCGCGCGGATCGCGGCGGGCGCGGTCGACGTCGCGCGCCTCCACGGCGTCGACCTCCCCGAAGCGGCGCCCCGGCAGCTCGAGCAGGTGGTGCGGGACGGGGACTTCGTCGTGACGGTCTGCGACAGCGCACACGAGGACCTCAGGGGCGCCGACGACGTCCACTGGTCCGTCCCCGACCCCGTGCGCCGGGGCACGCCGGAGGCGTTCGGGGCGGCCTTCGAGGAGATCGCCCGCCGCGTGGGAGAGCTCGCGCCGAGGGTCGCCGCCGCATGAGCGTCCGGGCGAGGATCCGGCCTGACGCGAATCGTTGACGCACGCCGCCGTGCCGCGATGGACTCGGAGGAGACAGCCCGCTCCACCTGCCGACCGCCACTGACCACGTACCGACCACAGCACCGAAACCACCACTCCAGGAGGAGCACCGTGACCACCGAGACCGCCAAGAAGCCTTCCGTCCTGTTCGTCTGCATCCACAACGCCGGCCGCTCCCAGATGGCCGCCGCGTTCCTCACCACCCTCGGCAGGGGCGAGATCGAGGTCCGCTCCGCCGGGTCGCAGCCCGCGGACAAGGTGAACCCCGCCGCCGTCGAGGCCATGGCGGAGCTCGGCATCGACATGTCCGCCGAGGTGCCCAAGGTCCTCACCACCGAGGCGGTCAAGGAGTCGGACGTCGTCATCACCATGGGCTGCGGCGACGAGTGCCCGTACTTCCCCGGCAAGCGCTACGAGGACTGGGTCCTCGAGGACCCGGCCGGCAAGGGCGTGGACTCCGTCCGCCCGATCCGCGACGAGATCCGCGGCCGGGTCGAGGCCCTCATCGCGGACCTCCTGCCGGCCCGCCACGCGGACGCGCAGTAGCATCGCCGGCAGCACGCCCACGAGCACGGCCCGACGAGGAGCGACAGAGGAGCACGCCATGAGCCACGGAACACCCACCGCCGAGCAGCTGATCATCATCGGGTCCGGCCCCGCCGGCTACACGGCTGCGGTGTACGCCGCCCGCGCAGGCCTCGCGCCCCTGGTCGTGGCCGGGTCGGTCACCGCCGGCGGCGCGCTCATGAACACCACCGAGGTGGAGAACTTCCCCGGCTTCCCGGCCGGCATCCAGGGGCCCGAGCTCATGGACGGCCTGCAGGAGCAGGCGGAGAAGTTCGGCGCGCAGATCGTGTTCGACGACGCCACGGAGGTTGACCTCAGGGGGCACCTCAAGCGCGTGGTCACCGGCGGCGGCGACGTGTACGAGGCTCCCGCCGTGATCCTCGCGACCGGCTCGGCCTACAAGGAGCTCGGCCTGGCCGAGGAGAAGGCGCTCAGCGGGCACGGCGTGTCCTGGTGCGCCACGTGCGACGGCTTCTTCTTCAAGGACCAGGACATCCTCGTGGTGGGCGGGGGCGACTCCGCGATGGAGGAGGCCACGTTCCTCACCAGGTTCGCGAGGTCCGTGACCGTGGTGGTGCGCCGCGACGAGCTCCGCGCCTCCCGGATCATGGCCCAGCGCGCCAAGGACAATCCCAAGATCGCGTTCGCGTGGAACTCGGCCGTCACGGCGATCCACGGCGAGGGGAAGGTCACGGGCGTCACGCTCACGGACACCCGCACGGGCCAGACCCGGGAGCAGTCCGCCACGGGCATCTTCGTGGCGATCGGCCACGTGCCGCGCACGGACCTCGTGGCCGGGCAGGTGGAGCTGGACGCCGAGGGGTACATCAGGGTGGACTCGCCCACGACGTGCACCAACCTCAGCGGGGTGTTCGCGTGCGGCGACGCGGTGGACCACCGCTACCGCCAGGCCATCACCGCCGCGGGCACCGGCTGCGCGGCGGCACTCGACGCCGAGCGGTACCTCGCGGCCCTCGAGGACGCGGACAGCATCGCGACCGCGCTCGTCGAGGAACCCACCCACTCCTAGGAAGGGCGCACCATGGACGAGCAGGCCCGTGCGGCAGCCGCCGAGCAGCAGCCAGGGCAGCAGCCCGAGCACCAGCCGGAGCACCAGCGCTCGCGGCACCCCGTCGTCGTGATCGGGGCCGGGCCCGTGGGGCTCGCCGCCGCCGTGCACCTGCTCCAGCGCGGCCTCGAGCCGCTCGTCCTGGAGGCGGGCCCCACGGCGGGCTCCGCCATCGGCCAGTGGCGCCACATCCGCCTCTTCTCCCCGTGGCGGTTCAATCTGGACCCCGCGGCGGTCCGCCTGCTCGAGGCCTCGGGCTGGGAGGCTCCGCGGCCCACCGCGCTGCCCTACGGCGGCGAGATCGTGGACCGCTACCTCGCGCCGCTGGCCGCGCTGCCCCAGATCGCGCCGCGCCTCCAGACGGGCGCGAGGGTCGTGGCCGTGACCCGGGCGGGGCTGGACAGGACGCACTCCCGGGACCGCGAGGGCACCCCGTTCAGCGTCCGCGCCCGGAACGCGGACGGCACCGTCCGGGAGGTCACGGCCGCGGCCGTCATCGACGCCTCGGGCACGTGGTCCACGCGCAACCCGCTGGGCACCTCGGGCCTGCCCGCCACGGGCGAGCCCGAAGCCGAGGCGAGGATCTCCGCCCCGCTGCCGGACGTCGTCGGCCGCGACCGTGCGCGCTTCGGGGGGCGCCGCGCGCTCGTGGTCGGCGCGGGGCACTCTGCCGCGAACACGCTCATCGCCCTCGCCGAGCTCGCCCGGGCCGAGCCGGAGACCCGGATCCTGTGGGCGGTGCGGGGCGCGTCCGCGCAGAAGGCGTACGGCGGGGGCGACGCCGACGGGCTGCCCGCGCGCGGACAGCTCGGCTCGCGCCTGCGCCGCCTCGTGGAGGCGGGGACGGTCGAGCTGCACACGGGGTTCGGGATCAGCTCGCTCAAGGCCCTCGACTCGCACGTGACGGTCGAGGCCGTGGACGGGCGGACACTGGAGGCGGACGTGGTGGTGCCGTGCACCGGGTTCCGGCCGGACCTGGGCATCCTGCGCGAGCTGCGCCTCGAGCTGGACCCCGCCGTGGAGGCGCCGCGGGAGCTCGGGCCGCTCATCGACCCGGAGTTCCACTCGTGCGGGACCGTTCCGCCGCACGGGGCGAGGCTGCTCGCGCATCCGGAGAAGGACTTCTACATCGTGGGCATGAAGTCCTACGGACGTGCGCCCACCTTCCTGCTGGCCACCGGGTACGAGCAGGTCCGCTCCGTGGCCGCCGCCCTGGCCGGGGACCGGGCCGCCGCGGACACCGTCCAGCTCGAACTGCCCGAGACCGGGGTGTGCTCGACCGACGTGGGCACGGGCTGCGACGCCCCGGAACCCGCCGCCCAAGACTGCTGTGCAACGGAAGGAATCCCCTCATGACCAGTCCCGCCGCGCCCGAGGGCCGCAGGCCCGCCGTCCTGTTCGTGTGCAGCAAGAACGGCGGGAAGTCCCAGCTCGCCGCGGGGCTCATGCGCCAGCTCGCGGGCGGGAGCGTGGACGTCTTCTCGGCCGGGACCAAGCCCGGCAAGGAGCTCAACCCGCTCGCCGTCGAGTCCCTCGAGGAGCTCGGCGTCGACGTTGCGGGCGAGTATCCCAAGCCCGTCGCGGACGAGGTCGTGGAGAAGGTGGACGTCGTCGTCGTGCTGGGCACGGAGGCGAGGCTCGAGCCGCGCGAGGGCACCGCGTTCGAGGTGTGGGAGACGGACGAGCCCTCCGAGCGCGGGATCGAGGGCATGGAGCGCATGCGCCTCGTGCGGGATGACATCAAGGCCCGCGTGGAGAGGCTCTACGCGGAGCTCACCTCCGCTTAGCACTCCGCGCGCTCCGCGGGCGCGTTCCGTCCGGGAGCGTGCCGGTCGGGGAGCGTGCAGGTCCGGGCGCGTGCAGGCTTCCCCAGAAGCAGTGCCGACACGCCGGGCGGCTGGCCTCCCCGCGGCGTGTCAGCCGGGCACGGCTTCCGTTGGTGGGGAAACCTGCACACGGGACCCCGGGCCTCTGAGAGGTGACCCCGCATCCGGGGGAGGTGACCCCGCATCCGGGAGAGGTGACCCCGCATCCGGGAGAGGTGACCCCGCACCATGGAGAGGTGGGCCCGGGCTGCGGCGGGCTTCCGTTCCGAGCACGACGCCGTTGACCGCCTCCGCGAGCCGGCCCACCTGGGCGGCGGTGAGGCCCGCGAGGTTCACCCGCCCACCCGGGGTGCCGTATACGGCGTGCTCGCGGCTCAGGTGGGACATGGCCTCGGGCCCGAGCGGCAGGGTCGAGAACATCCCGCGGTGCGCGCGCAGGGCCTGCCACTGCGGCAGCCCGGCCAGCCGCGGGTCGAGGGCGTCGAGGAACCCGGCCCGGAGCGAGTCGATCCGCGAGCGCATCGCGTCCAGCTCCGTCCGCCAGTCGGCCAGCAGCGCCGGGTCCCCGAGGACCTCGGTCACGATCGCTGCGCCGTGGTGCGGCGGCTGGGAGTACTCGGCGCGGGCGAGGGCCTCGAGCGTGCCGCGCACGGCGCCCGCGTGGCCCGGCTCGGAGAGGACGATCGCCGCCCCCACCCTCTCGTTGTACAGCCCGAACGCCTTGGACCCGCTCACGGCGATGAGCGCCTCCGGCACGCGGGCGGCGAGGTGCCGGGTCCCGGCGAGGTCCTCGTCCAGCCCCCGGCCCAGCCCGTAGTAGGCAAGGTCCACGAACGGCACCACGCCGGCGGCCAGCACGGCCTCCGTGATGGCCACCCACCCCTCCGCGTCCAGGTCCGTCCCGGTGGGGTTGTGGCAGCACCCGTGCAGCAGGAGCACGTCCCCGGGGCGGGCGCCGGCCACGGCGTCGAGGACCGCCTGCACGGACGCCCGTCCGCGCCCTGCGGGTCCCGCGTCCAGATGCGGGAATGCCGCAACCTCGAGCCCGGCGGCGCGCAGCACGGGGACGTGGTTGACGTAGGTCGGGGTGCCGACCAGGACGCGCGCCCCGGGCCGGGTCCGCGCCACCAGCCCGGCGAGCACGTGGAGGGCGCCGGTGCCCGCGACGGTCTGCACCGTCGTCCTGCGCCCCTCCCCCGCCCCGGCGAGGACGAGCCGCTCCACCGCCTCCGCGAAGGCCGGGCAGCCGGAGAGGCCCACGTACTCCTTGGATGGCGCGCGGTGGGCCAGACGGCGCTCGGCCTCGGCCACGGCGCGCATCACCGGGGTCGCGCCGGCCTCGTCGCGGTACACCCCCACCACGAGGTCGAGGCGCCCGGGCCGCGGGTCAGCCCGGTAGGCGAGGGCCTGCGCCCACAGCGGGTCCGGGCTCGGGGACGGCAGGGACGCGAACATGGTGCTCCTGAGGGGTTGGCGGGGCTGGTTGCGGCTGTCCGGCCGGCACCGCGGCCGGTGGGGTGGTGGCGCGCACGACGCCGGCCACCACGAGGGCGGTGCCCACCGCGCCGGCGGCGGTGGCCGGCTCGGCGAAGAGCGGCACGGCGAGCAGGACGGTGAGGACAGGGCTCGTGGCGCCGAAGGCGGCCGCGCGCTGGGGGCCGAGGCTGCGGATCGCCGCCGCATAGGCGAGGGCCGCCACGACTCCGACGCCGAGGCCCTGCACGCCGGCGAACACGGCGAGCTCGCCGAGGGGAGCGTGGGGCAGGCCGCTCGGCCACAGGCCCGTGGACTGCCCGAGGACCAGGGCGAGGACGGAGAGGACTGCGGAGGGGACGCACAGCACGAGGGTCGCGGCGAGCGGGGTGAGCCCGGCGCGCCTGATCCCCGTGGTGTAGAGGGCCCAGAAGAGCCCGGCGAGGACCAGGACCGCGCACGCCCCTGCGCCCGGGGCTCCCGCGGGCCCGCCGCCGGCCGGCGCAGCGAGGGCCAGCACCGCGACGCCCGCCAGCACCGCGGCGAGGCCGGCGGCAGCGCGGCCCGTGGGGCGCACGCCCCAGCAGGTCCACGCGAGGACGGCGACGAAGAGCGGGGTCGCGCCTGGGATCACGACCCCCACGAGCCCCGCGCTGCCGAGGGCCCCTCCCCACGAGGCGAGGAGGAAGAACGGCAGGCCCGCGCCCGAGGCGATGAGGACGAGGGCGAGCTTCCCGCCGGGGCGGGCGGCGGCGTCGTGCGCCTCCCGGACGGCGCGCGGAAGCCACGGCGCGAGGACGAGGACCGGGAGGGCGAAGCGGATGAGCGCCACGTCCACGGGGGTGAGGCCGGAGAGGGCGATGCCGCGCATGCTGAGCGCGAAGCCGGCCCACATGAGCACGGTCAGCGCGATCGCTGCGTAGCCGCCGGCCGGGGATCTCGTCATGGTCCGAGCGTAGGAGCAGGGGCCCGGCACGCGATTGCGAATTCGGGTGCGAAGCGGGCCTGTGTTGGCAGAATCTGCTAAGAATGGCGGATGGACGCCATCGACCACCGGATCATCGCCGAACTGCGCAAGGACGGGCGGCTCACCAACCAGGACCTCGCGGACAGGGTAGGGCTCTCGCCCTCGCCGTGCCTGCGCCGAGTGCGCCGGCTCGAGGCGGAGGGGATCATCTCCGGCTACACCGCGCGCGTGGACCTGCGGAAGTACGGGCTGCCGGTGGCCGCGTACGTGCGGCTGCGGCTCAGCAAGCACGGGGACACGCGGGGCATCGAGGAGCGGCTCGCGGGGATCGACCAGGTGCAGGAGTGCTACCTCATGGCCGGCGACCACGACTTCCTGCTGCGCGTGGCCGTGGACAGCATCGACGGGTACGAGCGGTTCCTGCGCGAGCACCTCCACGGGATCGCGGACGTGAGCTCGATCGAGACGAACTTCGTGATGAGCACCGTGAAGGAGACCGGGCCGCTGCCGCGGTGAAGAGGTGAGTGGCAGACTGGCGCCATGTCCACCGAGGCCCTTGCCCGCGGAAGAAGCGACGCCCACCGGGCCGGACTGGCGGCGTCGTGAAGCAGATGAGACTCCGGTACGCCGGGACATGCCGAGCGTGCGGCGCCTCCCTTCCCGCGCGGGCACCCGCCTTCTACGAGGGCGAGACCAAGACCGTGCTGTGCCTCGAATGCGGACGCGGCGCCAGCGAATCCGCCGTTCCCGCCGTTGAGAGGCCGCCTGAGGGCGTGCCGTCCGCCGCGGCGGGAGCGGCTGGCGCGTCCGCCCGGCGCGAATACGAGCGCCGCAGGGTCAAAGACGAGGAACGGCTCCGCGAGAAGTGGGGCCGCCTCGGCGGTCTGGCCGTAGCGCTCTCAGACGAGCGGCAGAGCACCGCGGCCTGGGAGCGTGGTGCGGTCGGCGAGGAACGCCTCGGGTCCCGTCTCGACTCACTCGCCGGGGACGGGGTAGCCCTCCTCCACGACAGGCGTATCCCCGGTTCGAAGGCCAACATCGACCACATCGCCGTCACGCCTGCCGGGATCTGGGTGATCGACGCCAAGCGGTACAAGGGCCGTCCACAGCTGCAGATTGAAGGCGGGATCTTCCGGCCGCGCGTGGAGAAGCTGGTCGTGGGATGCCGGGACTCCACCAAGCTCGTTGACGGGGTGCTCAAGCAGGTGGACGCGGTGCGGGAGGCCGTGGAAGACGTGCCGGTGATGGGCGTGCTGTGCTTCGTCGAGGCGGACTGGCCGCTGATCGGCGGCTCCTTCTCGACCCGCGGGGTCCACGTTCTCTGGCCGAAGCGGCTGGTCAGGCTCCTGGCGCAGCAGGACGAGGGCGACGTCGACGTCCCCGCAATCCGGGAGGCCATCGCCGGCCGGTTCCGACCGGCGTGAGGGGAGGCCCGAGCGTCAGCCCAGCAGCTCCGCCGTGATCCGCTCCCCTTCCGCCTCGAGCCACGCGACGCGGCGGCGGATCTGGTCCCCCACGCCGTCCTCCCACATGCGCCGCCACCCGCTGCCGGCCGTCTCGGCCCGTTCGCGCATGAGGTGCCAGGACCGCTCGGCCCGGCGGATCGCCGTCGGCACGAACTGGGCCCGTCCGGCGTCGTCGAGGCCGTAGGCGTCGGCGGCGAGGCGGATGCGCACGACGGCGTCGGCGCGCCTCAGCGCGGGGCTGCGGTCCCGCTGGGGTGCGAGGGGCGCCCAGTGGAGGCAGAGGTTGGTGACCTCGTCGAGGCGCGTGGCGGGCTTGGCGAGGTCGAAGTCGATGAGGCCCGCGGCTTCCCCGCCGCGGAACACGGTGTTCTCGGGCGTGATATCCATGTGCCCGATCAGTTCCGCGGGCGCGTCCGGCGCCGGCGGCATGCCGGGCAGCTCGGGCGGGGCGACGGCGGCGAGCATGGCGGGCGACGGCGTGAAGCCCACCATGGCGTCGTCGAGCCGCCGGAGCAGGCGGGCCGTGGATGCGAGGCGACCGGGATCGGTGAGCCATGCCGGGTGTGGCCTGCCGGGCACCTCGCCCTCGAGGAAGGTGAGGACCTCGCGGCCCTTCTCGTCGATGCCCAGGAACCGCGGGGCGCCGTCGAACCCCTGCGCCTCGAGGTGCTGGAGCACAGCGTGCACGAGTGGCGAGTGCGGGCCCGTAGGCCGCCGCACGGTGTCCCCCACCCGCACGACGCCTTCTGTGACGTCGCCGCCGGGAAGTGGGATCTCGGGGTGGCCGGTCATATCAGCGAAAATCGCGGACTACACCGTCGGTCAATCGGCTCAAGAATGCGCATCGAGCCACTCCGAAATGCTCCAGACTTGGCTCCGCCACTCGTCAGGATAGGCGGAATGCAGCTGGGCGGGGGCCACAATCCGACAGCCCGCCCTCTCGAGCATTCGGTGCGTCGAATCGCCAAGACCAGGCTGCAGCGTCACAAGGAACCGTGGCATCGTCCCGAGTCTAAGATGGGCAAGCGTCGCCGCGTCGAGCAACGGCCGCACCTCCGTGTGCTGCCACACGCCTGACCTGTCGCGAAGCAGGACTCCTCCTTCGTCCCGGCTAAGCGCATCCTTGTGCGCCAGCCCAGCTCGCACAATCTCGCCTACCAGGAGGTCCCTGAGAATTCGGACCTGATGGACTTGGAACCTTCCGCCAAGTGCCCGTGCTTCATGGAACAGTTCAAGCGGACCCTTGGCGGGGCCCGGCCCCTCTTCCTTCAGACGCTCCGCAAAAGCGAGCTCATGCTCCCGGAAGTCGCGGTCGAAGCATGCTCCAACTCGATTGTCCGGCGAGTCCGCCGTATCGACGCAGCCACTGACTTCCATGCGCAGCCCAAGTGACATCCCCAGCGCATCGATGGCAGATGCGGCTCCACTCGGCAGGCTTAAGCCATGGGCCGCTTGGTGACTTAGCGAGCCGCCCTCCATTGCGTCCCTCGGTTGATTGAATGCCCATGACAGCAACCGTGCCGGAGCCGACCCCTGGCGGGCGATCGCAACCGAGACTTGGAGGTGGTGCCGAGCCGGGCTGTGGTGGCGCAATAGCAACAAGATATCCCCGGGATTCGCACGACTTACGATCCCATCAATTTCAGGCCGATAATAAAGCCTGAACTCCGGCGCACGCCTTGGATTGTTCACGCGCGCGTTGTACCAAGTCATCCATGTCTCAGCGCTCGATGTAGCCCGGTTGAAGTCATCGTGGTCCAACTCGACAACCCTCGCCCACACGTCGGTTTTTCCCACCGGCTCGCCGAGGACCCGCCGGAACCCTGCAGCCCCATTGAACTCATGCTGATTCGACTTGAAATGATTGATGTCTACTGGGGCAAGAACTTTCAGCGCATACATGACGTCCCCCGATCGGCGTTTTCTACGCCGCGCCGTCAATGCGGCCAGAATAGCGCCTTCGCCGCAGCTCAGCGATGTGAGGAGCCATAATCCTTGCAAGCTCAGCGAACACTGGCGCCACAACGCTGTTGCCGAACTGCCGATAAGCTTGAGTGTCGCTCACGGGGATTACGAAGGAATCAGGAAAGCCCATGAGCCTCGCACACTCCCTAGGCGTCAGTCGCCGCGGACGGGAGTCTTCCTGCGCGACCAGGATTTCGGAACCGTCTTTGTAGTAGCGTGCCGACAGCGTGCGCGTGCGTGATTCCGGCGTTACGAGACCGTAGCCGAAGCCATTGCCGGCCTTGCGGTGCTTCACGGCGTAGGCTTGGAGGTAGTTCCAGAGGTTCTCTGACAGGGTGTAGCGCTCGTGGACACGTCCCCTGCCGAAGTCGAAGTACTTCTCGCCGTCGTGGTCGAGGAAAGGCTCCGAGCCGTCGCACTTGTGGAGTATTGACTCCAGTCGGTGAGAAGTACGTTCCGGAAGCTCCATGCTGTCGAGGCTGAAGTCAACTTCCTCCGCAAAGCCGACGATCACAATTCGCTCACGGTGCTGCGGCGTGAAATGCCCGCCGTCTACGATCTTCGCCTGAACCTTGTACCCGAGCTCATTTTCGAGCACATCCATGATGACCTTGAAGGTCCGGCCTTGATCGTGCGAACGGAGATTCTTGACGTTCTCTAGGACGAACGCCGACGGCCGGCGAGCAGCCAGAATCTCCTTAATCTCAAAGAACAGCGTCCCTTGGGTCGGGTCTTCGAAACCGTGCGGGCGCCCGAGAGAGTTCTTCTTGCTTACTCCCGCGATGGAGAATGGCTGACACGGAAATCCTGCGAGCAGGAGGTCATGGTTCGGAACGTCCGCGACGCGGCCCACGATGTCGCCAATGAACTTATGGTTCATTCCAAAGTTCACGCTATAGGTCCGCTGCGAATAGGAGTTCCACTCGGACGTCAGCACGCAGAGACCGCCTGCGGCGTCAAACCCCTGCCGGATGCCGCCGATCCCCGCAAACAGATCAATGAACGTGAAGTCGCCTTGCTCTGGAGCCGGCCGCTTGGCCAGCAGGGCTCCCAAAGCACCCTGCAGGTACGGCGGCGGCGTCGTCTCACCGGAGAGCCATCTTGCAATGGTGCGCCCGTCGACACCCAAAGCCGCGGCCAACTCCCTTCGTGTGAAGCGAACCAGGGCGTGCTCAAGCCCGAGGGAGGGCGTGGGGGAACTCATGCTGCCATCCTGTCATGAAAGTGTCCCGGCGAACTTGCACCGCAGCGGCGTTCCAAGAACTCCATCACAGCTGGAACGTCTCGAATCCGCGCGAGTTCGCAGCCTCCACGATCGCGCACAGACGTGCGGCCTGCCGGTCGCTGGGGATTCCCATGCCGTTGGTGACTAGCTTGAGGATGCTCAGGTCCTTCTCAGCGACGAGGCGATTGGCCAGCCCAAAGTCCCGCAGCTCTGCCCAGTGTGCCGCTGGCACGTCCATGACCTTCACCACTTTGTCGATGCCATTGTCGATCTTCTGATTGTCCTTGGCCTGCCGCTTGGCGGTGGCCACTGCGACGGGGTCCGCAAGCCCAGCAGCCGCCGTGACCGGGATCTCCACCCGCAAAGCGCGGACGCGATTCCAGCACTCCGGCTTCTTCGCCCACTCCGTGACGTTCTGCACGGCTCTCGTGTCTGAAGTCAGAACTGCCTGGACCTCCTGAGCGATGTCGAGAGCGAAGGCGAGGAGCGAGGGCTGGACCTTCTGCTCACGCCAGATCCGCTCGAAGTCGAGCACCCTCCCCCGGGCCGACTGGGCGACGACATTGGCAATCTTCGCAACCGTGTAGGCGACAATGTTTGCGAGATACCCCTTCTCATACCACTCCGCCTTGCCGACAGCCGACCTGATATCTTCAAAGAGAATGCCCTTTGCGATGGCCTCTTTGAAGTACGCCTCGTTGAACGAATCCGGGTCTTTTTCCCACGTTTTTTCAACGTGGTTAGCGAATGCGGCAAAGTTCTTCTGGGCACCAAGGCTCACGACATGCGGCTGCTGCTCCCACGCCATCGTGTACTTCGCGAGCGACGGCTTATCGATCCGCTGTCTCTTCGGGTACTCCTTCTCAAATCGAGCGCTTGCACTCCCTGCCCGGAGGCTCTTCTCGTTCTCGTACTGCCCCTTGGTCCGCTCGTAATACCACTTGGTATTCAGTGTCGAGCCTAGCGCCGCAGGCACAAGCACCCGCCTGGACAGGGATTCGATACGCTGATGGAACTCATGGTTGGAGAAGAAGTCTGATGCGCTCACCGCGTTCTGGCTATTGGCATACTGGGAGATCTTCGGAACGAGCTCGGGATCTGTCGTGGTGTCCAGAACGACCAGCTTCATCTGAACGAAGGCAGCATCTAGGTTTGCATCCCTGCTGTCGCGTCCTACGAAGAACAGGGAAGCAGTGGTCTGACCGCCGTTGACGATCTGTAGATCTCGGATTCTGGCGATGGAACCGTCCGGCGTCGTCTCGACTGAGGCCGCGGTCGCAGTGATCCCGTTATTGTAGGCCAAGAACCGAGAAGGCTTCGCGATGATCGTGTCCTTGATTCCGCGGTTGACCTTTCCCCGGTTGCTCAAGTACGAACGCACGTTGCTCTCTAGGAGCCGGCTGCCATACCTGCCATACAGTCCCGCAACCAAAGACCCAGGCATGCAGGCTAGATAGACAGAAAAGTCCTCCGACGCGCCGTGGCGCACAGCAAGGGCGGGAATCCCCTTGTCAGCCCATTCGGTGATATCAATGTCGAGCGGTTCGTGATCGCTGGACGACAGGCTCAGCTGGAGGAGCCTCTCGATATCCCAGATGTGGAAGTCGACCGGAACGCCGCCAACAGAAACCGAGGGAAGTTCCTTGAGCCGGTCAGAAGCGCGCCCGTCGGTGATGAAGAAGAGACGGTAGCGCGAGACCACGGAACCGCGATCCCGAAGGTCCGATGCGAGCTGGTAAGCCGGGTCGCTGTGTTCGCGTCCTTCAAGGAAGGATCCGTCGACCGCGTCCTCAAGGTAGGACTGGAGCGATTTGAGCTGAGCCTTGATCTCTGGCACGCCTACCGACTCGACGTAGCCGCCGCCGTTGAAGAGGGAAACCACCAGCGCGACGCTGGCGTCTTGATTGTCTAGGTCATAGCCGTTGACTCTCAGCGTCCGCCGGCGTTTGCCTGTCCCCTCGAAGTCAAGGACTTCGAGGGATTCGAATTCTCCCGCTTCTGCGAGACGCTCCCCGACCGTGCGCGTGAAGGCCGACTGCATGTAGTCGCCCTCAGCATCCGCGCGAAGACCGACTTCGGCCAGGAGCGATTGATGGAACTCGCGGACATCCATTCTATTCTCCCCCAAGGATGATCTTCGGGACGGCTTGGGTCTCGTCCACTCGGAACGGCTCGATCGCGTCCCACTCAATGTTGTACTTCACCCGTCCGACACCCTTGGGAAGGTCGCCGGGAAGGATCCTTGGAAAACCCGGCCGGATGTCGAAGTAGGACAAAGAATCGAGGCGCAGATATACGGACCTGTAGTAGTCGTCCGAGACGTCATATCGCAGCTCGCTGAGCGCGTCGTCGAAGGACTGGATGTCGGACGACGATGACAGGATTTCCGACCGGATAGCTTCGACGACCGCACCCAGCGATTCGAAACCAGGCTCTGCCACCTTCGCGTCGGAGACCGCAGCACAAACGAGCGCGCCCCCCTCGGCCAGCTGGTACTCGTTGGCGATCGTCACGGATCGGGCTGTGGGGTGAACGCTCTTCACCTCAAACCGATCATTGCCAATCTGGAAGTCCTGGTCGGCGCCAAAGGGCCCCTCCCATGCATCGAGGGCGGTCGAGAGCCCCACAGCGGGGGCGAGGACTCGGAACCCAAACACCAGCTCTGCGTAGAGGCCTCGGCATCCTTCAAGCCCCAGCCGGTTCTGGTTCGAGGAGCGAAACAGTTCCCTCCATGTGGCGAGACAAGCGAGTGCCGCGTCGGTGCCCTTGCGTGCGGATGTCGCCCGCGCGACGGTTTCATAGACGTGACCACACAAACGCCCGAAGACATCGGTGAACTGGGCATCGTCGAGAGTGAGCAGAAGCATCCACGAGCCGTCGGACCGGCGGCCGTTCTCGACCGTGACGACACGTGAAAGGTCAGGGCGTCCCACCGGGTACGGCGAGATCATGCCGAACTGGAGTCTTCCATAGTGATCGCAGCCGTACACGAGGCGGGTTGCCGTTTCTGGGTCCAGCTCTCTCAGGCCGACCAATCCGTTCCTGACCGAATCGAGCCAGGCTTCGACCGTCCAAGTGCTCGTCACGCGAAGTCCTCGTATTCGATGGTCCACTGGCGCTGCGCCACCGTATTGATCAGATAGACAGCCTTACCGTTCCCCGATTTGATGTCCCGCGGATCTGACGGGAGGGCGACCTTCAGCGCAACTAGGTGCTGACCGCGGAATTCTTCGGGGAGATATTCCTCTCCCTCGAAGCTGGTGGCCGTTGGGTTTAGCACGTAGATCATCAACTTTGCGCGTGTGAGGTAGGGGTAGATGGCGTGCTCCGGCACGGAAACCTTGCCCTCATCAGCGACTTCCGGGTGGCGGTTCACATAGTCCTCGACGATCTTCGTCTGCGTCTCGCTGTCAAGGAGCCTGGCTAAGTCGTCGGGGCCCGCCAGCCGGGACCGCTTGCCGCTGACCCAGAGAGCGGCTTGGCGCGCCTCCCCTCGTCGGCTCTCCGTCTCACGCCTTGAAACTGAACGACGCGTCTCGCGAACTTCGAGGCTCTCACCGAGCGGCACCGGCTCCGCAGTGGGCGCCCCGTTCATGAACACGACATCCCACGTATCGAACCGCTCGCCGGCACTGGCCTTGGCCATGTCCGCGAGGACTTTGACGTCAAAGCGGGACTCGACGGGAGGAAGTGAGAAGCTGCGCAGGAAATCTGCAATGGCTTCCTTCGGCACGCTCTCGAAGAGCGGGTACTCACGGGGAGTCAGACCTCTCGTGACCTTGCCAGAGGCCACGTGAGCGGCCAATGAATCGGCAAAATTGCTCGTCAGCTTGAAGTTTTCTTCGGCGATAGCCAGATTATTAGCGAGCTTCGTCGATTCAAGCATCTGGCCCAAAAGATTGACGCTCTTCGGAGCCGAGATCGCACTCTTCTGCTTGTTCCGAGCGGTGATCAAAAGCGCTTCGGGATGCTTCCTCACCGCCAAGCCGAAGTCTTGTGGCGTCATATTGTACTTCTTCATGTTGGCCAGATCGTTGCGGAGCTCCATGACCGCGCTGCCCACAAACCGATAGTCATCCGCCATCGATTCTCCGATCCACAGGTGGCACAGGTCGCGGTAGCCATCGCGGTACCCGAACCAGCGGGCCATCTGCATCATCGTGTCCGCTGCTGCCACGCGCCTATGGAAGTAGCTAACAACCAGCCCGTCGAGAGTCAGTCCCCGGCTCAGGAGGTCGCCTCCGATGGCGATCTGTCGGGTGGGCACGGAGTCTTCGTAGAGTTCGTCCTCCCCGTCCTTGTCGATGCGGGAGTTATAGACCTTCGGTCGCATCGAGGCCACGGCGCCGGGCAGGGCCGCGAGCACGGCGGGCCACGTCACCGACGTATGGGCGAAGCGCCGCACGAACGTATCGTGCAGCTCGTCCAGGGTGCTGCTGCCCTCACCACGTGCATAGGCCTCGCTGTGCAGGTCGATAGCCATCTTGTAGCGTTCGAAGATCTCAAGTACCTGGTCGAAGATCCGCCCTTGGACGTCCACGAATCTCGAGGCGTTGATGAGCATAGAGCGCCGTCTGGGCGCCTTGACTCGGAGGTCCATGATTGCATTGGCGATGATGAAGGTCCGGATGGCGTCCCTCAGCGATTCCGGCACGAGGCCGGGCTTCTGGTCTTTACGGTGCTTGACCGGTATCCACTTTTCCGCGTCGGTGAGCGAGACAAGGCCCTGCGGACCAGCTTCCCCCGGCAGGCCGAAGATACTGAAGATTCCTGAGTAGTTGGTCGGTGCCTCGAGCGGGTAGACGTAGTCCTCAGGGAAGAGATCCGGATACGCCGTTCCGTCCTCGGGGTCGAAGACCTTCTCGGCTTCGTGGTCGATGAAGATGTTGGCGAACGGTGTAGCCGTGATGGCCACGTAGGACGACCTGTTGAAGCGGGCCAGGATCCGCCGGATCGCTCCGTTGATCGCGGTCGGGTCGTCCTCGTTTCCGGTATTGACGGACGCGTAGTCGGATTCGTCATCCAGCACGAGCACAGGAAGGTCGATCTTTCCGTGCACGTTTGCGTTCGCTGCGGCCCACCCTTCCACCGCCCGGAGGACATGCAGATTCTTCTTGATCACGAAGACCACCGGCTGGGTCGACTCGGCACTTGGCAGCGGTGCGCTCACGGCCTTCTTGCTGTGTTGGAGGTAGTCCATCGGGACTGTCGTCATGCTCAGGACGTCTGACACACCGTCGTTCCCGATACCCACGCCCACTCGGTTGTCGCGATGGACGAGGACCTGGTTCGGCAGATCGACCAGGCTGGTGTCGCGTCCGATAAAGCCTGCGTCAACTCGCTCGTGCGTCTGACGCCGCAGGTACTCCGTGTTCCCTGACAGCACGATGATGAGCCGGTATCCAGCATCGGCCGCCTTGTTCATGATGCCGATGAAGTTCTGCGTCTTTCCGGATTGGACATCTCCGATGATGAGGCCGCGGCGGTTCCATCGGCCCGGGTTCTTGGGATCACCGATGAGGTCCAGGATGTCGTCGGTGAACTTGTCGAGGCTGAGCAGCACTTTGGGGGAGATGCCGTTCTTTGACAGCATCCTCCGGTAGGCGTACCAGCGTCGCCACGTGATCGACGGCTTCGCCTTCTCCAGCCACGGCTTGTGATCCTTCACAAGAGGCCCACCAGGGGGAGGTATATCGGCGCCGATGTGGGCGACAATAGTCCTGAGAAGTTCGTCGAGCTGCTCGGCAGTCGCTCCCGGGGCAAGAATCGACGACAAGACGTCCATGTGGCCTCGGACGTCATCCTCGCTGACATCTCGTCTCGTCTCGCCGGTCTCGGGGTCCCTAAGGCGCCCGATGATCGCGCCCTCCAGGGTATTCAGGTCAAGACGCTGGTTCTCGTCGATGAGGTTCATTCGGCCACAATCCTTTCAAGCAGCGCACGACCGGCGCTATCACCGACGAATGGTTCAGACGAGGCCATCAGATCAACGAACTCGTCCGCAGAGATTCGGCCCCGATAGGCCTCCCAAAGCCTTCGGCCGTGGCGCTCAAGCTCGCTTGATACGCCGCCCGCGGGTTGATGCTTCTCGTCCTGACCGATGCGGTTGTAGACGTCGTCGACTGGGAAGTTGCTCTCGACCAGTTCAAGGACCGTCTCCACCGCCTCGAGCTGTTCCGCGTCCAACGTTGCAGCGAGGGCTTCCAGCGCCGGGTGGGTCCGATTGATCTCGTATCGGAAGACGTCCCTGTCGGCGATGACGTCCCATAGATGCCGCGTGGTGTCGACGCGGGCACTTCGTCCTCGGTAGGTGTGGACCCGCCGGCTCGGCGCCACGATGCGGTCCGCGAACCCCTTGAGACGATTCCGGATCGCTGGCGGAGGCATGGCCTGGGACTTCTTGATATCCAAGTGCCACAGATGATCCAAGGTGTTCGGGATATCGACGCGTACCCGTGCCAGCTTTCCGAGCTCCTGCTTCGGCGACACGCGGAACCACGTGCCCCAGATGACGAGGCGAAGGGCTCGGTAAACGTAGAAGCCCTGACTGTCCCTCAGCGTGCCGCCTACTTGGGCCCTTCTGCGGTCCGCCTCCGACAAGTGGGCAATATGGGGAAGGGTAAAGGGACGGACCTCGATGACTGAGCCTTCGATCGGGATTCGCTCTACCGGTCCCTTCTGAGTGGCGGTGTGCTGGGAGAGTAGGGGGTCGGCTCCAGCGATCGGCCGGTAGTTGACACTGATAGTCAGCTTTGCGCCGTGCTCTCCAGCGAGGAAACGGTGGAAGACAAGACCTAGATGCTCCCTCGCAAGCTTCATGCGCTCGTCAATTGTTTGGGACACATCAGTGGTAGCCGAGGTGAGCCGATCCAGGTTGGTCCAAAGGACCATGGTGCCGCTCTCGTGCTTGTCGAGCACGTGCATCCCGGGCAAACCGGCGATTTCATCCCGATCGAGCTCTTGGAGACTCCAAGACCCAGTGCTCACGAGATAGTCAAGGTCCCAGCGGAATCCGTGCACGCTGTCGCCCCGCTTGGAAATGAGCGTCACGCGGCGACATTGTGAAATCGAGGCGGTCTTGAGCCCCAGCCCGAACCGGCCGAGGTCTCGAGGATCGCGTTCCCCCGTCGAGCTCACACCGGCGAGGCGCATTGCGTTCTGCGCCTCGCCTCGGGACATCCCGACGCCATCATCGACAATGGCTATGTAAGGATCATCTTCCGGGGAGAACAGGACGTCGATTGCACCCGCCCGCGCGGTGATTGAGTTGTCCACGAGATCCGCAATTGCGGTCTCCAAGTTGTACCCAACAGCCCTCATTGACTCCATCAGATGTGGATCCGGGACGAGTTGGATGTCGTGAGACAAAAGGACCCCCGTGGTCATTCGAAGCCGCACCCCTTGCGGCGTGAACAAGCCTATAACCCGAGGCCGACAATCTTCGATCCCCTACATCCCGTGAGCAAGGCGCCAACCGCCGAGCACCTGCAGCCATGGGGGCAATGAGGGCATCCAAACGTTTTTAGCCTCCGCACCGAGCGTAGCCTCGTCCCCATGAACCCCTCCCCCTCCCCCACCCTGGCCATCGCCGGCGTGACCGGCACGGTGGGCGGGCACGTCGCCCACCTGCTGTCCGAGGCGGGCCTGCCGCTCACCCTCCTGGCGCGCAGGCCGGCGAAGGCGCCTGAGCTGCCCCACGCCGTCGTGCCCCCGGCCGACTACGGCGAACGCGCCCTGTGCGAGCAGGCCCCGCGCGGGGTGGAGGTCCTCTTCGTGGTCTCCGGGCGCCGCGACGTCGAACGCCTCACCGGCCGCCGCCCGCGCACTCTGGAGGAGGTGCTCAGGAAGTAGCGAACGTGCCCTCCCACCGCCGCGCGGGCAGGCGTACCCTAGGCGCACGGCGGTGGAAGGAGAGCCATGACACGGTTCCTCATCACGTACCACGGGATGGCGTATCCGAACACCGAGTACGCCGTCGCAAGCCGCAGGGTCCTGCGCGAGTGGGCCAACCGGAAGCTCGGGGACGCCCTCGTGGACTTCGGCGCGCCCCTGCTCCTGGCAGGGCAGCTCTCCGACGGGCCGCCCTTCGACTCCGTGGAGATCAGCGGCTACACGATCATCCAGGCCAGCTCGCTCTCCGAGGCACGTGAGCTGCTCGCAGACCACCCCTACCTGGCCCGCGGGGCCACCCTCCAGATCGACGAGTGCATGGAAGTCGACGCCTGAGGCACGAGAGAGGAACCACCATGAAGAAGGCAGTGATCGCCAGTATTGCCGCAGCAGTCCTGGGGCTCGCCCCCCTGATACTGGCGCCTGCCGCTGGTGCCGCGGACCCGCCGCCGCACGTGGAGGGGCAGATCCTGGTCAAGTTCCACGACGACCGTGCCTCTGCCGGAGTCCTGAAGGCCTACGGGCTCGCCAACGGTCCCGGCGTCGGCAGCACGGGGGCGCGCCTCATCAGCGTCCCCGAGGGCAACGAGCAGCGCCTCGCCACCGCGCTCGGCCACAACCCGGCGGTCGAGTACGCCGAGCTGGACGGCATCGCGACAGCACTGAGCGACGACTTCTACTTCCCCCGGCAGTACGCCCTGGAGAACACGGGCCAGTCCTTCACCAACACGAGCGGCAGCGTCACGGTGCCCGCTGGCACGGCGGACGCCGACATCGACGCCCCCGAGGCCTGGACCGTCACCACCGGCGGCGGGACGAAGGTCGCGGTGCTGGACACCGGCGTCGACGACGACCACCCGGACATCACGCCCAAGGTGGTGGGCAGCGCCAACTTCAGCGGGACCGCGAGCAACGACGACTTCTACGGCCACGGCACCCACGTGGCGGGCATCATCGCGGCTACGGCCAACAACTCGATCGGTGTGGCGGGCGTGTGCCCCTCCTGCACCATCCTGGACGTCAAGGTGCTGAACGACAGCGGGTCCGGCTCCTTCTCGGCCATCGCTGCGGGCATCGACTGGGCGGTGGGGCAGAAGGCGAAGGTCATCAACATGAGCCTCGGCAGCCGGTTCTCGTCCACCACGCTCGAGACCGCCGTCAAGAAGGCCTGGGCTGCCGGCGTCGTCATCGTCGCGGCCGCGGGGAACACCGGCGCGCAGGGCAAGGTCTACCCCGGCGCCTACACCAACGTCATCGCGGTCGCGGCCACGGACAACAACGACGAGAAGGCATCCTTCTCGACCTACAGCGCCAAGTGGGTGGACGTCGCGGCGCCGGGGGCCAGCATCTACTCGACGCTCCCGAACCACCCGTTCGCCATGGAGTCCAACGGCCGGTCCAAGGACTACGACATCGCGAGCGGCACCTCGATGGCCTCGCCCGTGGTCGCCGGCACGGTGGCGCTGGCCTGGAGCGTCCGCCCCAGCGCCAACAACTCCACGGTCCGCTCCGTCGTGGAAGCGACGGCAGACCCGATCTCCGGCACGGGCAGCTACTGGATCCACGGCCGCGTGAACGCGTACGCGGCCGTGAAGTAGGAGGGCAACCACAGGAACGGGCCGGGCGGAGAATGCTCCGCCCGGCCCGTCTGCCGTCTGGCCGTCCGCCGTCCGCCCGTCCGGGGCCTAGCTGTACCCGGCCATCAGGTTGGTTGCAGTCGGCTGGTCGGGGGCTTGCCTCCGAGTGCGCTGTGGCTACGTTGAGTGTTGTAGTGCTCGAGCCAGGGTGCAAGTGCTTCGGTGCGTTGGTCGTTGCTGGTGAAGGGCTGGCGGTAGGCCCACTCGGTCTGCAGGGTGCGGTTGAGACGTTCCACCTTGCCGTTCTGCCAGGGGCAGTGGGGCCGGATGAACTTCTGGCGGATGCCATGCCTGGCGCAGACCTCGCCCAGGGAGTACCGGTAGGCGAAGGCGTTGTCGGTCATGAGCCGCTCGATGCGGGCGATCCCGTGGGCGGCGAAGTAGGCGACCGCCCGGTCGAGGAAGCCGGCACAGGTGGTGCCCTTCTCGTCCGGGAGGATCTCGGAGTAGGCCAGCCGGGAGAAGTCGTCCACGAGCGAGTGCACGTAGTCGAAGCCGATCGGGCCCTTCTTGTGCTTGTGGGCCACGGTCGCTTCCCTGCCGAGGGCGCGCCAGCCTCCTCCGTCCGGGATCCGGCCGAGCTTCTTCACGTCCATGTGGACCAGCTCGCCGGGCCGTTTGCGTTCGTAGCGCACGGCTGTGGCCTTGCTGGAGCGGATCAGCTCTCCGCTCATCGGGTCGAGCGCTGCCAGGGGCGGCAGGCCGTTGCGGGCCAGGAACCGCGAGACCGTCCGGGGCGGCACCTCGAGCTGGGCCCCGATCCAAGCGGGCCCACGCCGTTCGCTCTGGCGCAGGTCGATGATCCGCTGCTCGAGCTCGGCGCTGGTCTTTCTCGGGCAGCTGTGCGGACGGGAGGAGCGGTCGTGGAGGCCGTCCTCGCCCTCCTCGGCGTAGCGGTCGATCCAAGTCTTCACGCACTTGCGCGAGATGCCCATCGCCGAGGCGAGGTGGGCCTGCTTCCACCCCTCGAGATGGCGGCGGACGATCAGCAGGCGGCCATGGAAGGTCAGGCGGGCGTTACCGTGGGACAAGAGAGCCTCCGGGGTCAGGTGAAAGCCTTCGACAAGCCACACCCCACCCGGAGGCTCTCCCTACGTCAACACGACTCGCCTGCCACCAACGTCATGACCCGGTACA